>CAWHBH010000035.1:0-146094 GCA_963827525.1 uncultured Thermoleophilia bacterium
GCGAGCACTCCGGCACAGGCGTCTGCTTCACGCGCGATCCCGCGACCGGCGAGCGGCGTCTCTTCGGAGAGTTCCTCTCGAACGCACAGGGAGAGGACGTCGTCGCCGGAATCCGCACACCGGAGCCGATCGAACGTATGCCCGAGCGAATGCCCGAGGCGTTCGACCAGCTCCTGGAGACGCTGGAGCTGCTCGAAACCCACTACCGCGACATGCAGGACATCGAGTTCACGGTGGAGGAAGGGACGCTGTACCTCCTTCAGACGCGCACGGGCAAGCGGACCGCTGCCGCAGCGCTTCGCGTGGCCGCGGAGATGGTGAACGAGGGCCTGATCTCCCGCGAGGAAGCCGTCGCGCGCATCGATCCGGGCCAGCTCGACCAGCTCCTGCACCCGATGATCGACCCGGAGGCCCGGGTGGAGGTGGCAGCGCAAGGACTGAACGCGTCCCCAGGCGCCGCTACGGGGGCGATCGTCCTCGACGCGGACACGGCCGAGGAGCGCGGGAAGGCGGGAGAGGACGTCATTCTCGTCCGCTGGGAGACCACGCCCGACGACATCCACGGGCTCATCCAGGCGCGCGGTGTGCTCACGGCACACGGCGGCATGACGTCGCATGCGGCGGTCGTCGCGCGAGGAATGGGGAAGCCCTGCGTCGTCGGCTGCGAAGAGCTCTCGATCGACCACAAGACGAACGTCGTGACCATCGGCGCGCACGAGCTTCGAGCCGGGGACGTGATCACGATCGACGGAGGCACCGGCAACGTCATCATCGGCGCAGTCCCGCTCGTGCCACCGGCGATCGACGAGAACTTCGGCACGATCCTCGGCTGGGCCGACGAGATTCGCCGCCTGCGTGTTCGCGCGAATGCGGACACGCCGCAGGACGCCGCCAAAGCCCGTGAATTCGGCGCCGAGGGCATCGGCCTCTGCCGCACAGAGCACATGTTCATGGCCGAGGGTCGCCTCGCGATCGTGCGAGAGATGATCCTCGCGAGAGACGAGGAGGAGCGCCGGGGCGCGCTCGAGCGTCTCCTGCCGATGCAGCAAGCCGACTTCGAGGGAATCTTCGAGGCGATGGCGGGGCTTCCGGTCACGATCCGCCTGCTCGACCCGCCGCTCCACGAGTTCCTGCCTTCGCTCGAGGAAGCGACGTCGGACGCGATGCGGGACCGGATCCGCCAGCTGCACGAGGCGAACCCGATGCTCGGAACGCGCGGCTGCCGGCTCGGCCTCCAGTTTCCGGAGATCTACGAGATGCAGGTCCGGGCGATCGTGCGGGCGGCGAAGGCGGTCCGCGAGCGCACCGGCGACGCGCCGCTGGTCGAGATCATGCATCCGCTGGTCGGCTTTCGCGAGGAGCTCTCACGGCTCCGCGAGCTGACCGAGCGCGTCGCCGCCGAGGAGCCGGACGTCGAGTATCTCTGCGGCACGATGATCGAGCTCCCGCGGGCATGCCTCCGAGCGGACGAGATCGCCGCCGTGGCGGACTTCTTCTCGTTCGGCACGAACGACCTGACACAGACCGCGCTCGGCTTCTCGCGTGACGACGCCGAAGGCAAGTTCCTCACCTTCTATCTCGAGCACGGCATCCTCGAGCGGAACCCGTTCGAGGTGCTCGATGAGGAGGGAGTCGGCGATCTCATGCGAATCGCGGTCGAACGCGGGAGAGGTGCGAAGCCGGACCTCAAGCTGGGGATCTGCGGAGAGCACGGCGGTGAGCCGCGCTCGGTCGCGTTCTGCCATCGGCTCGGGCTCGACTACGTCTCGTGCTCGCCGTACCGCGTGCCGCTCGCACGGCTTGCGGCAGCGCAGGCCGCGCTCGTCGATGCGGGCGTCACTGCGGTCGCGATCGGCGGCTAGACAACGCTTGCAACAGTCTGTTGCAAGCGTTGTTCTGACTACAGCTGAACTTGCGAGACGGCGAGCGCCACGCTCACCGCCCCCACGGCCGCGACGGAGAGCGTCGCCAGCGCCGGCGTTCGCCGCAGGCTCGAGAAGGCAAGCGCGCAGAGCCCACCTCCGATCAGCCCGCCGACGTGCCCGCCGATCGAGATCCCGGGGATCAGGAACGTGATCGCGAGGTTGAAGATGACGAGCCCCATCGCCTGGCCGCCTAAGACGTAGATCTTGCGCCCCTCGAGGACGAGGGCCGCGCCCATGATCCCCCAGATCGCGCCGGAGGCCCCTACGGTCAGCACATCTGGCGACCAGAGCAGCGCTCCCGCCGAGCCGGCGAGCCCGGAGACGAGGTAGACGAGGAGGTACCTGCCGTGGCCGAAGTACTCCTCGAGCGGCGGCCCGATGATCCACAGCACAAGCATGTTGAGTCCGAGATGGAGGATCCCGTAGTGCAGGAACGCGGCTGTGATGAGCCGCCACCACTCCCCTTCGGCGACGCCGATGACCTGGCCCGACGAGTCGACCGCCGTCGAAACGAGGACGCCGTGCTCGTAGATCCAGTTCCCCGTTCCGTTGATCTGTCCGCCCATGAGGAGCTGCAGGAGATAGATGCCGACGTTGATGCCGATCAACGCGTAGGTGACGATCGGCCCCGAGCGTGTGAGTGAACTGCCCATTCGGCGGGTTGCCCGACGCGGCGCCGCGGTCTTCCCCGCGGTGCTCGCGTGATCCGGGCAACGAATGCCCACGGGACCGAAGGTCATGCAGTCCGGGCAGATCCCGCGGCCGCAGTCGGAGCACGAGACGTACGTCTCCCGCTCGGGATGCCGGTAGCAGCGGAGAGGTTCGTCCACCGCGGCTAGCGTACCCTCGTGCAGGTCGATGTCGTGTTCACACCGGACGAGGCCGGTGCGGCCCCGACCGGGATCGTCATCGACGTCATTCGCGCGACGTCGACGATCTGCCAGGCGCTTGCGTCGGGTTTCGAGCGGGTCTTCTGCGTCGCCGAGATCGACGAGGCGCGCCACGCTGCGAGATGCGCTCGGCGAAGGCGTCCTCGGCGGCGAGCGGAAAGCCGTCCGCATCCCGGGCTTCGACCTCGGGAACTCACCACGCGAGTACCTCGAGCCTGCCGGCAAGACGCTCGTCCTCTCGACGACGAACGGAACGAGAGCGGTCGTGGCCGCCGCGCAACGATGCGATCGCGTGCTCATCGCATCGCTGTTGAATCTGTCCGCAGTTGTCGAGGCAGCGCGCGACGCGGGGGAGGACGCCCTTGTCGTCTGCGCCGGTGTGCAGGGAACGCTTGCCCTCGATGACGCGTTCGTCGCCGGGCGGATCGTCGAGCTTCTGGGCTGGGAGCGGACGGACGCAGCGGAGGCGGCCGCTCGTCTCGTCACGACCTGGAGCGGGGCGGAGGAGGCGTTTCGTGCTTCGAAGAGCGGGCGAAACCTGCTGGAGAACGCCCCGGAGCTCGAGCCCGACCTCGCGTTCTGCGCGCGCGAGAGCGCGCTCGACGTCGTCCCGCGGCTGGTCGCGATGCGCGACGTCGCCGCGGAGATCGCGCTGTGATCGTCAACCGCGACCCGAAGGCACGCGGGCCGTATACGGCCTTCGCGGAGGTTGCGGAGGCATACGAGCGCGGACGACCGGATTACCCGCCGGAGGCGGTGCGCTGGCTCGTGAGCGATGAGCCGCAAGACGTCGTCGATCTCGGTGCGGGCACCGGGAAGTTGACCCGTGTGCTCATCGCACTCGGGCACCGCGTCACCGCCGTCGAGCCGCTCGACGAGATGCGCGCGGAGCTCGAGGCCGTGCTCCCGGGCGTCCCGACACGGAAGGGCCGCGCCGAGGAGATCCCTCTGCCTGACGCTTCGGCCGACGTGGTCACGAGCGCCCAGGCATTTCACTGGTTCGACGACGACGTCGCGCTTCCCGAGATCGCCCGCGTGCTTCGACCCGGAGGCCGCCTCGCGCTCGTCTGGAACTCGCGCGACGACCGAGACCCCTGGATGGCTCGCCTGAGCGAGATCATCGGGAACGAGACGGTGAGCGAATGGGATGTGAGTGCGCCGATCGACGAGAGCGGCTTGTTCGGGGCGATCGAAACCGCCGAGTTCACGTTCGAGCAGCGACTCGATCGGGACGGGCTCCTCGACCTCGTCCTCTCGCGCAGCTACTGCGCGAAGCTGCCATCAGCCGAACGGCAGCCTGTCCTCGAGGCAGTGGGGCGCCTGTACGACGAGACAGCCGGGTCGGAAGGAGTCCGCCTCCCGTACGTCACCGAGTGCTTCCGCGCAACGAAGAAAGGAGCAGCCTGATGGTCGAGCGACTCCCGTCCCGGCTCTTGCGTCTCGAGGGGCTTGCCGTCGCAGTCGGAGCTCTCGTCCTCTACTTCGACGCGAACTACGGCTGGTTAGTGCTCGTAGTCCTGATCCTCGCGCCCGACCTCTCGATGGTCGGGTACGTGGGCGGGCCGGCTGTTGGTGCGGTGATCTACGACGTCGTGCATACCTACACGTTGCCCGTGGGGCTCGGCGTGATCGGTGTTGTCGGCGACTCGAGCACGGCAACCCAGATCGCGCTGATCTGGCTCGCGCATATCGGCGTCGATCGTTTGCTCGGCTACGGGCTCAAGTACCCCACCGGGTTCAAGGACACGCACCTACAGCGCGTCTAGACCTCCTGTCAGAACTCGCGGCGGACAGCCTCGACGTTGTTGCCGTCGGGATCCAGCAGGAAGGCGGCGTAGTAGCGGCCTGCGTCGTCTGAGCTGTACTGCTCACGCACGCCAGGTGCGCCGTTGTCTCGGTGCCCGCCTTCGATCCCCGCGCGATGGAACGAGTCGACCTGCTCCCGCGAGTTCGCGACGAAGGCGATGTGGATCGGGCCGCCTGGCTCCGCGTCAGCCGAGACGACGAGGTTCGCGAACTGCGCGCTCGCTCTCCTTCCGAGGGAGGGATGCCGAGCGGCTCGAGACGGTCTTGTAGAACCGATGCTCGCCCGCGTCGCGCACCGATCTTGACGTGGTCGAAGACGACCGCGTCCAATCCCAGTCCACGCTCACAGGCGAGATCATAGCTTGACAGGAGAACGTATGTTCGTATAGAACATGTGTTCGGATGATCGCGTGCCTCCTCATTCCCGGGTTCGAGCTGAGAGCGGCTCTGCGCACGCGCCCGCGGCTCGCACTCGTCCCTGCGGCGCTCGCACCGGAGGCAGGAGAGGAGCCGCTCCTCGGTCCGGTTAACGCCGCAGCGGAGGCGGTAGGGGTGAAGCCGGGGATGCGTCTCGGCGAGGCGCTCGCCACATGCCCCTCGCTCGTCCTCGTCGACCGCGATCCGGCTACCGCCGAGAAGGAGTGGGAAGAGGTGCTTCGGCGCCTCGAGGACGCGGGACTTGCGGTCGACCCAACTGAGCAGGGCGCCGTCGTCTTCGAGACGCGCGGGGTCGAGCGGCTGTACGGAGGCGTGCAGCCGGCGCTCGAGCGTGCCCTTGCTGCGGTCGGCTCCTCCTGGGATCCGCGCATCGGCGCCGCTGGACGCCGCTTCACCGCACTCGCTGCGGCGAGCGTGGCGCGACCCGGCCAGATCTTGATCGTGGCGCAGAAGGACGAGCAGGCATTCCTCGAGCCGCTGCCGCTCTCGTTGCTGCCCATGACGACCGACCGTTACGCGGAGCTCGAGGGTCTTGGGCTGCGGCACATCGGCGAGCTCGCGCAGCTTCCCGGACATGCGGTCGCCGAGCGGCTGGGCGTCGAGGGACGGAAATCGTGGCGGCTCTCCCAGGGAGGCCGTAAGGCGAAAGTGCGCGGGCGCAAGCCCGCATCAGAGCTCGCAGAGGCGCTCTCCTTTCCGGAGGCGGTTGCGAACGAGCTCACGCTGCGACGAGCGCTCGGCTCCCTCCTCGAGCGACTGCTCGCGCGACCAGAACGAGCTGGGCGGCCGTTTCGAAAACTCGCGCTGGCCGCCCGGCTCGTCGACGGCGGCTCATGGCGTCGTGTGGCGACGCTTCGTGATGCGACTGCCGAGCCGGCGCGCCTGCGTGCAGCCCTCGGACCGAAGCTTTCCGAGCTCCCCGCTCCGATCGTCGAGCTGCGTCTCGAGGCGGTCGAGCTCGCCGAGCATACGGGGCAGCAGCTCGCGCTCGTGGAGCCGGCCGGGGAAGAGGCTGTCGGACGCCTGCGTGAAGGCCTGCGGCAGGTACGCGCGAGCACGGGGACAGGGTCGGTGTGTGCCGTGGTGGAGGTGGCGCCGTGGTCGCGGGTTCCGGAAGCGCGAGCGCTCGTCGTTCCGCGGGACGACTAAATGCGCCACGGCCCGCGCTCGTCGAGACGGGGCCAGGTGGAACGCCGCGAGTCGTGAACCGCGAGCTGGTGACAGTCGTGCGTGAGGAGTGGCGCGTCGTCGACCGCTGGTGGACGGATGAGCCGGTCGACCGGCACTACTTCGAGGTCGTTCTCGAAAGCGGCCGGAACGTCTGCGTCTACCGGGACGGAGAGAAGAGTTGCTGGTTCACCCAGAACGCCTAGGCGAACTTCGTGATGTGCTTCGCGAAACGTCCGACTGCGTAGAGCGCACCGAGTCCCACACCCGAGGCGAGTGCGAGGAGATTCGTCGTCGCACAGGTTCGGCAGGCGTTGCAGCAAACGGCGGCCATGGGCGCCTGGTCGCCGTACTTCGCGGCGACCTGCATCGCGCGACCTTGCCAGATCTGCTTCACGATCGAACCGTACTCGACTCAGACGTCGAAGATGTCGTGACGCTCGAAGAACGCCTCGTCCGGCTCGACGCCCTGCGCGCGGAGTGTCTCGAGTTCGCGCCGGTACTCGACGAAGCCTCCGGGCGTGTGGAGGTTGAGCATCCTCGCCGGCTTGTCGCTCACGTTTGTGAAGTAGTGGACGACGCCCGGCGGTGCGAGGACGTACGCGCCGTGAGTCCCGTGGACGACCTCGTCGCCGACGTGGAACTCGACCTCGCCTTCGAGGACGTAGAACGAGTCGCTGTGCCCCTTGTGGAAGTGGGGCTGGACGCCGCCTCCCGGCTTCAGCTCGAACTCGAGCGCCGAGAGCTCGGGTCGAGCGGCTTTGACGACGCTCGTTCCCACGAGCTCGCCTTCGCCAGGCGGCAAGGCGACCGGAACGTCCATTCAGACAGCCTCCTGGTCGAACGCCGCCCGCGCCGCCGCGAGCCCGTCCTCGTCGCTGGCGTTGTGCAGCGCGCGCAGGAAAGTGCCCCAGCCGCAGCTCGGCGTGTGAACATTGAGAAAGCGCACGTCGTCCGAGCCGGGGAACGCGAAGGTGTGCACAGCGCGGGGAGATACATGCACCCAGCTTCCGGCGCTGGCGTGGACCTCGCTGCCGTTCACGGTGAACGCCATTTCGCCCTTGAGCACATGGAACGACTCGGCGTGCCGCGGGTGGAAGTGCGGCGGAGGAGACGGCCCGCCTGGCGCGGCTCGCGACGAGGAGATGCCGAGCTCGGGCGCGTCGGCGAGCAGAGTGACTTCGAGGCTCGGACGATCGGTGACGAACTCGCCCGTGCCCGCGATCACCAGGCTCGGATCACGGCCGCCAGCCTTCGGGCGGCGGGTGCTGGTCGAAGGGCGCGGCAAGCTCTTCGTCGTAAAGCCCCTGCAGGTAGCGGTCGAAGCCCATCCCGGGCGCGTGGAAGTTGAAGAAGCGCAGCTCGCCCGGGCCGTCGTTGCGAAACGTGTGCACGACATCGGGGGGCACGAGAGCGAACGCTTCCGGCCCCAGCTTGCGCTCGCCGTCGTCGAGCGCGAGAGTAAGCGACCCTTCGAGGACGTAAAAGCAGTCCGCGTGCAGGTGATGCACGTGCAGGTCGGGTCCTCGCTCGCCGGCGGCGTAGCGCGTCTCGGTGACGACGAGCTCGTCGCTCGCGAGCCTGATGGTCACTGTTCGCTTCGGCGCGTCCGTGACGACGATCGGCTCCACGGCGTTCCAGCCTAGCGATGGGCAGTTACGTCGAGCTTCATTGCCACTCTGCGTACTCGTTCCTCGACGGGGCGTCACAACCGGAGGAGCTGGCAGCTCGAGCGGCGGAGCTCGGCTACGAGGCGCTCGCGCTCACCGACCACGACGGCGTCTACGGCTCCCTCGAGTTCGCACACGCAGCGAAGGCGTTCGGGGTGCGCGCGATCACAGGCGCGGAGGTCACGCTCGACGGCGGCGCTCACATCACGTTGCTCGTCGAGAACCGGCGCGGATACGCAAATCTCTGCCGTCTACTCACAGCGGCGCACGCGGGGACGCGGCGAGTGGGAAAGGAGGACCGGGAACCGCTCCCACCGTCGGTCGCGCTGGAGACGGTCGCCGAGCGCTCTGAAGGGCTCGTCTGCCTCTCGGGGTGCGCGCGCCGCGGCCTGGGACTCCTCGACCCGAACGCGGCTGCCCAGCTCGCGGGAGCTTTCGGCCGCGAGCGCTTCTTCGTCGAGCTCCAGCGACCCTTCGAGCGCGGAGACACGCGACGAACCTCGCTCCTTCGCGACCTCGCCGAGCATCTCGGCGTCGAGATGGTCGCGACAGGCGACGTCCACGCTCATCATCCGCGGCGCACCCTCCTCCAGGACGTCCTCGTTGCGATCCGCTGCCGGACCTCACTCGAGGGCTGCGAGCCCGAGCGGCGTGGGAATCGAGAGAGCTTCCTACGCTCGCCGGAGGAAATGCTCGAGCGCTTCTCCTTCGACCGGGCGGCCGCAGAGCGGAGCGCGATGCTCGCCGAACGCCTCGACTTCGACCTGACGGAAGAGCTCGGCTACAACTACCCGGATTTCTCGGACGGCGACGAGCCGGCGATCCGCCAGCTCGCAGCGATCTGCCAGCGATCCGTCGAAGAGCGCTACCCGTCCGTAGGCGAGCAGACTCGCTGCTACAACGAAAGGCGCGCTCTCGCCTCGAGGGCGAGCTGAAGCTGATCGACGAGCTGGGCCTTGCCGGCTTCTTCCTCCTCCACCACGAGGTGCTCGAGCTCGCGCGCCAGGCGGCGCGCGAGGTGCGCGGGCTCGACTCTCCGAGGAGCTTCCTGCCCCCTGGGCGCGGGCGGGGAAGCTCGGTCGGCTCGATCGTCTGCTATCTCACGGGCCTCTCTCACGTCGATCCGGTTTCGAACGAGCTGTCGCTCGGGCGCTTCCTCAACCGCGAGCTCGCCTCCGTCCCGGATATCGACCTCGACTTTCCGCGCGACATCCGCGAGAAGCTCATCGTTGCGGTCACCGAGCGCTACGGACGGGAGCACGCTGCGCTCGTGGCGAGCTTCTCGACGTACCGTTCGCGAGGCGCGATCCGCGATGTGGGGAAGGCACTCGGTCTTCCATACGCGGAGCTCGAACGACTCGCCCGGCTCTCGGACGGCTGGGATGCGCGTCGGGTCGGGGAGGAAGTCGCGCGACTACCCGACGGCGAGCGGAAGCTCGAGTCCCGGCGCTGGCGCGCCTTCGCCTGGCTCTCGGGCGAGATCGCGGGACTGCCACGTCACGTCTCGCAGCACCCTGGCGGGATGATCGTCTCCACCCGACCGCTTATCGAGCTCGTCCCCGTGCAGCCGGCGGCGATGGTCGGCCGCCAGCTCTGCCAGTGGGACAAGGACTCCTGCGCCGATGCCGGATTCCTCAAGATCGATCTGCTCGGGCTCGGGATGCTCTCTGCAGTCGAGGACTGCGTCGAGCAGATCGCAAGAGCACACGACGAGATCATCGACCTCTCGCGGATCCCGTTCGACGACAAGGAGGTCTTCGAGGACATCAAGCGCGCCGACACGGTGGGCGCGTTCCAGATCGAGAGTCGCGCCCAGATGCAGAGCCTCCTGCGCACGAAGCCGGAGAATCTCGACGATCTCACCGCCCAGGTCGCGCTCGTCCGACCAGGGCCGATCCAGGGGAAGGCGGTGCATCCCTACATCGATGCCCGAGAGCGGCTGCGCGAGGACCCGTCATACGTCTTCCCGGTCGATCACGAGCTCCTACGTGAGCCGCTGCGCTCGACGTTCGGAGTCGTCATCTTCCAGGACCAAGTGCTCGAGGTCGCGATCGCGCTCGCCGGCTTCACGGTGGGAGAGGCCGAGGGGCTGCGCCGGGCGATGAGCCGCAAGCGGAGCCACGATGCGCTCGAGGCCTACCGCGAGCGGTTCGTCGCTGGTGCCGCCGAGAAGAGAGTGGACGCCGAGACGGCCGACAAGGTCTTCGACAAGCTCGTCGGCTTCTCCGGCTTCGGCTTCCCCAAGGCGCACGCGGCCGCGTTCGGGCTTCTCGCCTACCAATCGCAATGGCTTCGGCGTCACTTCCCGGCGGAGTTCCTCTGCGCACTCTTGAACGCGCAGCCGATGGGCTTCTACCCGCCTGCGACGCTCGTTCGCGATGCGCAGCGGCACGGGGTGGAGGTGCGCCCAGCCGACGTCAACCTGAGCGCCGCCCATTGTTCCCTCGAATGGGGTCAGACCACAAGCGGTCTTACCCCGCCTGCCGTCCGCATCGGTATCAACTACATCGCCTCTGTAGGCGAGGACGAGGCAGAGGCGCTCGTCGCGGAGCGGGACGCGAACGGGCTCTTCGGAGATGTGGCGGATCTCGCTCGCAGAGCATCGATCTCGCGTGGCGGTCTCGAGTCGCTCGTCAAGAGCGGTGCCTGCGACAGCTTCGGCCGGCCCCGGCGAGATCTCCTCTGGGAGCTCGGGCTCGTCTTCCGGGCACAATCGGTGCCGGGGACTGGGGGAGAGGCGAAGCAGCTCCCGCTCTCCCTCGATCCGACCACCGAGACGCCACAGCTACGCGATCTGACGCGCTGGGAGCGCATGCTCGCGGACTACCGGCACACAGGGATGTCGGTCGGAACGCACCCGCTCGCACTCCTGCGCCCACATCTGCCTGCGGGAACGCTCTCGAGCTTGGAGCTTCACGAAAAGCGGCACGGCCTGCGTGTGGCGATCGCCGGAATGACCGTTGCCCGCCAACGCCCTTCGACCGCGAACGGGATCGTCTTCATGCTCCTCGAGGACGAGCACGGCCAGGTCAACCTCATCGTCCCTCCGGCCGTCTACGACCGGCACCGCGCGGCAGTGCGCGCCGAGCCACTCGTCCTTGCCCGCGGTCGCTACGAGCGGGTGGGCGAGAACCGGAACATCCTGGTTTCGGAGATCGAGTCGCTCGGTCTTCTCGCACGCCAGGTCGGGGAAAACGACACGGTGTGGGCCTCGCTTCCCCGGCCGCACTCGTTCGGCCGTCGCTGACTTGACGCATGGCCACGCTCAAAGGCGTTCCCGGTGAATCCCGGCTCTTCGCAGTCCTCGACTAGGGGCTAGGTCTTCCGGCCGAGCGTGAACGCCGTCTCGACGAGCGCGAGATGGGTGAACGCTTGCGGGAAGTTGCCGACCAGCCGCTTGCGCTCGGGGTCGTACTCCTCCGAGATCAGGCCCAGATCGTTGCGGAGCGAAAGGAGTCGCTCGTAGAGCTCGACCGCTTCATCGTGGCGGCCTTGCTGCGCGAGCACGGCGGCAAGCCAGAAGGAGCACGGCAGGAACACGCCTTCGCCCGGAGGCAGCCCGTCCACGTCGACGTTCTCCTCGTCGGCGCGGTAGCGCTCTACGAAGCCCTCGCGCATGAGCTCCCGCTGAATGGCGTCGACAGTGCCGACGACCGCGCTCGTCCGTCGCCCGGAGGAAGCCGACGAGCGGGATCAGGAGCAGGCTCGCATCGAGCCGGTCCGAGCCGTAGAACTGGACGAACGAGCCGCGTTCTGCGTCGTACCCGTCCCGCAGCACCTCGGCCCGAATCTCCTTACGCGCGGCGCGCCAGCGGTCGAGCGGACCTTCGCGCCCGAACTTCTCGATGGTCTTCACCGCCCTGTCGAAGGCGACCCACGCCATGACCTTCGAATGAGTGAAGTGCCGACGCGGCCCGCGCACCTCCCAGATCCCTTCGTCAGGCTCGTGCCAGCCGGACTCGAGCCACTCGAGCAGCTTGCGAGTGAGCGCCCACGAGTCGTAGGACGGGTCGAGCCCACGGCGACGTGCCTGGTAGAGGGCGTCGACGACCTCTCCGTAGACGTCGAGCTGTCGTTGGCCGGAGGCGCCGTTCCCGATCCGGACCGGGCGTGAGCCCTCGTACCCGGCGAGCCATGGCAGCTCGAGCTCGGTGAGCCGCCGCTCGCCGGCGACGCCGTACATGATCTGAAGGTCGTCGGGATCGCCGGCGATTGCGCGGAGGAGCCAGTCTCGCCACGCGCCCGCCTCGTCCACGTAGCCGGCGCGAATGAACGC
This sequence comes from uncultured Thermoleophilia bacterium, assembly GCA_963827525.1. GTDB lineage: Bacteria > Actinomycetota > Thermoleophilia > Gaiellales > Gaiellaceae > GMQP-bins7. Next base: position 12,173 of record CAWHBH010000035.1, read on the forward strand.
GAGCAGCGTCAGCGTTGCATCGCGGAGCCAGCAGTAGCGGTAGTCCCAGTTGCGCACGCCACCGAGCGCCTCCGGCAGCGAGGTCGTCGGCGCGGCGACGATTCCTCCCGTCGGCGCGAACTAAGCGCCTTGAGGGTGAGCAACGAGCGGATGACCGCGCGCGCCACTTCCCGTGTCATGTGCAGCGCCGCGCCCAGTCCTCCCAGTAGGCGACGACTTCCGAAAGGGCATGCTCCGCGTCGAACGGCTGCAGGCACCGCCTTGTTGGACGGAAACCACGTGAGCACGAAGGGAACGCGATCGCCCTCGGACGACCTCGAAGGAGGCGTACGTTCGCAGGTCACGCCCCTCGAGCTCGACCGGGGTCGCGCAGCGAGACCGCGTCCGGGCCGGCGATGCCGACCAGCGTGCCCTCGACGATTGCGAACCCACGGGACGATCGCGCCGTAGTCGAAGCGCAGCGCGAGCTCCATCCGCATCTGGACGGAGCCACGAACGCCCTCGACGATGCGGACGACGGTCGGGTTCGGCGTCTCTCGGCGGCATGAAGTCGATGAGCCGAACAGCACCGATGCGCTGTCTCGAGCTCGGTCTCGAGGACGAGGGTGTCGTCCCGGTAGCGGCGGCCCGGCGAGTGGAAGTCGCCTTCGGGTTGGATCGTCCAGTGCCCGTTCTCGGTATCGCCGAGGAGTCGCGGCGAAGATCGCACCTGAGTCGAACCGGGGGACGCAGAGCCAGTCGATTGCGCCGTCGACGGCTCACCAGCGCTGCCGACTGGAGGTCCCCGATGAGCCCGTAATCCTCGATGAGCGCCATCAGTCTTCCTCGAGGAAGGTCGCATACGGACGGAAGCGCTTCGACGCAGCTCGGTTGAATGTCCGGCGGTACTCCTTCGCTATGCGCTCGTCGAGCGACGAGGCGTATGTCTCCCGAACGTCGTAGAGCCGCTCGCCGACCGCGTCGACGATCAACTGGTAGTCCCCGAAGAGCTCCTCGGAGTCGTCGCGTGACGCCTTCGTCCAGGCGGCATCCGCGTCCTCGGCTTCCGCGATGAGCGCCGACTCGTCGGTGGCAAAGAGGTCGAGCTGACGCCGCACGAGGTCGTCGAAGCGATCGCGGCGGAGCATCAGAGGAGCTCGCCGTAGAGGTCGAGATGCGCGGCAGCCGAGGCCTCCCAGGTGAGCTCTGAGCGAGCGCGTTCCGCACCCCTTCTTGCGGCACCGAGCGCGTCGGCATCTCCCAGGAGAAGCCGAAGCGCATCGGCCATGGCGTCGACGTCTCCCGGCGGTACGACGGCGCCCGCCCCGAAGCGCCCGACGACCTCTCCGAGCCCGCCGATGTCGTAGACGATCGCCGGGACGCCCGCACCGAGTACCTGCAGCAAGGCGCCGGAGACGTCGATCTCGGCTCGATACGGAAAGAGCGCGACCGTCGCCTCCGACAGAGCACGCTTTAGCTCCGCGTCGGGTAAATAGCCGAGCCGCCACTCCGCCTTGTCACCGGCTGTCTGCTGCAGTCCCTCGAGGGGCACTCGAGGGTCTCCGACGACGAGCAGGCGAGCTTCCTCCACACCCAAGACCGCCTCCACGGCGTCCTCGGTGCCCTTGTAGGGACGGATCAGCCCCAATGCAAGTGCGGTGCGACCGTCGTCCGCGTGAACGACGTCGGAACGAAACGCCGGATGCGGAATCAGGCGTAGCTTCTCCTCGGGCACGCCGAACTCGGCAAGCGCATCGCGTCCGCGTTGCGAGTGCACGACGATCCGTGCGAAGCGTTCGAAGACGCGTTTCCAGAGCCCGGTCTTCGAGGCGGTTCGGCGGGGGACGATGTCGTGCGCGGTGAAGACGGCGGGGCTGCGCGGGCGGAAGAGCCAACGATCAGCCTCGACTGCTCCCAGCCACTGCACATGCATGACATCCGGCTTCAGAGCCGCGAGCCGGGCCATCCCGAACGGATGCTCGAGCGCCTTGACCGCGAGCCGCAGGCGCGACGACCCCATGCGGGAGGAGATCGGGTAGAACCACTCCCGAGCCCTGTATCCCTCCGCTGGCGCGACCGAAGCCGAACCGAAAGCGCGATGTCACGAGCTCGACATCCGCGCCTGCCTGCGCGAGCGCTCTGGCCAGCGAGCGATCGTAGGGCGGGGTGTACGCGGGGGGATCGGCGATGACGACGCGCATTGGTCGGGAACGTTAGACGGGGTGTCGGCACAATCCCGCCCGTGACGTTCGAGGAAGCCCGCGCGCAGTTCCCCGTGCTCGAGCGGTTCGCGTATCTGCAGGCAGGAAGCGTTGGCCCTCTCGCCCGTGCAACGGTCGATGCAATGCACGAGGAGGAGGAGCGCGGGCTCCGCGACGGGAGAGGAAGCGGCGCGCAGTTTCAGCGGATCCTCGCGCTCCGCGAGGAGCTTCGTGGCGAGATTGCCACGCTCGTGGACGTCGACGTCGAGCACGTCGCGCTGACGGCGTCGACCACCGACGGCTGCAACATCGTCCTCGCCGGGCTCGACCTCGGTCCCGCGGACGAGGTGGTGACGACGACGGACGAGCACTTCGGGCTCCTCGGGCCACTTCATGCGTCGGGCGCGCGGATCGTCGTCGCCCCGCCCGAACCGGAGCTGATCCTGGCGGCCGTGACGCCGCGGACACGGCTGCTCGCGCTCTCCCATGTCGTCTGGACGACGGGAAAGGTGCTTCCCGTGCGCGATCTCAGGGCGCAGACTGGGCTCCCGATCCTCGTCGACGGCGCGCAGTCGATCGGCTCGATTTCCGTCGACCTGACCGGGCTCGACTACTACACCATCTCCGGTCAGAAGTGGCTGTGCGGCCCCGAGGGAACCGGGGCGCTCGTCGTCGCGGAGCCAGATGCGCTTCGCGTCGGCCGGCCGAGCTACCTGGCGCAGCAGGGATACGAGCCGGACGGCGCGTTCGAGCCGAGGCCCGGCGCGCGTCGTTTCGATCCCAACCTCACACCCAACGCGCTGACGGCTGGCTTTCTGGCCGCCCTTGACGCTCTTCCGGACTGGCTGTTCGAACGGGCTGCGGAGATGGCCGAGCGTTGCCGCGGGCTACTGGCCGACGCCGGCGGTCGACGTGGTGACGCCGGAGGAGCGTGCCACCCTCGTAGCCTGGCGCTCAGGCGAGGAGGACTCGGCGGCAGTCGTTGCGCGGCTGGCCGAGGCGGGAGTCATCGTGCGTGATCTTCCCGGGCGTGGCCTCGTGCGTGCATCTGTGGGCTGGTGGACGAACGACGACGATCTCGAACGGCTCGTCGCGGCGTTGTAGGGTCGCGGCATGTGCTTCGACCACGATTCGTCGCCTCCGATACCGCCGATCTCGGGCGCCGCGGTCTCCCACGACGACCTCGTGCTCGACGCGCGAGATGGCAACCGCCTCGCGGCCTTCGCAGCAGCACCTGACGAGTCGGCACGCGTCGGCGTCGTGATCCTCCCCGATGTCCGCGGGCTCTACCGTTTCTACGAGGAGCTCGCGCTGCGCTTCGCCGAGCGTGGGTACGCGGCAGTGGCGATCGACTACTTCGGAAGGACGGCGGGAGTCTCCAAGCGGGACGACGACTTCGAGTACATGCCGCACGTCGAGCAGACGACCCAGGACGGCATCCAGGCCGACACGGCCGCCGCCGTTGCCCATCTTCGCGAGGCGGGCTGTGACGCGGTCTTCACGGTCGGGTTCTGCTTCGGCGGTCGCAACTCGTGGCTTGCTGCCGCGAGCGGGCATGAGCTCGCCGGGGCGATCGGGTTCTACGGACGACCCGGACCTGGACGCGACGGCGCACCGGGACCTACGCAGCGGGTGAGCGAGCTTGCCGCGCCGATCCTCGCGCTCATGGGCGGCGCCGATCCGGGGATTCCGCTCGACGAGGTCGAAGCCTTCGACGCGGCGCTCGCCGAAGCGGGTGTCGAGCACGAGGTAGTCGTCTACCCCGGCGCGCCGCACAGTTTCTTCGACCGCAAGTTCGAGGAGTACGCGACCGACTCCGAGGACGCCTGGAACCGCGTGCTGGCGTTCCTCGAGCGCTACTCCTGAGCGTCTGAGGCGGTACGCAACCCGAGCTCAGCGGCGATTGGCTGCATCGCCGCGATGACGTTCGTGACGTGCTCGTCGAGTGAGAGACCGAGGAGCTCCGCGCCTGCGTAGACCTCGTCGCGATGGACGCCTGCCGCGAAGGACGGCTGCTTGAGCTTCTTCTTCACCGATTTCGGCTCGAGGCCGTCGATCCCGGTCGGCCGGACGAGCCCGCACGCGTGCACGAAGCCGGACAGCTCGTCACAGGCGAAGAGGACCTTCTTGAGCTGCGTGTCCCGCGGCATTGCGAGGTGCTCCGCATGCGAGAGGACGGCTTCGATCAGCTCGTCGGGATACCCCTCCTCGCGGAGAATCGGCGCGCCGTCCTGCGGATGCTCGTCGAGCGTGGGGTGGATCTCGTAATCGAAGTCGTGGAGAAGGGCGACGCTGCGCCAGAGCTCCTCGTCCTCGCCGTAGAGCCGCGCATAGAAGCCGACCGACGCTTCGACGGCAAGGGCGTGCCTGAGCAGCGACTCGCTCGTCGTGTAGCGGGTCAGCGTCTCCCATGCCTGGTCTCGGGTCGGCCGCACGGCGCAGTACGATAGCCGCCGCCGTTGGATCCCCAAGTCACACAACGGACGGTTGCGCCCTACGGGACGTGGTCGTCCCCCATCAGCGCGGAGATGGTCGCTCGTTCGGGCTCGCGTCTCACCATGCCGTGGCTCGACAACGGCACCGTCTGGTGGCTCGAGGGGCGTCCTTCGGAAAGTGGGCGCGTCGTCCTCGTACGAGCCGAGCCCGACGCGGATCCGGTCGACGTCGTCCCGCAGGCATTCAACGTGCGTACAGGTGTCCATGAGTACGGCGGAGGCGCGTATTGCATCCACGCCGGGACCGCGTTCTTCTCCAACTTCGACGATCAGCGCCTCTACCGCGTCGATCCCGGCGGAGCCCCGGTCGCGATCACACCTGCGGTCGAGGGCAAGAGCCATCGATATGCCGATGGCCGCATAACGTCCGACGGAGCTCTGTGGATCGGCGTTCGCGAGCGGCACTCGCCGAGCGGGCGCTCTGCCGACGTCGTCAACGAGCTCGTGGCGCTTCCCACCGACGGCTCCTCCGAGCCACGGGTGATCGCCTCCGGCAGGGACTTCTACTCGAATCCACGCATCTCGCCCGACGGCTCGCGACTGTGCTTCCTCGCGTGGAACCTGCCCTGGATGCCGTGGGACGGGTGCGAGCTCCACGTCGGCGATCTCTCCGCGGACGGCGAGCTGACCGGAGTTACGCACGTTGCTGGCAGAGACGGCGAAGAGTCGATCTGGCAGCCGGAATGGAGCCCGTCCGGCGACCTCGTCTTCGCAAGCGATCGGAGCGGCTGGTGGAATCTCGAGCGCGTCCGTGGAGACGAACGCTCGGTTCTCTACGCCGCGAAGGCGGAATTCGGCTACCCGGCGTGGACCTTCGGGACGTGCTCGTTCGCGTTCGCCGGCGATGGCCGCATCGTGTGTGCGTACGACACCGACGGGCTCACGTCCTTTGGCGTGCTCGATCCCGACTCGGGCCGGATGGAGGATCTCGACCTGGTGCTCGATTCGTGGTGGGGCTCGCCATACGTGCGGGCCGAAGGTGACCGCGTGGTCATCGTCGCCGGCTCCGCCACGGTTCCCAACCAGGTCCTGCTGATCGACGTCTCCTCCGGCACCAGAGAAGTCCTGCGAACGAGCGCGGACGTGCCGATCAAGCACCGATCGCTTCTCGATGCCGCGTGCAGTCGAGTTTCCTACCGAGGGCGGCCTCACGGCCCACGCGCTCGTGTATCCGCCTACGAGTCCGGACTACGACGGGCCCGAAGGTGAGCAGCCGCCGCTCATCGTCATGAGCCACGGGGGCCCCACAGGGAACACGACGGCGATCTTCAGCCTGGAGACCCAGTTCTGGACGAGTCGCGGGTTCATGGTCGTCGATGTCAACTACGGCGGCTCGACCGGGTACGGGCGGGCGTATCGTGAGCGGCTGAACGGCAACTGGGGCGTGGTCGACCTCGACGACTGCGTGAACGCCGCGAGGCACCTCGTCGCCGAGGGAGAGGCTGATCCGGAGCGTTTGCTGATCACCGGTGGCAGCGCGGGCGGATACACGACCATCTGTGCGCTGACGTTCACGGATCACTTCGCGGCGGGTACGACGTACTACGGCATCGCCGACCTCGAGCAGTTCGGTGGGGGAGAGACGCACAAGTTCGAGCTGCAGTACGAGCACACGCTGATCGGCCCGTACCCGGAGAGAGCCGACCTCTACCGCGCGCGCAGCCCGATCCACTTCGTCGACCAGATCTCGACGCCGATGCTCGTCCTGCAGGGTGCCGACGACAAGGTGGTACCGCCGTCGCAAGCCGAGCTGATCGTGGGCGCCCTCAGGGAGCGCGGTGTTCCGCACGCGTACCTTCTCTTCGAAGGAGAGGGACACGGGTTCCGCAAGGCCGAGAACATCATCCGCTCGCTGGAGGCCGAGCTGTCGTTCTATGCACAGGTTCTCGGATTCGAGCCCGGAGATCCGCTGCCAAAGCTCGAGATCGAGCACCTCTCGGCGTGAAACGGAAGTGAGCGCATGAAGTCGGCGAGTACCATTGCGCCCGCGATGCAGTCCTTCGTCATCGAGGGCGGCCGCCCGCTCAGTGGCACGGTCCGCGCCGCCGGGAACAAGAACGGCGCGCTTCCGATCCTGGCGGCATGCGTGCTCGCCTCGGACGAGGTTCAGCTCTCGAACGTCCCACGGATACGAGACGTCGAGACCATGGTCGAGCTCCTTGCCGACCTCGGCGCGGACGTCGAATGGGCAGGCCGAAACGATGTGCGCATCGATCCCCGGAGCGTGACGAAGACCGATCTCGAAGCAAGCCTGGCGCGCGAGATTCGGGCGTCGTTCCTCCTCGCGGGCCCTTTGCTAGCGCGCTTCGGGCGTGTGACCGTCCCTCCACCGGGGGGTGACGTGATCGGACGCCGCCGGCTCGACACGCACATCCACGCTTTCCAGGAGCTAGGCGTCGAGGTCGAGTTGAACGGCGCCTACGAGATGCGCACGAACGGGCTCCGCGGCAAACGCCTCTACCTCGACGAAGCCTCGGTTATGGGAACGGAGAACGCGATCATGGCCGCCGTCCTCGCGGAGGGAAAGACGTGTGTCGGGCATGCTGCCTGCGAGCCGCACATCCAGGATCTGTGCCGCTTCCTCGTGTCGATCGGCGCGCAGATCGATGGAATCGGCTCGAACGTCCTTCACATCGAAGGGGTCGACGAGCTTGGTGGAGGCGAGTACCGGATCGGCCCCGAGCACGTCGAGGTCGCGAGCTTTGCCGCACTGGCAGCGTTGACCGGGGGCGACGTGACGATCGAGGACGTCGAGCCCGACGACCTCATCGCGATCGTCCCCGCTTTCCGCAAGCTCGGGATCCGGATGGACGTGGATGAACGCTCGGTGCGCGTGACGGCGGATCAAGATCTCCACGTCGTCGACGACCACGGCGGTCAGATCCCGAAGATCGAGAGCGGTGTCTGGCCCGCCTTCCCTGCGGATCTGACTTCTATCGCCCTGACCTGCGCCACGCAGTCCCACGGGACCGTTCTCATCTTCGAGAAGATGTTTGAGAGCAGGCTCTTCTTCGTGGACAAGCTCGTGTCGATGGGTGCGAGAATCATCCTTTGTGATCCGCATCGCGCTGTGGTGACCGGCCCGGCAAAGCTCTACGGCCAGCGACTCGAGAGTCCCGACATCCGCGCGGGAATGGCGATGGTGATCGCCGCGCTCTGCGCCGAAGGTCGTTCGTCCATTGGGAACATCGGCCAGATCGATCGCGGCTACGAGCGCATCGACGAGAGGCTTCAGAGCCTTGGTGCGGCTATCGAGCGGACCGAGCTATGACGAGCGCGGGTGCGGCACAGGTCACGCTCGAGGGCACGGGAGAGAGTCGCGTGGCGACCGGCGTTGCGGTGCTCGATCACCTCCTGGAAGAGCTTGCGCGCACCGGCGGATTCGAGTTGCGTTTGGAGATCGCGCCTGGGGAGCCCGAGACGGAGGTGAGTGAGGCGGGGACCGCGCTAGGCGACGCGCTCTTGCCGCTCCTTGCCGCCGGTGACGGGCGTGGCTTCGGGATCGTTCCGGCGGACGAAGCGCTCGCGATGGTGGTCGTCGAGTCATCGGGAAGTCCCCTCGTCGTCTCGAACGCCGACCTCACTTCGACTCGTGCAGGCGGGCTTCAGATGCGACCTCGCCGCCACCTTCCTCCATCAGCTAGCCGAGTCAGCGGGACTCACGATCCATGTGCGGCTGATCGAGGGCGAGAACTCACAACACGTCCTCTCTGCGATATTCAAGGCGCTTGGCGCCGCGCTCGCTCGCGCCTGCTCATCCCCGTAGCGACCCAGGTCTGACCCGACGAGTCTGGTCACCAGCAAAAGGAGCTCATGTGGCAGAGAAGGAGGTCGTACGAACCGATCGCGCTCCGGGGCCGTTTGAGGGTGCGCCGTACAACCAAGCGATTCGCGTCGGCGACCTCGTCTTCGTCGCGGGCCAGCTCGGGATCGAGCTCGAGACGGGCCAGCTCGCCGGCGCCAGCGTGGAGGAGCAGACCGAGCAGATCATGGCGAACCTCGCGGCGATCCTGCATGCGGCGGGGAGCGGGCTCGACAACCTCGTCAAGACCACCGTGTTCCTCATGGATCTCGGCGACTTCGGCGGGATGAACGAGGTCTACGCGCGACACGTCGGCGATCGACCGCCGGCTCGCTCGACGGTTCAGATCTCCGGGCTGCCGAGCGGTGCTCTCGTCGAGATCGAAGCCGTCGCCCACGTCTAGCGTCGATGCCGGTTCGAAGGACGAGGAGTTGCTAGGTACCACCGTTGGCGGATGCGATATCGGATCTCCCTCGAGCTCACGACCTAAGAGCGGGGCAGAATGAGCCCATGCGGGCCGAAGAGGTCATCGCCACCCACGGGAACACCGACTTCGACGCGTTCGCCGCCATGGTTGCCGCGCGACTCCTCTACCCCGGTGCGGTCGTCGCTCTCGGCTCGCTCAATCGCAACGTCCGCGACTTCTACCGTCTGCACGCGGACGAGTTGGGCGCGATCGCCGAGACGGGGAACCTCGAGCTCGACGCGATCAAGCGGCTCGTCGTCGTCGAGGCCACAACGGCCTCCCGGCTCGGGGAGCTCGAGTCGGTTGTGCTGGATCCAGCGGTCGAGAAGGCGCTCTTCGACCATCACGGGGACACTGAGATTCCGGATTGGGTGCAACACGATGCAGCCGTGATCTCGGAAGACGGTGCGCTGACGACGACGCTCGTCGGCATCCTCGCCGAGCGCGAGATCCTCCCAACCGCGCTCGAGGCGACGACCTTCGCCCTGGGGATTCACGAGGACACGGGGTCGCTCACGTACCCGTCGAGCACACAGCGTGACGCGGACGCGCTTGCCTGGTGCCTTCGCCACGGGGCTCGACAGGACCTCATCGCCGGGTACCTGCACACGCCCCTCGCGGCCGGCGAGCGCGACTTGCTGCAGGGTCTGATGGATGCGCTCGAGCCGCTCGATGCAGGGGGAGAGGAGATCCTCTTCGCCGCCGTCGCCTGGACGGAGTACGTAGAGGGTGTCTCCAACCTGGCGCACAAGATCGTCGATCTGACTGACGCACGGGCGCTCGTCGTGCTCGTGGAGATGGACGGTCGTGTGTTCGTCGTCGCCCGCAGCAGGACCGACCGGATCGATGCCTCCGTGCTTGCGGCAGCTCTCGGGGGAGGCGGCCACGCGCAAGCGGCGTCGGCGATCTCGCGCCTGAGCTTGGACGACGCGCGCGCCGTCGTGCTCGAAGCACTCGCTGACGCACAGCGCGAGCCTCGTCGGGCACGTGACGTCATGTCGACGCCTCCTCGCTCGGTAGGCGCAGACGACACCGTCCGCGACGCGATGATGCTCTGTCAGCGGCACGGCCAGAGCGGCGTCTTCGTCGTCGAGGAAGGCCGGATCGTCGGTGGGGTGAGCCGGGAGGACCTGGACAAGGCGATCGGACACGAGCTGGCTCACGCTCCCGTGCGCGGGATCATGAGCAGTAGCTTTGCGTCGGTCTCGGAGGATGCGACGCTTGCCGAGTTGCAGGCTCGGGTCACGACCGCCGAAGATGGTCGGGTTGCGGTACTGCGCGGGCAGGAGCTCGTCGGTGTGGTCAGCCGTGCCGATCTGCTCCGTGAGCTGGAAGGGGTCGAGCCGACACCTTCTGCGGACGACGGGAACGTGGCTGCCGAGCTACATGCACTCGAAGTGCTGCGGCCGATCATCGAGGCGATCGCGGCTCTCGGCGACCGGGCCGAGGGTGTGTATCTCGTGGGCGGAACGATTCGCGACATCCTCCTGGGAGAGGAGAACTTCGACGTCGACATCGCCGTCGAGGGGGATGCGATTGCTTTCGCACGCTCTCTGGCGGTTGCGCTGGACGGCCGGTTCACTCCACACGACAGGTTCGGGACCGCGATCGTCTCGTATGGAGACGGCGCGCGCCTCGACGTCGTGACCACGCGAACCGAGTTCTACGACTCGCCCGGCGCGCTGCCGACTGTCGAGCGGGCCGCGCTGCACGAGGATCTCCGACGTCGCGACTTCACCATCAACGCCATGGCGGCATCCCTGAAGCCTGCGGACTTCGGGCGGCTCGTCGATCCGCACGACGGCCGATCCGATCTCGAAGCACGGGTTGTGAGGGTCCTGCACAACCTGTCGTTCATCGACGACCCGACGAGGATCCTCCGCGGGATTCGCTACGAGGCGCGCTACGGCTTCAGGTTCGACGAGCACACGGCGCGACTTGCGCGCGGTTGTATCGACATGGGCCTCGTCGGCGACCTCTCGTCGGTACGCCTGCGAGACGAGCTCGTACAGCTACTCGAGGATTCGGGCGCGCCGAGCGGCCTCGAGCGGCTCGGCGAGCTAGGCGTAGACAGAGCGATTCATCCTCGTCTCCAGGGCGACGCGGAGGCGGCGACGCTGTTCGAGCGAGCGCGAGCTCTGCGGGCGGAGCTTCAAGTGGAGGTTCCCGTATGGCGACTCGGCGTGGCGGTGCTTGCGCGGCGAATGATGTCGGACGAGGCCTTCGACTGGCTCGATCGTCTCAAGGTTCGGCGCCGCGACGTCGACCGTGATCGTCGGTGCCATTGCCGTCGCGCCGAGGATCGCCGAACGGCTTCGAGAGGAGCACCTCGATCCGGCGCAGGTCGTCGCTCTCGCGGATCCGTTCGCACCCGATGCTCCGCTCCTCGCGCTGGCCCGCGAAGAGCAGCCGGCGCTTCGCGACTATTTCACGCGTCTGCGCTCCGTGCGACTCGAGATCGGCGGCGCGGATCTCGTCTCCATGGGCATGCCGGAGTCGCCACAGATCGGCGAGGTTCTCGCGGAGCTGCGAAGACGGAAGTTGAACGGCGAGCTCGACGGGCGTGAATCGGAGCTGGCGGCGGCGCGCGAGCTTGCCGCGACGGTTACCCCGTGAGCATCGCCGCCGCTCATGAGATCGGCGAGCGATACGCGCAAATCCGCAATGAAGTAGGACGGGCTGTGACGGTCGTCGTGGCGACGAAGTACGTCTCTCTCGAGGAGATGGCCGCACTCGCCGGCGCCGGCGTCGAGGTCGTTGGCGAAAACAGAGCACAAGACCTCGAGCGCAAGCACGCGACCTACGGCGATGCATTCCGGTGGCACTTCATCGGCCATCTGCAGTCGAACAAGGTCAAGGTTGTGGACGAGATCTGCGAGCTCGTGCACTCGCTGTCTTCCGACTCGGCGGCGCGGCGCCTCACGATTCCGGCGCTCCTCGAGGTGAATCTCTCGGGCGAGGCATCGAAAGTCGGGCGTCGCGCCCGAGGAGATCGCCGGCTACGTCGAGCGCTTCCCGTTCATCCGAGGCCTGATGACGATGCCGCCGCTCGCCGACGATCCGGAAGCGTCTCGACCGTACTTCCGCCGCCTGCGCGAGCTCGCCGCCGAGAACGATCTCCCGGAGCTCAGCATGGGTACTTCGCAGGACTACCGCGTCGCTGTTGAGGAGGGGGCAACTCTCATTCGAGTGGGCGCGACTATCTTTGCGCCCGCTCAGGGCTAGATGATCAATCGGGAATTCCACGTCGCGCGGGCGGTGGCTGAGACACGTCGCCGGATGACGCCGCCCGCCCTCGCCCGTATTCCAGATACGCGCTCGGACGGGCGGCGCCCCCGGCTTGGTCTCAGCCATCCCCGCATCGACGGCAATTCCCGATCGACCATCTAGAATCCCGCGGTTATGGGCTTCAGCGACCTCTGGAACCGCACGCTCGTGTACTTCGGTATCGCCGAGGACGAGGAGTGGGACGAGGACGGGTACCAGACCAACGAGCAGCTCGAGGAGAGCTACCGGCGCCGCGACCGCCACAACGTCCGGCGTCTGCCGAGTGGGGACGAGTCCGGCGAGTGGGCCTCCGAGGAGACTCCTCCGCGGCGCGAGCGCTCGTCGCGCCTGCGGAGCGTCGACACTCCGTCTCCCGCGAAGGTGCATCTTGTCGTCCCGCGGACCTTCAACGATGCGAAGCAAATCGCGGATCGGTTCAAGGCGCAGACTCCGGTGATCCTGAACCTCCAGGGCGCCGACACCGAGCTCTCGAAACGGTTGATCGACTTCGCGAGCGGTCTCACCTACGCACTCGACGGCAGCATGCAGCGTGTTGCGGACAAGGTCTTCCTGCTCACGCCGCGGGATGTCGAGCTCTCCGCCGAAGAGCGTGCGCGCGCCATGGAGCGCGGCGGCTTCTTCAATCAGGCGTAGACGCGAAGCGTCTTGTCCGAGAAGCGGACCAGGGGAGGGTCTCGGGGAGGCGCGAAGCGGACCAGTGGAAGGGGTCTGGGAAACCGGGAGGTTCCCCCAGCATCGACCTCAGGCATAGCGTAGGAACCTCGTAGCGCGCGGCGAACACGCCTCCGATGGGGGTTTACGCCTCTCTAGCCCTACTCGCCGACACGGCGTCGTCGCTGCAGAGCTTCGTATCCGTGTTCGTCGGGATCTACGTGCTGCTGATCTTCGCGTACGTGCTTCTCTCGTGGATTCAGCTTCCGTACTCCAGCACGGCCGCAACTGTGCAAAGGTTCCTGGACGAAGTCTGCCGTCCGTATCTGGGTCTCTTCCGAGGCCGCATACCCACACTCGGGCCACTGGATCTGTCGCCGATCGTGGCCGTCGTCGTCCTGCTCGTTGCGGCCGGGCTCGTCAACCGCCTCATAGGGGCACTGCTGTAGGAGGTCCAATGCCGCTCACCCCAGTCGAGATACGACATATTGCTCTGCGTCGCTCGTGGTTCCGCGGCTACCGCAGGCCCGGCGTCGACCAGGTGCTCACGGAGATCGCGGATAGCTTCGAGGGCGTGTGGCGCGAGCGCGCCGACCTCTCCGACCGCCTCGAGGAGGTCGAGTCCGAGGCGGCCAAGCATCGCGAGCTCGAGGCGCTTCTGCGCTCGACGCTCGTGTCCGCCGAACGGGCAGCTCAGGACATGAAAGAGCAGGCCCGGCGCGAGTCGGACTTGATCGTCCAGGAAGCACATGCCGAGTCCCGAAGAGTCACTCGCGAGTCCGCAGCCGAGAAGCGGCGGCTCGAGGAGGACATGGTCAAGATCCGGGCGCAGCTTCGGGCGGCGCTCGACTCGCTCGGCGACTGGCCCGGCGAAAAGGAGAGCGAGAAGGCGGAGAAGGAGAGCGAGATCTCCGCGACCCGACCGGCTATCGGAGAGGTCACGGACGGCGGAATCCGCAAGGTCGCGGGCTAAGGAACGACCGGCGCGGATATCCTTCCCGCCGTGAATGGCCCGCGCACGAGCCTGCGGTTGCGTGTCGTCCCCGGCGCGCACCGTGCCGGGATCGTCGGTCGCTACGGGGACGCCTGGAAAATTCGGGTGGCAGCCGCACCCGAGGCCGGCAAGGCGAACGACGCGGTGATCGACCTTCTCGCGCGCACTCTCGACATTCCGTCGAGAGATCTCGAGCTGACTGCCGGGAAAGCTTCCAGGGACAAGGTCGTCGCGCTCCAAGGCCTGACGAGCGAGGCGGCGGAAAGTCTGCTCGAGGCTGCTGCTGCGGAGCGGGACCGATGAGCCCTCTCGACCTCGATCGGTTTCGGAATGCGCTGGAGAGTGAGCAGACACGGCTCCGCCATGCTCTCCAGAGCGTGAACCACGACAGCTCGCTGATCGAGGAAACCGGAGACCTGGCGATCGGCGCAGGTGATCACCTCGCCGACAGCGCAACCGAGACGTTCATGCGAGAGCTGGACGAGGGGCTGGAGGAGAACGCCGAACACCTTCTCGTCGAGATAGACGACGCGCTCCGCCGCATCGACGCCGGGACCTACGGCGTCTGTGCCGTGTGCGGTCGGCCCATCGGCGAGGAGCGCCTGGAAGCCGTTCCCTACGCAACTCTCTGCATCGACGACAAGCGCGCCCAGGAGCATTGACTGATGAGCAACACTCGGCGTTCGGTCTCAGCGTTGACGGGGGAAACTCACGGTTCCCCCGTGACACCCCTTCTACTGGAACGACGTCGCGGGGAAGGCGCTGCGCGCGTTCCCCACACCCCTCCACGCTCATCGGCCGGAGACCGGCCGATGAGCGAGCCCGCAAGGACCGACACGTCGTTGGTCGACGTTCGCATCGGCTCGACAGCGAACGCGCTGCAGCCGATCTCGAGCGCGGAGCGATCGCTCGGCGCCGGCTCCGCCCAGTGGCTGGCTCTCCTCGTCGTCGCCGCGGCAGCGATAGCTGCAGACCAGGTCACGAAACAGGTCGTCGGGCGAACGCTGGCGCTCGGGGAAAGCGTCGACATCGTCGGGCCGTTCTCGATTCACCACGTCCAGAACTCGGGGATCGCCTTCGGACTCTTCGCAAGCCGCACAGGCCTGGTCATAGGCGTGACCGCCGTCGCCGTGGGACTCATGCTCTGGTTCTTCGCCCGCTCGGGGCGGCGCCATCCGGTTCTTCCCGTTGCACTCGGGCTCGTCCTCGGCGGGAGCATCGCGAACCTGATCGACCGCGTGCGCCTCGGGCACGTGACGGACTTCCTCGATCTCGTCGCCTGGCCCGCGTTCAACCTCGCGGACACATTCATCGTCGTCGGGGTCGCAATTCTCTTCGGCGCGCTCGTCCTCGCCGACCGGTCGCACCGAATGCACGGCGCGCGCGATGGCGACACTTCGCTTCAGCGTCGCTGAGGAGGACGTCGGGTCGCGCCTGGATCAGGCGCTCGCGGCTCGCGACGAGATCGCCTCACGTTCGCTGGCCGAGCGGCTCCTCCAGGAGGGCGCCGTCGTTGTCGACGGCGTCGTCAGGCCGAAGAGCCATCGCCTCGAAGCCGGATCCGTGGTCGAAGCCGAGCTTCCGTCGCCGGCGGGCGGCGCGCTCGAGCCGCGTCCCGTCACCGTTCCGGTGCTCTTCGAGGACGAGCACCTCCTCGTCGTCGACAAGCCCGCGGGACTGACCGTTCATCCCGGGGCAGGAGCACGCACCGACACGCTCGCGGGTCAGCTCATGACGCTCGGCGCACGGGGTGGCTCCGATCCCGAGCGGCCGGGAATCGTCCACCGACTCGACCGCGACACCTCGGGGCTCCTCGTCGTCAGTCGCTCCGAGGAGGCGCACGCGGCACTTCAGGAGGCGATCCGCCGCCGCGAGGTAGAGCGACGCTACCTCGCGCTCGTGCGTGGAAAACCGCGTTCGCGTACTGGCCGTATCGACGCACCGATCGGCCGCGACCGCCGCGATCCGACGAGGCGCTCCCTGGACACGGACGAGCCGCGCGACGCCGTGACCCACTTCGAGGTGCTCGAAACGCTGCCCGACCACGCGCTCCTCGACGTGCGCCTCGAAACGGGGCGGACGCACCAGATCCGCGTTCACCTCGCGGCGATCGACCTTCCAGTCTCGGGCGATCCGCAGTACGGCGTGCGCGGCGACCTCGGCCTTGCGAGGCAGTTCCTGCACGCACACCGCCTCCGCTTCCTGACATCCGATCACAGGTGACGAGATCGCGGTTATCTCAGAGCTTCCGCAAGACCTGAGTGACGCTCTAGGTCGCGCACGCGGGGCGTAGATGCGACCTCGGGTCGCTCTCGGGCGAGGCAAACCTCGGACGAGCGGCTACAATCCGAGCGGTTCTCGTCCCTTCGACCCGGCGACCCAGCCGAGGCGGGGGTGCCGCAGCTGTGCGCGCGGTTCCGCCCGGCCCGCCGGTGAATTATCGTCAACCAACCAGAAAGGGGCTGATCACGTGTCAGTCGTCACCATGCGGGAGCTGCTGGAGGCCGGCGTCCACTTCGGCCACCAGACGCGCCGCTGGAATCCCAAGATGCGCCGCTATATCTTCGGCGAGCGCGGCGGGATCTACATCATCGATCTGACCAAGACTCTCGAGTTGCTCGAGGAGTCACACGAGTTCGTGCGCAACATCGCCGATCGCGGCGGGACGGTTCTGTTCGTCGGCACCAAGAAGCAGGCACAAGACGCTGTTTCGGAACAGGCGAAGCGCGTGGGCATGCCGTACGTGAACCACCGCTGGCTCGGCGGCCTGCTGACGAACTGGCGCACCATCTCCGAGCGGATCGCGTACCTGCACGACCTGCGCCGGCTGAAGGCCGAAGGGCAGCTCGATCTCCTGCCGTCGAAAGAGCGTCTTGCCATGGAGGCCGATCTCGAGAAGCTCGAGGCGAACCTCGGCGGCGTCGCTGACATGAAGCGGCAGCCCGACGCGGTCTTCGTCATCGATCTGAAGAAGGAACAGCTCGCCGTGCGCGAGACGCAGCGCCTCGGCGTCCCGGTCATCGGGCTGGTGGACACGAACGCCGATCCCGACGAGGCGAACTTCGTGATTCCGGGCAACGACGACGCGATTCGCTCGTGCGATCTCATCACGCGGGTCATCGCCGACGGGATCGCCGCCGGGAAAATGAAGGTCACCGCAACCGAGCTCGCTACGGACGAGACGCCGCCAGCCGAGGAGCCTGTGGACATCGAGCCCGAGCCCGAGCTCGAGCCGGCAGCTGCGGTTGCCGAGGGCGGTGAGAGCGAGTGAGCGCCACGATCAGCGCCTCACTCGTCAAGGAGCTTCGCGACCAGACCGGCGCGGGGATGATGGATTGCAAGCGCGCTCTCGAGGAGACGTCAGGCGATCTGGAGAGCGCGCGCGTTCTCCTACGCGAGCGCGGGATGGCGTCTGCGGGCAAACGCGCGGGTCGCGCAACGACCGAGGGTCTCGTCGGCTTCATCATCGACGGGAACACGGGCTCGATCCTGGGGATCGGCTGCGAGACCGAGCCGGTATCGAAGAACAGCGAGTTCCAGGCGTTTGCGGAAAGGGTCCTGCGAGCGGTTCACGCCGAGGGACCAGAAGCGGTGGAGAGCTTCGAGCAGGAGCGCAACGAGCTGATCGCCAAGCTCGGAGAGAACATCGTGATCGTCGGTGCCGAGCGCTTCGACGCTCCCGACGGGCACGTGGTGGCCGGGTATGCGCATCCACCCGCGAACAAGATCGGCGTCCTCGTCGAGCTCGCCGGAGGCTCCACCGAGCTCGCGCGTCAGATTGCAATGCACATCTCGTTCGCAGCGCCGGAGTGGACGACGCGAGACGACGTGCCCACCGAGGCCATAGCTGCAGAGCGAGGCATCTTCATGAACACCGACGAAGTGCAGTCGAAGCCGGAAGCTGCACGTGAGAAGATCGTGGACGGCATGCTTGGCAAGCGCTTCTTCGCAGCGGTGCCGGGTGGAGTCCTGGTCGACCAGCCCTGGATCCACGATCCTTCGAAGACGGTCGGTCAAGCGCTCGAAGAGGCCGGCGCGTCGGTCGCGCGGTTCACCAGGATCTCGGTCGCAGGGTCGTGAACACGAGTACGGACGAAGTCGCGCAAGCGCACGCTCCGAAGACCGGGACACGCTTCAATCGCGCTCTCCTGAAGCTCTCGGGTGAGGCGCTCCTCGGCGACCGGGAGTACGGGATCGATCCCAAGACCGTGGTCGCGATCAGCGAGGAGATCGTCGCCGTGCACGAGGCCGGCACCGAGCTCGCCGTCGTGGTCGGTGCAGGGAACATCTATCGCGGGATGGCGGCGGCTGCCGACGGAATGGACCGAGCCACCGCCGACTACGCGGGAATGCTCGCGACGCTCCTGAACGCGCTCTCCCTCCAGGACGCGTTCGAGCGCCTCGGCGTCGATACCCGGGTGCAGTCGGCGATCAACGTCTCCGAGGTGGCCGAGCCCTACATCAGGCGCCGCGCGATCCGCCATCTCGAGAAAGGCCGCGTCGTGATCTTCGCTGCCGGCACGGGCAACCCGTTCTTCACGACGGATACGGCTGCGGCGCTGCGCGCGCTCGAGATCGGCGCCGAGGCGATCCTCATGGCGAAGAACCGCGTGAAAGGGGTCTACGACGGCGATCCGCACGAGGATCCCGACGCGCGTTTCATCCCCGAGCTGACGCATCTCGAGGCAATCGAGCGCGGGCTCAAGGTGATGGACACGACTGCGCTCTCGCTGTGCATGGACAACCGGCTGCCGATCTACGTCTTCGAGCTCGCGAAGGGCAATGTGCGCCGGGTCGCAGCAGGGGAGCGCGTCGGCACGATCATCTCCACCCCTAGTTAGCTCGAGGAGGACGAATGGCAGCGATCGAGGATTTCCTGGCGGACGCCAAGCGACGGATGGACAAGTCGATCGAGTCGACGCACCACGAGTTCAACTCGATTCGCACGGGCCGCGCGTCGCCGGCGCTCCTCGACCGCATCACGATCGACTACTACGGCACGCCGACTCCACTCAAGAGCCTCGCGTCGATCGGGGCTCCCGAGGCTCGGCTGCTGACGGTCCAGCCCTTCGATCCCGGCTCGATGAAGAACATCGAGCGCGCCATCCAGGAATCGGACCTGGGGCTCACCCCGTCGAACGACGGCAAGCTCATCCGCCTGCCGATCCCGACGCTCACCGAGGAGCGGCGAAAGGACCTCGTGAAGGTCGTCCGCCGAGTCGGCGAAGACGGCAAGGTCGCGATTCGGAACGTCAGGCGCGACGTGATGCAGCACCTACGCGAGCTCGTCACCAACGGAGACGTAGGGGACGACGAGGAGCGACGTGCCGAGCAGCAGGTTCAGAAGATCACCGACGAGCACACCAAGACGATCGACGACCTCTTGAGGACGAAAGAGGCGGAGATCATGGAGGTCTGAGAGCTGCCGGACATCGCTCCAGCGGCGGCGAGAAGCGTTGCGGTGATCATGGACGGGAATGGGCGCTGGGCAGCCGCCCGCGGTCTTCCCGTCGCCGAAGGGCATCGCGAGGGTGCTCGGGCGCTACGACGAACGGTCGAAGCGGCGATCGACCTCGGGATCGCGTCGCTCGCCGTCTACGCATTCTCGACGGAGAACTGGGCGCGTCCTCCCGACGAGGTCGAGTCGATCATGGAGCTCATGGACGCAACCATCGACCGCGAACTACCCGATCTGGCGAAGCAAGGTGTTCGCACCCGCTTCTTCGGGAGGCGAGATCGTGTGCCGGAGCTGCTGCAGGAGAAGATGGCTCGGCTCGAGGCGGAGACGGCACACAACGATCGCCTGAGCCTATGGATCGCCTTCGACTACGGCAGTCGGGGCGAGCTCGTCGAGGCTGCGCGCCGGTTGCTCGAGGATGGGGTCAGACCCGAGGACGTGTCCGAGGAAGCCGTGGCCGCGCGGCTCTATGCGCCCGAGCTCCCCGATCCCGATCTCGTCATCCGCACCTCCGGAGAGCAGCGAATCTCGAACTTCCTCCTGTGGCAGTCCGCGTACTCGGAGCTCGTATTCGACGAGACCCTCTGGCCCGACTTCGGGGAGGACCGGCTTCGAGCGGCTCTCGACGAGTACACCCAGCGCGGTCGCCGGTTCGGGGCGAGATGAGCAACGCTCGCGTTCGGCGGAGTTTGGTGGGGGAACCTCCCGGTTCCCCACACCCTCCACGCTCATAGGCCGGGCACCGGCCTATGAGTTCCTTCACGTCGCGCGTCCTCATCGCCATCGTCCTGCTGCCCCTCGTCATCGGCCTGGCGTACCTCGGAGGCTGGTGGCTTCTCGGGCTGGCGCTCGTGGGAGGGCTCATCGCCCTGCACGAGCTCTACGTCATGGCACGCGAGCTCCGGCCGCTCGTCCTCGGCGGCTACCTCGGTTTCGCTCTCACGCTGGTGGGCCTCCAGCTCGGTGGCCTCGTGTGGATGGTCGGCGGGGTCCTCATGACCTTGGTGTTCTCGTTCGTCATCTACGGCTTGTCCGACGTTCGGCAGTCGGCTACGACGTCGTTTGGCGTGACGCTGCTGGGAGTCGTCTGGGTCGGAGCTGGGCTCGGTTTCCTTCTTCTCATCCGCGACATACCCGAGTTCGGCTTCTGGGCAGTCATGGCCGTGCTCTTCACGGTGTTTGCGGCCGATTCGGGCGCGTTCTTCGTCGGTCGGGCGTTCGGCCGCCACAGGATGGCGCCGGCGATCTCGCCGGCGAAGTCGTGGGAAGGATTCGTAGGAGGGGTCGTCGCTGCGACGGCGGTGGCGTTCGTGATCCTCTACAAGGACCGCGACGAGTTCCTGACGATCCCGCAGATGCTTGCGCTCGGAGCGGTGGTAGCGCTGGCCGCGGCACTCGGGGACCTGTTCGAGTCGGCGGTGAAGCGCGATCTCACCGTGAAGGACTCCGGACGGCTCCTCGGCGGTCACGGCGGAATGCTCGACCGCCTCGATTCCCTTCTCTGGGCCGGGCCTGCGGCGTTCTACCTGATCGTCGCGTTCGGCCAGGCATAGCGCTGTCTGAACACGACGACGGTTAGCCTTCGGCCGTGCAGGAAAGACGAATCGCGCTGCTCGGAGCGACCGGCTCCATCGGGCGCCAGGCGCTCGAGGTGATCACCGCGAATCCGGAGCTCTCCGTATGCGCACTCTCGGCAGGCTCTCAGCCTCTCGACGAGCTCGCCGCAGAGCACGACGTCGAGCACGTGCAGGTCGGCGGTGACCTCACCGAGCTCCTCGAGGCGTCGCAACCCGACGTCGTGCTGAACGCTGTCGTGGGCTTCGCCGGCGTCGGTGCGACGTTGTGGGCACTCGAGCGGGGCGTCTCGCTCGCGCTCGCGAACAAGGAGAGCCTCGTTGCCGCCGGTGATCTCGCGCTCGCCGCCTGGAAGCGGGGAGGAGGGCTTCTACTACCGGTGGACAGCGAGCACTCGGCGGTTTTTCAGTGCCTCGAGGGCCGTGCTCCGGAGTCGGTCGAGTCCGTGGTTCTGACCGCATCCGGTGGACCGTTCAGAAACCGTTCGCTCGCGGATCTCGAATCAGTGACCGTGGAGGAGGCGCTCGCTCATCCCACCTGGTCCATGGGCCCGAAGATCACCATCGACTCGGCGACTCTGGCGAACAAGGGGCTCGAGCTGATCGAGGCGCACTACCTGTTCGACCTCGAGTACTCGAGGATCGAGGTCGTGGTCCACCCGACCTCTGTCGTCCACGCGCTCGTCCGCTTCCGAGATGGCGCGACGCTTGCGCATCTGGGCTATCCGGACATGCGCGTTCCGATCTCGTTCGCACTCACGTTTCCCGACCGCCGCCCGACGCCTGTGAGCCCACTGGACTTCTCGGCCGGTCTGACGCTCGAATTCGAGCCGCCGGACATGGGACGCTTCCCGTTACTCAGGCTTGCTCGTGAGTCGGGCGAGCGGGGAGGAACCTATCCGTGCGCCTTCAATGCGGCCAACGAGGTCGGAGTCGCCGCGTTCCTCGACGGGAAGATCGGCTTTCTCGACATTGCCGCACTCGTCGAGGACGCCCTCGCCGGGATCGACGGATCGCCCGCACGCGACGTCACGGAGCTCGTCGAAGCCGATGCCGAGGCACGTCGCCTTGCCGAAGGGCGGCTAGTGGCTGTATGAGCAACGCTCGCCTTCGTCGGGCTTTGGTGGGGGAACCTCCCGGTTTCCCCACACCCCTTCCACTGGTCCGCTTCGCGGACAAGGCGCTCCGCGCCTTCCCCACACCCCTCCACGCTCATAGACCTGGAACCGCCCTATGAGCTTCGCGATCGCGATCCTCGGGCTTGCGCTCCTGATCCTCGTGCACGAGGCCGGGCACTTCTTCGCCTCGCTTGCCGTCGGGTTGCGGCCGCGCAAGTTCTACGTCGGGTTCCCTCCCCCCATCGTCCGCACGACGCGGAAGGGGATCGAGTACGGGGTAGGGATGATTCCGCTCGGGGGCTTCGTGAGCATCCCGGGCATGCATCGCCCGATCCCGCATGACGCCGAGCGCCGATTCTCGCGAGCAGTCGCCGAGGCGCCGACGCTCGCCGGCCCGGTCGATCGCGTCAAGCGAACGCTGGAGGTCGAGGACTTCGAGGGTGCCTTGCCCAGGGTCGACGAGCTCGATCAGGCGCTGCGAGCGCAGGCGCTGTCGCCTGGCGCCCATGCTGCTGCCGAGAAAGGTGTGACGGAGCTTCGCGACGCCCTCGGCTCCGATGCGTACTGGAAGGCGCCCACCTGGAAGCGTCTCGTCGCAATTGCCGCCGGGCCCGCCGCGAACATTGCGCTCACGATCGTTGTCTTCACCTTCCTGTTCATGACCGTGGCCGGAAACGCCACCTCGACCATCGCGACGATCGCCCCAGAGCTCGAGCCCGGGGTCGAGTCGCCGGCGAAGACGATCGGGCTCCAACCCGGTGACCGCGTCGTCGCCATCAACGGCGCGCAGGTCGACGCGGACGAGATCGCGGACACCATTGCCGGGTCGGAAGGTCGAAAGCTGGTGCTGACGGTGGTTCGGGACGGGCAAAGACTCGAGCTCGATCCGGTGGCCCCCCAACTCGTCGACGAGCGGTACCGCCTGGGATTCGGCCTCGACGGCGAAGGACTCGGCTTCGTCCCTGCCGTCGGGCGTGCGTTCGAAGTCACCGGCCTCGTCGCCAGGGAGATCGTGAAGTCGCTAGGACGACTTGTCACCGGCGACGGACGGGACGAGGTCTCGAGCCCGATCGGGATCACGAGGGCCTCCTCGGACGCCGTCCAGCAGGGCGCGTCGAACTACCTCTGGGTGCTCGGCCTCATCTCGCTCTCGCTCGCGCTGCTGAACCTGCTTCCACTGCTTCCGCTCGACGGCGGACACATCCTGTTCGCTCTCGTGGAAGGTGCACGCGGCAGGTTCGTGCGGCGTGAGATCTACGAGCGTGTGTCGGTCGTCGGTTTGGCGGTCGTACTGCTCCTCTTCTTCGTCGGCCTCTCGAACGACATCGGCAACCTCTCCTAGTGCGCAAGACCGGAAATCCGCTACCGCGGAGCTTCCGGTCGCGCGAAGACCCCTAAAGGCGGCCGCTTCGCGGCCGCGGCGCGCTTCTCACACGACGCTTCTGCAGCGCGGAGCTACCCTCTAGCCGTGGCGAGCAAGGTCCAGATCCACGTCGGAAACGTCCCCGTCGGCGGCGGTGCGCCGGTCGCGGTGCAGTCGATGACTCTGACGAAGACGCACGACGTCACCGCGACGACGGCTCAGATCGCTGCTCTGGCATCGGCGGGCTGCGAGATCGTGCGCGTGGCGGTACCGAAGAACGAGGACGCGGCAGCGCTTCCCCTGATCGTCCGCCTCTCGCCGATTCCCGTCATCGCGGACATTCACTTCAACGCGTCGCTCGCGCTCAAGGCAATCGACGCCGGCGTGGCTGCGGTTCGGATCAACCCCGGGAACATCGGCGGCCCCGAGAAGGTCGAGCAGGTCGTAACAGCTGCCAAGAAGGCAGGAATCGCGATGCGGATCGGTGCGAACTCGGGTTCCCTGCCGAAGCACCTCCATGCGCTTGCACAACAGGATCAGGCGGCGGCGCTCGTGGCCGCAGCGCTCGAGGAGGTCGAGCTCCTCGAGAAGCTCGAGTACCACGAGTTCAAGATCTCGGTGAAGGCGACGCACGTACCGACGATGATCCGCGCGTACCGGATGCTCGCAGCGAAGGTGCCTTATCCGCTGCACCTCGGGGTAACCGAGGCAGGGACGGAGTTCGCCGGCGGGATCAAGAGCGCGGTCGGCATCGGAACCCTGCTTGCCGACGGGATTGGCGACACGCTCCGCGTCTCGCTCACCGCCGACCCGGTCAAGGAGATCGAAGTCGCCTGGGAGATCCTGAAGGCGCTCGGGCTGCGCGAGCGCGGGCCGGTCATGATCGCCTGCCCATCGTGTGGTCGCGACAACGTCGGCGTCGAGAGTCTCGCCCGTGTCGTCGAGGAGCGGCTGCGCAAGTACCCGGAGGCTGTCGAGGTCGCGGTCATGGGCTGCGCCGTGAACGGCCCCGGCGAGGCGGGGGATGCCGACTTCGGGATCGCCGGCGGGCGGGACGTCGGCTTCATCTACGCGCACGGGCGCGTGCTGAAGAAGGTTCCTTCGGACATCCTCGTCGACGAGCTCTTCGTCGAGATCGACCGCTGGCTCGCTGACGGAATGAAGCGGCCGAAGCGCCTCAAGATGGCCAAGCCGGCTGCGCTCGCGATGGCCGAAGCTTCGTTGATCCCCCTCGGCGACTAGTCTCAACGGACAACGATGATCGCCCGGCAGTCCCAGCTGTTCATCCCGACCTTGCGTGAGGCTCCGAGCGACGCGGAGGCGGTCTCGCACAAGCTGCTCGTCCGTGGCGGATACATTCGCCAGGTAGCCGCGGGCGTCTGGACGTTCCTACCGCTCGGCTGGCGCGTGCACCAGAAGGTCGTACAGATCATCCGCGAGGAGATGGATGCGATCGGCGGCCAGGAGATGCTCATGCCCGTGCTCACGCCGCTCGAGCTCTGGCAGCACACGAAGCGTGACCACATCCAGGAGGTCTTCCGCGTCCAGGATCGCGCAGGGCGCGAGTACGTGCTTCCGATGACCCACGAGGAGACCGTCACGTTCCATGCCAAGGAGATCGCGAGCTATCGGCAGCTGCCGCAGCTGCTCTACCACTTCTCGATCAAGGAGCGCGACGAGCAGCGGTCGCGCGGTGGGCTCCTGCGGCTGCGCGAGTTCATCATGAAGGATGCGTACTCGTTCGATCGCGACGAGGCCGGACTCGACGTCGCGTTCCGCAGGAACGAGGCGGCGTATCACCGCATGTTCGAGCGCGCCGGGCTCGAATACTCGGAGGTGCAGGCCGAGTCGGGGATGATGGGCGGCAAGGAGTCGTTCGACTTTCTCGCGCCCTCTGGATCAGGCGAGAACACGCTCGTCACATGCGAGAACGGCGACTACGCAGCCGATCTCGAGATCGCGCGCGGCGTGCCGCGGAAGCCGGACTTTCCGGAGGCGCACGAAGCGCCGAAAGAGGTCGCGACGCCAGGCGTCACGACAATCGAAGCGCTCGCCGAGCAGCTTGGCTTCGACGCCGCCGCGACATCGAAGGCGATGCCGGTGGTCACGACGGAGGGGAAGCTCGTTCTCGGGCTCGTGCGCGGCGACGATCGTCTGTCCGAGCCGAAGATGCTGGGCGTTCTCGAGAGCGGCTACCGGCCGGCGACGGACGAGGAGATTCGCGCTGCCTTCGGAGCGGGCGGAGGCTCGCTAGGCCCGGTCGGGGTCGACGTCGAGGTGATCGCTGACGAGGCGCTCAGCGCCGGGCACTTCGTCGCTGGCGCGAATCGTGACGGGTGGCACCTGCTAGGCGTCGTGGCCGGACGTGACTACGCACCGCGCTTTGCCGACATCCGCGAAGCTCGCGAAGGCGATCGCTGCCCGATCTGCGGCGGTGCGCTTCGCTTCGAGACCGCGATCGAGGTCGGGCACATCTTCAAGTTCGGCTCCCGCTACTCGGAGCCGCTCGGAGCGACCTTCCTCGACGAGGACGGGACGGAGAAGCCACTGATCGGCGGCAGCTACGGAGTCGGCCCCGCGCGTGTGATGGCGGCTGCGGTCGAGCAGCATCACGACGAGAACGGGATTGTGTGGCCTTCGTCGATCGCGCCGTACGACGTCCACGTTCTCTCGCTCGACGGCGGCTCGGCAGAGGTCGCCGCGCGGGCCAACGAGCTCGTGGCGACGCTTGGAGAAGCCGGCATCGCGGTACTGCTCGACGACCGCGATGAACGTCCCGGAGAGAAGTTCGCGGACGCCGATCTCATCGGCTGTCCCGTGCGCGTGATCGTGGGGAAGAAGACCCTCGACGACGACTCGGTGGACGTGAGGCGACGCGACGGATCGTCCGAGGAGCGCGTGGCGATCGCAGACGTGCTGAAATGGGTCCTGCACGACTGATGGCGAAGCGGCGCAAATACAGCGACGAGCACTTCGGCCCGACGATCGAGCGGCTGATGATCGAGACGGGCACGACCTACAGAGGCCTCGCCGACAAGGCCGACCTCTCCGCCGGATACCTGAACCACATCGTCCACGGCAACCGTCCCGTCCCGTCGAATGACGTCATCGCGCGCATCGCAACCTCGCTCGGGGTCGAGGCGGAGCATTTCCGCGAATACCGCATCCGCGTCATCACCGAGAAGCTCGAGGCGATGCCCGAGCTCATCGACCGGCTGTACAAGCGCCTCGCCTGAAACAAAGTGGCCTGACCCGACGGGATAACTTCGGTGCTCCTCGGACGTAGTAGGAGACAGACGTGCAGCGCCCGCAAACGTGCCAGAAATCGGCTACCGCCCGGATTCGGGGAGCGCCGCGGCCTCGCGGTCCGCGACGATCGGAGGCAATGCCTAGCGGAGCAAGCGAGCGAGGCGGCGCGGCCCGCCGCGCGCTCGGCGCAGGGGAGACGGTCGCGAGCGCGAGGGCGATCGGCGTGCGCTGATGCCGTTCGTCACCCTCGCTGCGGTCTTTCCCTGGGGTTCGTCTTGCTGCGGAGAAACCGTGAGACCGGCTAAGGTGTGCGTCGCCACGGGGCGTGGCGCAGCCTGGTTAGCGCGCTAGTCTGGGGGGGCCAGATCGCGGAGGCACTTAGCTAGGGTGTGACCGTCCGTGACCAAAACGGGGCGTGGCGCAGCCTGGTTAGCGCGTCGGTCTGGGGGACCGAAGGTCCCGAGTTCAAATCTCGGCGCCCCGACTGAGCTCAGATGTGCGGTGGAGCTATGGAGCTATGACCTCCACCGTTCGCCGGTGTATGGCTCCGGGTGGAGCTCGCCGCCCACCCCGAGGGGGGTGAACGTGGCTCCGAGCTCTCGTGCTCGCCGCTTCCACGATCGCCACGTCGACGGCTTGATCTCCGCGGGAAGCGTGAACGTCTCTTGCCGGGCCCGCTTGCGCGCCTAGCGTCGGTAGAGCAGCGCCTGTCGACGAACCTCGGGCGGGAGGTCCGCCCAGGTCTCGCGCGAAGCATCTAGGCCGAACTACCGGCACGCACACGCCAGGCGCTGCGACAGGCGCTGGCGTAGAACCCAGGACTAGAGCCCGACCGGGTGCCCTACAGGCGGCACAGCTCTGCTGCCGTCTCGCGGACGGCGACGACGTTGAACGCCACGACCGGTCGCTGGAACCCTTTGAGCATGAACTCGCCGATCGGCTCCACGTCGACATCGTTCTCGACCTCCGCGTGCAGACGTTGCGCGATCAGAACTTGCCCACCGGTCGCCTCGTCAGCGAGCCGCGAGGCGAGATTCGTCACTGCCCCGATCGCCGCGTAGTCAGAGCGGCCCTCGAAGCCGATCTCGCCACACGTCGCATAGCCGAGGGCGATGCCGGCGCCAAAGTCGAGGTCGTGCCCGCGCTTCTCCCACTGCGGCATGAGCTCGGCCATCTCCTCCCGGAGCGCGCAGCCGAGCTGCACCGCCCGGAGGGGAGCGTCCGGGATCTCGATCGGGTCGTTGAAGAAGAGCTGGACGCCGTCGCCTTCGAGGAAGCCGACGGTGGCCTCGAAGCGCTTGACGAGGCGTCCGATCACGGCGTGGAACTCACCCAGCACACGCATCAGCTCCTCGGGCTCGACCGCGTCGACGAAGCTCGACCAGCCGCGCAGGTCGGCGAAGAGCATCGCCACCTCCCGGCGGTGGCTGCGCAGAATCGCCTCATCGCCCGACGTGACGAGCGCGTCGGCGAGTTGTGGCGAGAGGAAGCGCCGTAGCCGGCCGAGCCGTTCGAGCTCACCGACCTGGGTCTGGACACGCTCCTCGAGTGTGCGGTTGAGCTCGGCGAGCTCTGCCGCCTGCACCTTGATCGTGTCGTGATAGCGCTTGATCCGGAGCAGCGACCGGACCCGAGTGAGCAGCTCGTCGTGGTTGAAGGGCTTGGGGATGAAGTCGTCCGCGCCGGCTTCGATCGCCTTCGTCTTCTCCTGGCCGATACTCGAGGTGACCATGATCACCGGCAAGACGGCGGTGTCGTCGTTCGCGCGGAGCCGGGTGCAGACGCCGTAGCCGTCGAGGCCGGGCATCATCACGTCGAGGAGGATCAGGTCGGGTTCCTCCGCTTCGACGACTTCGAGCGCGGCAAGGCCGTCGTTCGCGGTTACGACCTCGTACCCGCGCGGGACCAGGACTGCCTCGAGCAGACGCACGTTCTCCGGCACGTCGTCGACGACAAGGATCTTGGCCGGCCGTTCAACCACGATCGCAGAGCTCCCGAACGGCCTGGATCAGCTCGGCGACGTCGATCGGCTTGGAGAGGTAGCCGTCGAACCCGACCTCGAGGAACCGCTCGCGGTCTCCGCTCATAGCCTGTGCGGTCAGCGCCAGCACGGGGATTGAGGCCGTTCGCTCATCTCGCCGCAGTCGCGCGAGCGCCTCCATGCCGTCGATGCCGGGCAGCTGGATGTCCATCAGGACGAGTGCCGGCTCCTGCGAGAGGGCAAGCTCGACCGCGTCCTCGCCCGTGGTCGCCTCGAGCGTGCTGTATCCCGTGGCCTGCAGAACATCGCGGAAGAGCTTCATGTTCTTCTCGTTGTCCTCGGCGACGAGGACCCGCTCACCGGCCATCGCGGGGCTCCTCCCTGACCGGCAGCGTAAACACGAAGCGGCTGCCGTGTCCGGGCTCGCTCTCCACCCAGATGCGGCCGCCGTGGAGCTCGACCAGGCGCTTCGAGAGCGCGAGCCCGAGCCCTGTGCCCTCCCGCTGATCGACCCCGACGTCGGTTTGCTGGAACTCCTCGAAGATCCGCTCGTGATCCTCGGGCGCGATTCCCGGCCCGGTGTCCGTGACCGACACCTGCACCTCGCCGTTCACCCGGGACGACGCGACGTCGATGCACCCGCCCCCCGGCGTGAACTTGACGGCGTTCGAGAGGAGGTTGTAGACCACCTGACGCAGGCGCCGCTCGTCGCCGTCGACCACGTCGACGTCGGGCGCGAGCGCGAGCGACAGTCGGACGCCCTTGTTCACGGCCGGCTCGCGCACCATCACGACGCCGCGCTCGAGCGCCTCGCGCAGCGAGAAGGTGGCGACCTCGAGCTCGACCTGGCCGGCCTCGACCTTGGACAGGTCGAGCACGTCGTTGATCAGCGAGAGGAGGTCGTTGCCGGACGAGAGGATGTCGTCCAGGTACTCCTCCTGCTTTTCGTTGATCGGGCCGAACAGCCGCTGCCGCAGCACCTGCGAGAAGCCGATGATCGCGTTCAACGGCGTCCGCAGCTCGTGCGACATGTTCGCAAGGAACTCGCTCTTGTGCTTGCTCGCGACCTCGAGTTGGCGGCCCTTCCGCGAAAGCTCTGCCAGCGCCTGCTGCAGCTCCCGCGTGCGTTCCTCGACTTTTTGCTCCAGGCTTTGAACCGACGCCTGCAGGCTGGCTGCCATCCGGTTCAGCTCGTCCGCGAGGCCACCGAGCTCGTCGCGGCGGCGGAGCTCGATCCGCTCGTCGTAGGCGCCCGCCCCGATGCGCGCTGCTGCCGTCCGCATCTGCTTCACAGGCCGAACGAGACGGCGGGCGAGCAACACGCTCAGTCCGATCCCGGCGGCGAGGAACGCCGCGAGCAGCAGCGCCGTCCGCCAGATCTTTCCGCGGACCGGCGCGAACGCGGCGCTCTCGGGCTGCTCGACGAACACCTTCCAGCCGGCCGGCCCGACGGTCGCCCAGGTGCTCAACACCTTTTCTCCGCGGAAGTTGCGGCCGACCGTCGATCCGGTCTGCGACGAGCGAGCGCCCTGGTCACCTGGGGAAAAGCCAAGGAACGATGCGTGAAAGCGGCGCTGTTCGGGTGCGCGATGGGCACGCCCTTGGCGTCGATCGCGTAGACGTATCCGGACGTCCCGAGCCGCGTCTGCCTGACAAGGTCCTGAATGACTCTGAGATCGAGTGTCTCGCCGAAGACTCCGGTTCCTACGGTTCCGGTTAGTGCACCCGTGTCGGCAAATTCTGAAACCATGACCTCCATCGATCGTGCTCCGGGGTTGGACAGGAGCCGTGGCGCGTACACGGGACCGAAGTAGACCTCCGCCGCCCTCGTCCGCTCGACCGCAGGGTCGTGTAAGAAGTTTCCCTTGACCCGGGTGAGCCCGCCGCCCGCGGTTGCGAGCGTCTTGCGCCCGGCACTGTCGACGTAGAACGCGTCGGTCGCGTTGTCCTCGAGCAGGGGCTGAAGCACCGAGCCCAGTGCGGTGAAGGACAGGTAGCGGCCCGACATCGCTTTCATCCTCTTGGTCCGGTCGATGAAGTACTGGTCGATCGTGACCGCGACCGACTTCGCCTTCTCCTGCTGCAGCCGGATCAACGCGCGCTTGTTGTCCTGATAGGACGAGTAGAGCAGGTACACGCTCGTGCAGATCACCGGAACGGCGACCAGCAGCGCGAACACGGCGATGTACTTGGCCGAGAGCGATGAAAGCCACCGGGCGACCCGCTCGTTCACCGGCCGCTTACCCACGGATCTAGCCCCGATTGAAGCTGTACGTCCCGTCCCAGTGCCACAGCTTCGGGATCGACGAATCGGCCGTGACACGCACACGGGCCTGGAACCCGGCGAGCGTTCCCGTGCCGTCCGAGATCGTGCACAGTCCGACCCCGGTCGCGAAGCGAAGGAGGCAATGGCCGGTTGCGACGGTGCCGGGCCCCACATAGATGACGATGTCGCTGTCCAGCGCGGTCTTACTCGCCAACTGGAAGTAGAAGACCCTCGAGCCCACCTTGAACGCCTTGACGTTCGAGGACCTGAACGTGCAAAAGGCGCCGACGAGCCCGGTGAACCCCGAGCAGTCCTTCGTCCCGTGGAATGCCTTCGTCCCTCGGGGCGCCTGGTTCTGGGAGGATGCAGCCGATACGGAGAACCCGAACGCGGCCAGCAAGACGACTCCGGTCACAAGCCCGAGAACACTCTTCGGCAACCCAGTACGGCCAGCCATCGAGGCCTCCTTTGCTCGGGGAACGAGCGTAACAGACACTTGTGCGGCGCGTAGCTTGTTCGCCGCGGAGGTGGATCTCTTCGGGATGAGCGGTTTCCACATCTTCCCTGACCTCCTTGGGTTGCCTCGCTTCATTCCGATAATCGCGGTCAGGGGAACCGATGACCAGGGTGCCAGCATCCCGATCCGCGGGTGTACCTGCACGGTGTCGGTCGCTCAGCCGCGGCAGTACCGGCGAACCTGCTTCGGAAACTCGAGGATGCTGATCGGCTTTTCGAGGTAGCCGGCGAAGCCTGCAGCTTGGACCCAGGCGTCGTCCTCCTCGAGCGCCAGCGAGCTGAACGCGACAACCGGAATCGCCGATGTCCGCGCCCCATCCGCGAGCTTCCGGGCGGCAACCGTGCCGTCCATGTCCGGCAGCCGGAGGTCCAACAGGATCACGTCCGGGAGATGCTCGTTGGCGAGTGCGATTCCCTCGCTGCCGTTCGCCGCCTCGAGCGTCCGGAACCCGGCCGCGAGCAGCACGTCCCGGGCGAGCTTCAGGTTCCTCGCGTTGTCGTCGACGATCAGGACGAGCGGGGCGTCTGGAGGTGGTTCCAGCACGGCAGTACGCTCTACCTGTGCCGATCAGGTTGGTGCTGGCCGACGACCACTACCTCGTCCGCGAGGGCGTCCGGCGCCTTCTCGAGACGGAGCCCGACGTCGAGGTCGCCGCCGTGGCCGACGACCTCGGCTCGCTGCTCGACGCGGTCGACGCGGAGCAGCCGGACGTCGTCGTCACCGACATCCGCATGCCGCCGGACAATGCCGACGAGGGGATCCAGGCCGCCGGGCGGCTGCGCGAAACGCACCCCGAGGTCGGGGTCGTCGTGCTTAGCCAGTACGCGAACCCGAGCTACGCCCTCGCCCTCCTCGAGCGAGGCAGTGAGGGGCGCGCCTATCTCCTCAAGGAGCGTGTGGAGGACCTCGACCAGCTCGTCGCCGCAATCCGCGCCGTCGCGGAGGGTGGTTCCGTGATCGACCCCAAGGTCGTCGAGGTGCTGGTGGCGGAAAACAGCCGCGGAGAACACTCGCCGCTCAACGGGCTCACGCCACGCGAGCGCGACGTGCTCCGCGAGATGGCCGAGGGGAAGACCAACGCAGCCATCGCCGAGGAGCTCTTTCTGACCGAGAGATCGGTCGAAAAGGTGATCCACTCGATCTTCCTCAAGCTCGGTCTGACGTGGGAGACGGCGGTGCACAGACGTGTCAAGGCCGTAATCCTCTACCTGGCGGAGAGCGGCTAGCTCCATCACGACATCGGCAGCGAGCCGGAGATGCGGGTGCCCTGGCCCGGCTCCACCTCGATCGTCAACCTGCCGCCGAGCGCCTCCACTCGCTCCCGTAGCCCACCGAAGTCTGTACCGGCCGTGCCGGAGCCGGCGATCTCGAACGCGAGCGATCCGTCTTGCTCGCGAACGGTGACCGTCGGCTCAGTGCCGACGTGCTCGAGCGCCTCGACGCAGCAGAGGTACAACGTCGCGGCGACCTCCGGCGGCCCGGTCGCGTCCGCTGTCACCTGCACATCAGCAGAGGCGCCGGCACCTACCGCCGCCGTCCGTAGCGCCGCCCTGAGGCCGCCCGCCTCGAGTAGGGGCGGATAGATCCGGTGTGCCAGTTCTCGAATGCCGTCGAGCGCCTCCTGCACGTCCTGCCGCATCTCGTCGAGGAGCCTCCGCGCCGGGACCGGATCGACGTCGACCAGCCGGCGAGCGTGCTGCAGGTTGACCGCCAGGGCGACCAGTTCCTGCTGCAGACCGTCGTGGAGCTCACGCTCGATCCGGCGGCGGTCGGCGTCGGCGGCCAGCACGAGCCGCCTCCGGGACGCGCGCAGTTCTGCGACCTCGAGGCGCAGCCGGTCGAGCTCCTCCAGCAGTAACTCGATGTCCCCAGTCATGAATGACGACCTCCCGTCGAACGACTTGGGAAGTTGTCCGTCATGGCACGGGCGGCGTCAAGGGGCCCCCAACCCCGCACGCTGTAGCACGGCGCGATCAAATGTGGCACGGGCCGGCACACCTGACACACTGTTTCAAGCCAAATCCGCGTGCCTGCTGAGCGGCCACGCACGACGCGTAAAGCCACCGTCGCGGCCTCGCGCGGTTCCGATGATTGCGAGGGGCAGGCGCGAAGGCGCTCTACGCGCCTCTCAGCGCCTTCGAGGCGAAGGTCGAAGATCGGTTCTCCGACATGTTCCGGCCAGGGTCATTCGAGGAGCTGATCTCGGTTGCGGAGGCGGTCGGTGTCGACGTCGACGACTTGCGCGCCGGGTCGTGATGGTGGCAGTACGAGGCCTCCCGCGTTCGCCCTTCCCTGACAGCGTTCGCCGTCTGCTCGCGTGCCGCTGCACTTCGAGTACGGCCAGCTCATTTGGGGATCGTAACGCGGCCGTCTGTGACCAAAATCGCAGCGACTCCGGCCGACATTCCGAACAGATTGCGCCGCAATCGCAGTCCTAGACCCAAACGACACCGAACGGGGATGCTCCCGCGCGCATAGTCTGGGGGACTAGAGGTCCCGAGTTCGAACCTCGGCGCCCCGACTGAACGGAAATAGCGCCTCGACGAAGCGCGCGGCATCCGCGTGCCAAACGAAGACATCGATGGCCTCACCGAGCGGGCCTTCGGCGAGAGCTTCGCCGAGACAAAGGCATAGACGATCGGTGTCGAGAGGATGACGGATACGGAGCTGTGGCTAGGTGCCGGCTGGACCTTCGGCGTGGGCGAATCGCCCGAGCGCTGGGTTAGCCTCGCGGCATCCGATAGGGGGCCGGGGGGAGGGTCATGAGGGCGGCCCCCAGCACAGCCGGGAAGACTCTCCGCAGCGCCCGGGCTTTGGAAGTCTAGGCCGATGAGTATGGACGGTGTGCTCGTGGGATGCACGATTGACACCCCGCGTTCACCGCATCGTCGCGCCCAAGCCGCCTACCGTAGGGATCGGCGCATGCCTACCAACGCGCCCTCCTGACTTAAAGGGCCCACTTGGCCGACCGGGGGATCGGCCAGGTGGCCCTCGTGCCAATGATCACGTCGACGTGACTTCGCACGTGCGCCGTGCGACGTTCTCGATGTGCTCGGGCCGAAGCGGTACGGCTTCAGCGTCTCACCCACGGTGAGAAGGTAACCGGCACGCACGCCACGACCGCCCCTGGGGGCGGTCGTGGCATCTTCGGGTCGAGGTGAGGTGACCCGTATCAGTGAGCCAGCGGCCGGACTCGCATGTGGCGGAAGGTCGCCACGAGTCCGACAGCGAGCAGGATTCCAACTCCGAACGCGACTCCGATCTGCGGCCATTCGAGCTGGTTGCCGGAGTCGATCGGCTGAACCACAGGGGCTCCGGAGATCGGGACAGCGCGCTCGCCCGCCTCGCGATAGCCGCTCAGCGAGATGGTCGTGCCCTCGCCGCGAGCGTACAAGCGCTGGAGGCCCTCACCGCGAATCCTGAGCGCCTTCAGCCACCCAGGCTCGACACTTTGGCCGATGGTCGCCATCTCGTTGGCCTTGAAGTACGCGACGGCGTCCGGTTCCTGCGAGCCGGCGAGCCGGCCTTCGCCGAACGCGCTAGGAACGCCGACGGTCAGCGCCGCAACTGCGATTCCGATGATGAGTGAGATCTTGCGGGTCATGGCTCCTCCTCTTTCTGCTCCTGGTGGCCCTCGTAACCACCTGAGTCGAGGCTAGAGCGCGGAGGGCGTGCCCGAAACGGGGGAATCCCCTGGGTTTGACCCGGAGACCACCTGAGTGGTGCGGGACGCGAGAACGTGCGCACGGCCTTGATGCCCCACGTGGCGATCTCTCGCAGCTAACACTACTGGTCGTCCTCAGGATCCTCCTCGTCGGCTGGGCGCGTGGAGGCAACACTCGCAAAGCCGGTGAGGGTACGAGAACCTTCAGGAAGACAGAACGTCCTCGTCGCCCTCCCCTCGCCCGCGTACGGTCGCAGCTACAGGAGATCGATGATGGAGAAGAGCAGGTAGAGGACGATCGCTGCGGCGCCAATCCTGACTGCCGCCAGCGCAAGGCGCCGGTCCTCCGGAACGTCGAGCTGTGTCCGCCCGAGAACGATACCGCCCGTCGCGAGGACGGCCGGTAGCCCGGTCCAGAAGAGCAGGAGGGTGACCACACCTAGGCCGGAAAGCGCGAGGGCGACGGCGCTCGGCCCCGACTCATACAGGTTCAACGCGGACGGCACTCCCCACGCGAAGACGCCGAGCGTCACAAGGACGATAAGAGCGAGGATGGGGACGTACTCTCGGACGCCTTCCGGACCCAGCAGGGTCATGAGCGCCGAAGGAACCGCGGCCAGGAACGCCGCAAGCCCTGCAATCCTTACCAGCTCGGACTCGCTCGGCTCTGCGGCAAGGGAGACTCGTAGAACACTCCCGAACATCCGGGACCTCCTCGTCGTGACGGCAACTCGCACGTTGTTCGAAAAGGGCTTCGCTGTCATGCCTCAAACAAGGGTTCCTCGAATGAGGCCCCCTCGGCCCGGAGCTGCTCGAGGAGCCCGAGGTCGTCGCCGGTCGGGTCGTACGAAAGGCCCAAGCCTCCCTTCGAGGCGCATTCTTGGTGCAAACCTCCGCGAATCCGCTGATGGAGCCATGCGGTCCTCCGTGCCGTCAGAGGCCGGAAACCGCATAGCTAGGGGCGATCGTGGTCGATGAGCTGGCGGTCAGCCGCGAACTCATGCACGCGGGCGTCGCCCACGTCGTGCTCGAGAGGGGCCGGGTCGGGCAGAGCTGGGCGGGGGCCGTTGGGACAGCTTCTGTCTGGTCACTCCGAACTGGTTCCTTCAGCTCCCCGGCTATCCCTACGGCGGCGGCGACCCCGACGGCTTCATGCCCCCCGATGAGGTCGTGCCGTACCTCGAGCGCTACGCGGCAGGGTTCGAACTCGCCGGCAAGCAGCGAAGGACGTTCACTCTCGTACTGCTCTCAGCTCAGCGATGTGAAGTCGACGTACAGCACTCCCGAACGCGCTCCGGAGCAGCGGCTCTCTCAGCTCACGTGCACGTGGCGTTCGCCGTGAATCTGGCGTTCGCCTTATATGGGCCTGAGCCAGCGATGCTCCAGGCCCTCCCGTGCACGTTGTCCGCGAGGCAGTACTTGCCTCGCCGTGCCGCAGGCGACGGTGAGGGTCGTCGAGAGGCGAGGGTCGATCTTGCGCAAGTCCACCGTGTCCATGCCGGCATACGAGCCATGGTTCGCTCGGTAGACCAAGGCCATCTGGACAGCTGAGAGCAGGTTCGCCTGGGCCTGCTTGTCGGCCTTGCGATCCTGAAACCCGATATATCCCAGCAGGCCCACCGCGAGTGTGGCGCTGAAGAGACCGATCACGGCAACGAACCCCAAAAGGCCTTGTCCACCGCTCGCCTCCAGACGCCGCAGGATCCGCACTGACACTTCCTTCCATCACCCGGCTCGGTACCCACACCTCGAATCGACCGCGCTCGGAAGCATCTCGACCTCAATCCGGGTGATTCGGCGGCACGAGAGCCTCGCCCGTAGCCGAGGCTCTCGTGCGATCGCTCGTCCCCTACGGGCTGGTCGGGTCTGCCGCGCTGCCCTGCGGGTTACCGCACAGGCCCGAGTTGTTGAACCCGGTCTGCTGACCATCCGCGCCGCCGGCAAAGTTGAAGTCCTTGCCCCAGGCGCCGAACGACCCATGTCCTGCGCACGGTGTGTTCGCGTTGGCCTTGGCGAATCCCGGCTGGGTGCCGTAGTCGCTGCCGTCTCCTGCGTTACCCGCGAGTCCTATCGCCGGAAGCGCCAAGACGGCGCAGATCCCGGCCACTGCGATCTTGTTCTTGCTCACTGGCATCCCCCTTCTGTTGGTTACCCCAAGGGTTTCGGCAAGCCCTCTCGGCTTCGAATCCCTCGATCCGAGGATGCGCCGGCCGCGCCTGGACAGGGGAGCATCCGTTTGAGCCGTGATC
Organism: uncultured Thermoleophilia bacterium; assembly: GCA_963827525.1. GTDB lineage: Bacteria > Actinomycetota > Thermoleophilia > Gaiellales > Gaiellaceae > GMQP-bins7. Next base: position 49,488 of record CAWHBH010000035.1, read on the forward strand.
TGGCTCCGATGAGCCTCGTTCAACACAACGCGCGCAGCGCATAGGGTTTGCCCCAATCGACAAGGAGGCTCGTATGGCGCTCGCACGTGTTGTGTCCTTCGACGGGGTCAGCAAGGAACGGATCGAGGAGATGAAGCGCGAGATGGCCGAGAACGAGCGGCCCGAGGGAATGCCCGCGACTGAGATCATCGTCCTCCACGACCCTGAGTCCGAGAAGTCCGTCGCGATCGTCTTCTTCGAGACGGAGGACGACTACAGGCGGGGCGACGAGATGCTGAACGCGATGCCGGCCGGTGACACCCCTGGGCGGCGCACGTCGGTCACGAAGTACGACGTCGCTCATCGGATGACGGCGTAAGCATTCGGCGTAGGCTTCGCGTCAGGCCCATCAGCCCCGGCGCGACGGGGCTGGTGGGCCATTTACCGGCCTCTACGACGACACCGGCGAACGCTCAGCCGGCGTCTGGGCTGTCAACTACGTCGTCTGAAGCTGGCACCGCTGTGTAGACCGCGCCCCGCCAGCTAGCCGCGTCGCTCCCGACTCTCACGATCTCTTCTTCGTGGTAACCGAGGGAGCGCAGGTAGTCGAGGACCGCCTCTTGGGCGGTGTTCGCCTCGATGACTCCGACCGGTTCAGCCCCCATGTGCAGCTGGTATGTCCTTCTCATCTGCGACGACTTTGCCATTTTTGCGCGCGGGTAAACCCAGCTTGTCGAGCCTGGTGCAGAACGTCGAGGGTTCGAGCCCCTTCTTGCCGAGCAAAGAATGTACGCCGAGGCCATACGAGGCCGCGTTTCGATCGCGTACGATGGACAGCGTCGGTCAACGGAAAGAGGGGGGCAAGATGACCGGAGCGTTTCGCACGTTCTTCATGCTGGTCGGGGTTTCCGCGATCGTGGTCGTGGTCTTCCTCATCGTCGCCAGCGCGATGTGAGGAGTTTTCCCGCTGCCCGAGCTAGTCGGGAAAGCGGTCGGGGTGGAAGGCGTAAGCCCACATCGAGCTCGGCTCGATGCGCATGAAGACGACGCCTTCGCCCCACTCGAACGGGCTGGAGCCGTAGATCTCGCGCCAGACGGGCTCGATCTCGTCCACGCCTGAGTCGTCGGCTCCGATGATCGTGGCTCGGCCGTGCACCGTGATCCCGACGACGTCGCCGTCCATGTGGACCGCGCTGCACGCCGGATTGGCGCGCAGATGACGAAGCCGTGCCGCTCGACGGCCCGTCGACACGGTGAAGCGTCCTCGGATGAACACGCCGTCGAGCGGCGCGACTCGAGGCTCGCCACGCTCGTTCACGGTGGCGAACGCGACGTGCTTCGTTCCCTGGAGATACCGCGCGACCTGGCGCGCGGTGAGCCGGCGTTCCGGCGAGACGATGGAGGTTAGGTGCGGATTCGCCCGGGCGAGCGTCCGTTCGAGCAGTTCCTGGAGCTCCGCCAAGTCCTGTTCGGTCTCGTGCATACGCGCCGCTTGTAGCAGACTCCTCTGCACATCGACGAAGGAGGAGGCGGGCATGGCAGTCGCACGGGTAACGGAGATCAGCTCCACATCGACAACGAGCTTCGAGGACGCGATCAAGTCGGGCCTCGAGCGAGCGAACGAGACCCTGCGCAACGTCAAGAGCGCATGGATCAAAGAGCAGCAGGTACGCCTGACCGGCGGCTCGATCTCGGAGTATCAGGTGAACATGCTTGTCACCTTCGTGCTCGACGACTAGCGGTATTCGCGAGCGGCGACGCCTCAAGCGCGCGGCAACCTGAACCGACGAGGGCCGGGTCGGCGAAGATGTAATCGTGCGCCGTCCGGCCCTCGTCCTCGTCACCGTCTCCGTCTGGACCGTTGGTGGCCTGTGGCTCGACAGCCACGTCGGAGGAACCGGACAGGCTTGGCTCGGAGCGCTGACCGCAGCGGTGCTCGTCGGGCTGCTCTCTCTTCAGAGGTCGACAGTCCGATTCCAGGCGCTGGCAGTCGTAGCGATCGCCACGCTCGGGGAAGTCGTCGGTTCCCTGATCTGGGGCCTCTATGGCTATCGCCTCGAGAACCTGCCGGCGTTCGTCCCACCGGGACACGGTCTCGTCTACCTCGGTGGCTTTGCTCTAGCGACGCTCCTCCGGGCTCGGCCGAATGTGCTTCTCGGAGTCGCAGCCGGAGGCGCCGCGCTGTGGGGCATTGCCGGAGTGACGGTCTTACCCGCCTCGGACGTCGTGGGCGCGATCGGGTGCGCCTTTCTGATCTGCGTCCTAGTGTGGACGCGACGCACGGTCTACGCCGGCGTGTTCGTCGTGGTCGCGGGGCTCGAGCTGTACGGAACGGCGCTCGGAACGTGGACGTGGGAGGCGGCCGTTCCGGGGCTCGGACTGTCGCAAGGCAACCCGCCGAGCGGCGCTGCAAGCGGCTACGTCGTCTTCGACGTTCTCGCGCTCGCGCTCGTCGCCCGGCTGAACGGAGCTGCGGTTGCGATTCAGTCGAGGAGAGTGCGCAGCACCGCACCGTCGACGGCGGTGCCGGAACGAATGAGCTCGCGGCCTGCGTCGACCTTGTCCCACACGTCCCACAGCAGGAATCCGCGCGCTCTTCCCTCGCCGTCGACGTAGCCGACGACGCCTTTGCGGTTCGGATCAGCCCACTCCTCGACGGTAGCGAGCCTCGAGTCGACGTCTCCGACCGCCTCGTAGCCGAGCTCGAAGAGATCCGAGTAGAAGAAGGGCAGGTGATCGTAGGGCTGGTCTGCGCCGGCCATGTTGGCGCCGACGACTCGACCGTGCGTGTTGGCATGGTCCTCGTGCTCGACCCGCCTCGTCTCGCCAAGTGCGAGGACTGGGAAGCGCGCCACATCTCCGGCGGCGAAGACATCGTCGCGCCCATCCGCGTGTCCGTACTCGTCGACCAGGATGCCGTCGTCGACCCCGAGCCCGGCCTGCTCGGCAAGCTCGGTGTTGGGCACGATCCCGAGGCCGGCCACGACTGCGTCGGCGTCGATCACCCGGCCGGTGTCGGTCGTAAGCCGGAGCATCGAGCCTTCGCGGGCGATCTCCCCGACGAGTTCCTCAGGGACGACGTCGACTCCCTTCGAGCGGTAGTACTCGTTCACAAACTTCGAGAGGCCTGCTGGGAAGAGCCGAGCTCCGATGCCCGATTCGGGGAAGACGATGGTCACGGCGCATCCGTTCGAGGTGAGCGCAGCCGCGATCTCGGAGCCGATGAAACCTCCGCCGATGACGGCTACTCGAAAACCGTCACTCGCGAGCGCGTGGAGCTTCCGGAAGTCGTCGAGCGTCCTGTAGTAGATGACGTCCTCGCTTCCGACAGGAAGTCGGCGCGGCGTACCTCCCGTTGCGAGCAGGAGCCGCTCGTACGAGTGCGTGTCTCCGGCGCCGTCTATCGCGGTACGTGCATCGAGATCGAGAGAAGTGATGCGACAGCCCTCATGGATGTCGACGCCGAGCTCGGGCGTTCCGCGCCACACCGAGCTCTCGTCCTTGCCGGCCCAGAGGCCCTTGGTAAGGGGAGGGCGAGCATACGGCGCATGGTTCTCGGCGGCGAAGAGCCCGATCGCGCCGTCGGCATCCTGGTCCCGGATGCCGCGACAAGCCGCGTCTGCAGTCATCCCGCCCCCGACGATCACATATCGATATTCCGCCAACCCGTGGATCCTAGTCGCGTAGGTCTGGGCCGAGCGGTAGAGTCCCGCGCGCGTGAACGGAGTACGAGTCTCGACCTTCCTCACCGCGGCGTTCTGCGCCGCGGTGGTCATTTTTCCCGCCTCTGCCGGCCCGCGAACCGTCGATGCCAGCTCGGGTCGTGTCGCCATCTTCTACTACCCGTGGTACTCGACCCCGGTGCGAGACGGGCGATGGGCTCACTGGTATGTCGAGCACGACGGCGCCCCGGTGTTGTCGACGCCGTACTATCCGAGCCGGGGCCTCTACTCGTCGTCCAACGCGAAGATCGTCGCAGCGCAGATGCGCGAGATCGCTGCCGCCGGTGTGGAGACGTTAGTCGTCTCCTGGTGGGGCTTCGGCTCGCCGGAGCATGACCGGCTCCCGCTCGTGGTACAGGCCGCGCAGCGGCAGAGCTTGACGATCGCCATCCATCTCGAGCCGTATCACGGACGTACGCCTGCGCGCGCAGCGGAGGACATCATGCGCCTCCACAAAGAGAGCGGCTTCACGGACTTCTACGTCTATGACGCAGACCGAGATCCGGCGGCGTCGTGGTGGGACGCGCTGGAACCGCTGGAGAACACGCGCGTCTTCGGCCATACGACGCTCGTCGGAAGGGCCAAGGCGTCGGGCTTCGACGGTCTCTACACCTATGACGTCGTCACCTGGAACGGAGCGCTGTTCCGGCGTCTCTGCAACCAGGCACACATCGCCGGCCTGCTCTGCGCCCCATCGGTGGGGCCGGGTTACGACGCGCGACTCGCGACGCGCGACCAAGCCGTCCGCTCGCGCCTGGACGGCACGACGTACGACCGCATGTGGAAGACGGCGATTCGAGCCGACGCCGATCTCGTGACCATCACGAGCTACAACGAGTGGCAGGAGGGGACTCAGATCGAGCCCGCACGCCTACAGGTCGGGCGGCCGAGCTACGAGGGTGCATGGGGGAAGAACGGCGTTTCTGCGCAGCGCGCGTACCTCACGGCAACAGCAGGGTGGGCAGCGCGACTCGAAGGTCAGTAGAGAGCGGTTGCGAGCCGTCGTCGGTACGAGACCGCAACAGGGTCGTCGTGCCCGAGATCGTGGAACACCGCCACTGCGATGCCGCGTAACCACTCGCGGCGCTCCGGTGACGCTCCGGGAATCTCGTCCAGGATCAGATCGAGCGCGCGTTCCTCGTCTCCGTCCTCGAGTGCGCTGAGAACGCCCGGTAGCTCACCGCTCTCGCGAAGCTCGTCGACGACGCCCGAAACGCGCGGGGGCGCCAGCAGCTCGTCGACGAAGGACGCGACTGCCGTGGGAGCCCGCGCTCCGACGAACTCGGCGACTACCCGCCCGTCGCGGAATCCTTTCACCGCCGGGATGCCCTGGACACGGTACGACGCAGACAGGCCGGGATTCGCGTCGACGTCGACCTTTGCGAGGACCACGGCTCCGGCACGCCTTTCCACCTCCTGCTCGAGTATCGGGGCAAGCGCGTGGCATGGACCGCACCAAGCGGCCCAGAAGTCGACGATCACAGGGGTCTCCCGCGATCGCTCGATCACGTCCTGCTCGAACGTGGTCTCGGTGACGTCCATGTCAGCCTTCAACGTCGTCGCGGCGCCCGGTCATCCCACGACGACGTCGGCCCCGCAGCCGGCAATCAGTGCGGCCGGGACGGCATCGCCCTCGACACCGGCCAATGAGGGGTGACCGAGGTCGATCTCGATCTCCAGCCAGGACTCGAGCCCGAGCGCATGCGCGCCTTGCTCGGAGCCGAAGCGCAGTAGCTCCGCGGTCGAGAACACGCCACGACGGCCGGTCTGGCGTCGTGCGATCCCTTCGAGCTCCCGCAGCTCCTCCAGCGGGTCGATTCGCACATTCGAGTCGGAGCCGATGCAGAGCGGGATCGAACGCGTCCGGATCCGCTCAGCGGGAAGAAAGCCGTCGCCCAGGTCGGCCTCGGTCGTCGGGCAAACACAGACGGTGCTTCCCGTCGATGCGAGCAAGTCGAGCTCCTGGCCATTGGCGTGGGTCGCGTGGACGACCGTCGAGCGGTTGCCGAGGCAACCGGTGCGGGCGAGCAGCTCGATCGGACGGCACCCGTGCTCAGCAAGGCACTCCTCGATCTCGCGCGGCTGCTCGTCCGCATGGACGTGCAGCGGGAGGGCTTCGACCTCCGCGTAGCGCCCTATCTCCTCGAGCCACGCGGCGGGACACGCGCGGACGGAGTGGGGGGCGACCCCGACCCGGAGTCCGGCGGCACGCAGGGCTTCCACCTCGGCGAGGAAGGCGGCCACCGATTCCTGGCGGAAGCGAGGGAGACCTCCCCGCGCGTACGCCACGTGGAGGAGCACGAGCTCGACACCGGCCGCAGAAGCAGCGTCGGACGCAGCGAGGGCCTCGGGCACGCCGAGGTAGTGGAACTCACCCACCGCGGTGTAGCCGGCGGCTCGCTGTTCCGCGTACGTCTCCTCGTAGGATCGGCGGACGAGCTCGGGCGTTTGGCGCTCGGCCTCCGCGAGCATCGTCTCGCGCCACGCCCAGAAATCACCGCCTGCCGCGCTCCCGCGCAGCTCGCGCTGAAACGTATGGCTGTGGGCGTTCACGAACCCGGGAAGTCGAAGCGTGCCCGCCACGAGCCGCGACGCTACCAGCTGAACGGGTGGGGTCAGACCCGTTGTCACGACGCCAGAAGTACGAGTACGCAAGGTCTGACCCGCTGAACTCGTAGGGTCTTCGCTATGAGCTGGACCGAGCTGCGACAGCGGATCCCAAACGCGCTGACGATCGCTCGCTTCGCCGCAATCCCCATCTTCGCGTGGCTGTACCTCGAGGCTGGCGAAGGACCCGCTTGGGGCGCGGGCATCTTCTTCGCCGCGGCCGCGTTCACAGATCAGCTCGACGGATACCTCGCGCGCCGCTGGCACGTGGAGTCGGGCTTCGGGAAGATCGCCGATCCCCTTGCCGATCGGCTCATGATCGGGACCGCGGTGGTCCTCATGTGGGCGACCGGACGTATCCCGCTTCTCGCCGCTCTCGTCATCCTCGCGCGGGATCTCACGCTGATCGTCGGCTACAAGGTGGTCGCGCCGAGTGGCTATCAGCTCGACGTCACGTTTCTCGGAAAACTGGCGACGTGGGTTCTCTACGCGGCACTCGGCTTCGTCCTCGTCACGGAGGAAGGAACGACCTGGCCGCTCGTGTTGCTCTGGATCGGCATCGCACTCTCGATCGGGGCTGGAGTCCAATACTTCGGGCGAGCAAGGAACCTGTTGCGCCCGCGTTGAAACAGGTTCGAGGGAGGAGGGACAGGGACTCTGGACGCGAAAGAGACAGTCTGAACTCTCAACCTGAGGTTGACCCCTCGGCACGGGTGCTGCTTTACTCAGGTGAACCTCGAGGAAAGGCCACCTTTGGAACCACTTCCCGATCTCTCGAAACTAAGCGATGACGATCTTCGGACGATGATCCACGAGCTGGAGAAGGAGGAGGACGAGATCTCGTTCCGGCGCCGCGTGCTCCACGGCCGCATCGACATCCTCCGAGCCGAGCTCGTCGCACGCCTGCGTGAGCAGGTGAGCGCCGGGGAGGCCCAGCTTGCGGACGTCGGGCGCCTGAGCGAGATCCTCACAGCGAAGGCCGCTCCCTCGGATCCCGAGTGAGTCACGTCTACTGCCCAGAGTGTGGCTTCCAGAACCCGGAGGCCTCGAACTACTGCTCCCGCTGTGGTGCGCTGCTGTCTACTGAGACCGGCGCCGAGACCACGATGACCTTCGATGTCGACGAAGAGAGCGAGGAAGTCGATCTCCTCACTGCGCTCGGCATCAGCGGGCCTGCGCTGGTGGTGCGCTCGGGTGGAGGCATGGCAGGACAGTCGTTTCAGCCAGGGGAGGGCAAAACGCTCATCGGCCGCTCCCCCGACTGCAACGTCTTCCTGGACGACGTTACGGTGTCCCGCCGCCACGCCGAGCTCGTGCGGGACGGGGAGACGTTCTCGATCCGCGATCTCGGAAGCCTCAACGGGACGTATGTGAACCGGAAGCGCATCGAGTCGGTCATCCTCGAAGACGACGACGAGGTGCAGATCGGCAAGTACCGGCTGACTTTCCTCCAGCGATGAGCACCGTTGCGACACCACGCGGCAAGGGCGGGGCAGAGCCGCGGCTTCGCACGATCGGCTCCGTCTGCGAAGAGCTCCGCGAGCAGTTCCCGGACATCTCTGTCTCGAAGATCAGGTATCTCGAGGATCAGGGACTCATCGCCCCGAAACGGACGCGTGGCGGTTACCGGCTCTTCGCCCCAGACGACATCGAACGGCTTACGACCATCCTGCGGCTCCAGCGTGACGAGTTCCTGCCACTCAGAGTCATCCGCGAGGAGCTCGCCGGCCCCGGAGCGTCGGGCGAGCGCACGAGGCGTCGCGCCGTCGGAGTCACGGACAGGGAGGACGAGATCGACGACGCGGAGCTGTGCGACCGCGCGTCGGTATCCCCCGAGTTCGTGAGACAGCTCGAGGAATACGGGCTGATCCTCTCTCGCAACGAGGCGGGCGAGCGCCTGTACGGCGAGAGCGAGGCCGACATCGCCGCTGCCTGTGCGCGGCTGGCCCGCTTCGGCGTCGATGCCCGGCACCTGCGCACCTTTCTCACCGCGGCGGGCCGCCACGCGGCCCTCGTCGAGCAGCTCGTGGCGCCCGGTCTGCGCTCACGCAATGCGGAGCGTCGAAAGAACGCTCTCGACGATCTCGAGCTGCTCTCGCGCGTCGCCCAGGAGCTCTCGCATCTCCTCTTTCTCCGCGACCTTCGATCGACGGTGGAGCGGACTTCGTGACGCTCGAGCTACGCGACCGAATCAGGGATGTGCCCGATTTTCCGACCGAAGGTGTCGTGTTCAAGGACCTCATGCCGCTCGTCGCCGACCCCGAGTACTTCTCAGAGACGATCCGCCGACTCGCCGACTGGGCACGCCCCCGCGAGCCGGCTCTCATCCTCGGTGCGGAGGCGCGGGGATTTATCTTCGGCGCGGCGCTCGCCTACGCGCTCGGAGCGGGATTCATCGCTGCACGAAAGCCCGGCAAGCTCCCGCGGGAGACGGTTGAGGCCTTCTACTCACTCGAGTACGGCTCCGACAGCCTTCAGGTCCACCGCGACGCCGTGCCGGCCGGATCGCGGGTCATCGTGCTCGACGACGTCCTCGCCACGGGCGGGACCGCCAAGGCGAAGGTCGAGCTCGTCGAGGGCCTGGGTGGGGTGGTCGTCGGCATCGAGTTCGTGATCGAGTTGACGTTTCTACACGGCCGCGACAAGCTCGCCGGCTACGACGTGCATTCGTTGATCACGTACTAGCTGCAGTGCGGCGTCCGAGCCGCCGATTACAACGAGACCATGTACGACCCGCTCACGAGCACGTACGCGTTCTCATGCCCACAACTGCAGGTTGCCCGGATACGCCTGTCGGCGTTCCGCACGCTCGAGCGACTGCCGGGGGCGGCGCACCCCGCGGTCTATCGCGTCCAGTTCGCTTGCGGGTGCGGAGGAGAACATCCGGGCCTCATTGCACACGACGACCTCGACTGGGCGCATCTCGGGACGACGATCGACCTCACATTCCGGAATCTGATGACCGCACACGACGATCCGATCGCGGCAGAGCTCACCGACCTCGCTGTGGGTCGTATCGGAGCGGGGGAGTGGCCCTGGAGCTTCTTCTGCTTCCTCGAAGGACGGCCCCGTCCGGTAACGCCTTCCGCGTTCACGTTGATCGCTCCCGGTGGAGACGCACTCGGTGTCGCCGTTCGGTGTCCTGCTTGTTCCTCCGTCTCGGTGAACCTCGTGACCCGCGAGCACCTCGACATCCCGTTCTGGAACGACGCGAGGGTCGGTGTGGTCGGATACGTGTTCGAACGCGATGCGTTTCGTGAGCTATCCGACTTCCGGGCTGAGCTCGCATCGGCCCACTTCGACGAGAGGAGGCTCGATCTTGAGCTCTGACGCAGCGCGCAGGATCGGCGGTTCACTCCCGCAAGGGATGGAAACGGAGGGCTCCAGGGCCGATTTTCGACACATGAATGCCGCCGTACTCACCAAAGTCGCCCCTGCCGGTTCCACGCGTCTCCTCGCAGACGTCAGCGCCCTCGCCGGAAAGGACGCGGTACGAAAGGCGCCCGCCCTCGATCGTCTCGAGGCGGCGCTTGGCCGCGACTTCGCCGATCGACTCGTTGCCGCTCTCAGCGAGAAGCCGCAGACCACGTAGAGTTGAGCTCGATACGTGCTCGAGAATAGACGAGCACCGCGGCCGCGAAGCGGACGCCTTTAGGGATTTGAGCGGTCGGGAACGGCGCGAGCGGTTCGCGACCGTGCTGACTAACGAGGCCGGTCGCCGCCGCGCGTTCGCACGAACAGGAAGATCGCGGCGGCCGCGACGAGTGAGACGACGAACGCCAGACCTCCTGGCACGTCGATCAGGAGCGCGCCTAGCCACATGTAGAGGAAGAAGACGACCGACCAGCCGAACGCGTGGACGCCCTGGTCGATGCTCGGGGCCCGGAGGTGCATCGCGTGCGATCCTACGTCGGACTCACGTTCACGGCGCTGCAACATGCAAGATCCCTAAAAAATTCACCGAGCCGGTGGCGCTTTCGTCCACTCAGCCCGCTGACCGTCCGCTTCCGCGTAGAGCCTGCGAGCTGCGCTTCGACCTAATCGCGCTCCGTGCTCGGTGCATCGGGGAAGCTATGGGACACGACCGGCGAGGTCAAGGCCGTGTTCACCGGAACTCCGCAATTTGCGCCCGTTTTCTTCCAGATGTCGATTCCGACAGGGCAGAACGTAGGATCTCGCCGTGCGTCGCTCCGTCGTGTACAGCGTCGCGGGGGCGACGCTCGGCCTTGCCGTCGTGCTGACGCTGCTCGGTGTCGGCGACGACCCGGCGGCGCTGACGAACGGGCAGGCGCTCATCCTCGGCATCGTCCAGGGACTCACGGAGCTGCTCCCGATCTCGTCGTCAGGGCATCTGATCCTCGTTCCGTGGGGCGCCGATTGGACGTACCTGAAGGAAAACGACCGGTTCAACCAGACATTCGACGTCTCGCTCCACTTAGGAACGCTCGTCGCCGTCGGTGCGTACTTCTGGGGCGACATCGTCCGACTCGTCCGCGCCTGGCTCGGCTCATTGGGCCGTCGGCGGATCGAGTCGTCCGACGAGCGGATCGCCTGGTTCGTGCTCGTCGCCACGATTCCGGCCGGGCTGGCCGGCCTTCTCGGAGAGGATCTGATCGCAGACCACCTCGGCGAGCCGTGGCAGATCCTGCTCTTGCTCGCCGGCGGGGCGCTTCTTCTTCTTTGGGCTGACCGCGCGCCCCAGACCCGGGCGATGGGTGAGCTCGGGCTGCGCCAGGCGATCGTGATGGGATGCGCGCAGGCACTCGCGCTCGCCCCTGGGGTCTCGCGCTCGGGGATCACGATCACCGCCGGCCGCTTCATGAAGCTCGACCGTGACGGGGCGGCGCGATTTTCGTTCCTGCTCCTGATTCCCACCGTCCTCGGAGCCGTGCTGCTCAAAGGGGTCGGTGACGTCCTCCTGGGAGATCTACCCGACGGCTGGCAAGGCCCGTTCGTTGTAGGGACGCTCGCAGCCCTCGGAAGCGGCTTGCTCGCTATCGATTGGCTGCTCGGCTACGTGCGCGTGCATACGTACGGCGTCTTCGTTGTCTATAGGCTCGTCATCGCCGCACTCGTGCTCCTCGCAATCGTCAGCGGTCTCCGGGACGCCACATTCTGAGACCGTGAGGGCGTTTCATGCCAATGCACGAGAATCAGCGGACTAGCGCGTTCGAGCAGGGGCGAGAACGTCAGCGACATTCGCGTGGTAGTGGCGACCGGGACACGTCCGAGCCCCTGGTCGAAAGGCTGTGTTGATGCGACGGTGACGCGGGGCCCCAGAGGAGGAAGAGCAGAAGGACAGAAACACGAACGCACCAGGCTTCCAGGCCGGGAGCTGAAGCGTGCTCGACACGAGGCGCTATCCTGAGCGGCGATGTTCCGGATGGTGGCGTGCCTTGTGACGGCTGCAGCCGTGGCAGGCGGGCTCGCGCTCACTGCGTCAGGGACATCCACTTCCTGCCAGCCGACGCGAGGAGACGGCGCCGGTCCTTTCCAGCAGAGTGGTCTCTCCGCGCCGCGTCGGGCGAAGATCGGCACAGGCCACGTGCTCCACGGACGCATCCTTCGCACAGACTGCAAACCCGTCGCAGGCGCCCTCGTCGTTCTTTGGCAGGCAGGGCCGAACGGTTACGGTCCACGAGGGCGCGGCAGCGTCCGCACCGATCGTTTGGGAAGATTCCGCTTTGAGGGGCCCGTGCCGGCCTCCTATGGTGGCGTGCCGCATATCCACATCGCTGTCTTGCACCCTGCATATGAAGAGCTCGCGACCCGGTACGTCGTCAGGCGCGGTTCGAAGACGGGGCGCATCACCCTCGTGCTGACACCGCTGCTCTAGGCGGCATCGCCGTGATCGTCTACGCCGCTCTATCGCCCGACTTCCCGCTCGGTGACGCGCTCGAGGTGGGGTCTGCGTGAAAGACGCGCGAGTTGCCGCTAGGCGTCTCGGCGAGCGGTGGGGCTAGCAGGAGCTGCGGTGTATCGGGCACCGCGCCATGTGATGGCGTCGGGCCCGAGTCGCACAATTTCGTCGCTGCGGCAACCGAGGGAGCGCAGATAGTCGAGCAGAGCCTGTTGCGCGCTAGCTCCGTAGCGTATCGAGACGGGTCGGCCGCCCGAGCGAATCTCGTAATTCGCGCTCACTCTCATATAAGACGCGTGCCGCGAGGAAAACTTGCGCCCGGGTAGCACGTGGCGGATCATCCCGCGTACTTGCGTTCATTTCATCTTGATCGGTATACTTCAAGACTACAAATGCTTGAGAGAGAAACCGAAGCAGGAGCGCGAGCACGTCGGAGCGTACGTCGACACCGCCCGGCGCGAGCGTCTGTCGATCTCGCCACGCGAAGACCGCTCCTCTCACGATCGTCCCGGGCGTGGTTCGCCACGAGCTCAGCGGCGTCGCCATCCCACACCCATACGGCCTGCCGCTCGAACGCACGAGAATCAGCGTTATGTCAAGTAGAAGAATGTCGGGATCAACCGAGCGCGAGCCTCGCTCTCCCCGCGGCGTTCACGTGAGGTCGCGTCGGTGTCACGCGCTCGTCGTGGTGGGATTCATCGAAGAACGCTGGGCAGATGGCGTGCTTCTCGACCTGCTCCGCGGTAAGCTCGTCTGACCCGGTCGGGGGAAATCTCGCTCCACCCCTAGACATGAGCCTGCAGACGCGAGAGAGTGTCTCCTACCACCGTTCAATCGCGTCTCCCGCCGCGCGTGACCCAGATCGACATCGACAACATCCTCGGCTTCGAGGACATCCGCCTCTTGCTCGAGCAGTCCGAGCAGGCCGGGACGGTTCGTGCGTCCGATCTCGCCGAGATTGCCGAAGCGTACGAGCTCACCGAGCTCGAGCACGATGTGCTGCTGCGGGCGCTCGATCAGCGCAGCATCGAGATCGTCGAGCAGGCACCCCACTCCGAGGCCGTGGCAGCTTTGACGGCGCCTGTCGAGACGACGACGGATGCGCTGCAGCTCTTCCTCCGCGAAGCCGGACGCCATCAGCTTCTCACGGCCCCCCAGGAGGTCGAGTTGGCCAAGCGGATCGAGCGCGGCGACATGGACGCGAAGGAGCGAATGATCCAGTCGAATCTGCGGCTCGTGGTCTCGATCGCGAAGAACTACCGCAACCAGGGGCTTCCGTTCCTCGATCTCATCCAGGAAGGGACGCTCGGGCTCATTCGCGCCGTGGAGAAGTTCGACTGGCGCCGTGGATTCAAGTTCTCGACCTACGCGACCTGGTGGATCCGGCAAGCGGTGGCGCGTGCTCTCGCCGACAAGGCGAGAACGATTCGCATGCCCGTTCACATCGTCGAGCGGCTGCAGAAGATCAACCGCGCCGATCGCCTGCTCTGGACTCAGCTCGGACGTGAGCCAAGTCTGGAAGAGATCGCCGACGAGGCCTCGCTGACCGTTCAGCAGGTGCTCGAGGTACGAGCCGCGGCGCGCGCTTCCACCAGTCTCGACGCGCCCGTCGGCGATGGCGACGACGCCGTGTTCGGTGACTTCGTCGCGGGTGACGAGCCCCTCCCCGAGGAGGCCGTCGAGCTCCACCTGCGCAGCGAGGCGCTCCGGCACGCTCTGGCCGCGCTTCCCCAGCGCGAGCGCGAGGTAGTCGTCATGCGCTACGGGCTCACTGGAGCCGAGCCGCAGACTCTCGAAGAGATCGGCAGGCGGCTCGGGCTCACGCGCGAGCGTGTGCGCCAGATCGAGCTCGAGTCACTGCGGCGGCTCGCCAGCTTGCGCGAAATGCAATCCGTCGACGCGACCTGAAGCCCGGTCACGCACTCTCGCGGCCGAGCTTCCTGACGCTCGCGGGGGCGGCGCTCGCACGTGGGACGCCAGCCGGGATGAGCGGAGGCGGCGTGCCGCTCAGGTGCGCAGGTAGAGCTCGAGGCCGGGTGCGACCGCCCGGAGCTCGCGCAACGCCCGCGCTTCGAGCTGACGCACGCGCTCTCTGGTGATGCCGAGGTTCGACCCCACTTCTTCGAGCGTGCGCGGGCGAACGCCGTCGAGGCCGAAACGCTCGACGACGACCCGGCGCTGGCGGGGCTGTAGCTTGGCGAGCGCGTCGAGGAGCTCCGAGGAGCGAGCACGGTCCGCAGTCTCCTCCTCGGGCTGCTTGGAGTTCGTGTCCGGAATGAGGTCCGAGACGCTCGAGTCTCCGTCCCCGATCGGCGTCTCCAGGCTCACGGGATCGAGAACGAGCTCGAGCAGCTCCTGTACGCGCTCTGGTGTGATCCCGATCTCGGTGGCGATCTCCTCGAGAGACGGATCGCGGTTCAGCTTCTGGCCGAGCAGGCGGCGGGTCTTCGTGACCTTGCGGACCTGGTCGGCGACGTGGACGGGGAGTCGGATCGTTCGCCCCTGCTCTGCGAGCGCGCGGGAGATCGACTGCTTGATCCACCACGTGGCATAGGTCGAAAGCTTGAACCCCATGGTGTAGTCGAACTTCTCGACCGCTCGAATCAGACCGAGGTTCCCTTCCTGGATGAGGTCGAGGAGCGGAACGTCGGCTCTGGTGTAGTTGCGCGTGATGGACATCACGAGCCTCAAGTTCGACTCGATCAGTTTCCGCTTTGCCGCCTCGTCTCCCTCGTCCTTGAGACGGGCGAGCTCACGTTCCTGCGCCGGGGTCAGCAGACGACCGTCGCCGATCTGGCGGACGTAGAGCTTCAAGGGGTCGTCGGCGGTCGGACCGGCCAGATCCGGCCGCTCCCGCGGTGCAGGCTCGTCGGCGGCGACCTGCGCTTCCTCCTCCGCACGATCGAAGAGATGCTCAGCAGCGTTCCCTTCCACGGCCGATGTATCGACCGCGAGGTTGCCCCACTTGAGGGATGACATCTCCGACGAGGGATCGGCGGGCCGAACGAGAAGCCGATCGAAGAGATGCAACACGATCCTCACAAACAGTGTCCTCATCTCTGTCGTCTACGGTCTCTAGTGGCGTCCGAACCCAGGAGTAGAAAAACAGTTCATGTGCGGCATCGCTGGTTACAGCCTTAGTCCTGACTCGACCGTCTCGCGAACGCTCGCGGCGCAGGCCCTCCTTGCGGGGATCGCGGAGCGGGGCGCCGATGCGGTCGGCTACGCCTGGCGCGGCGGTGAGGGAGCTGTGGACGTGACCAAGCTGCGTGGCGGGGCGAGTGCGCTCCTCGACGAGATCGCTCTGCCCTCCTCCGCGCAGCAGGCGCTCATCCACGTGCGCGACTTCACGAAGGGCCATCCTGACATCGAGGCGAACAACCACCCGATCCGGCACGGCACCGTCGTCGGCATCCACAACGGCATCATCGAGAATGACGACGAGCTTCTGACTCGGTACGCCATCGTCCGCGAGGAACCGGAGATGACCGTCGACTCGGAGGCGATCTTCGCCCTCGTGGAGGCGCGACGGCACGACGTGCGGGCGCTCGCCCAGCTCCGCGGCGCCATGGCGGCGGCGTGGATGGACGAGCTCGACTCCACGACGCTCTATCTTGCGCGTGGCCGTCTTCGTCCACTGTGGATCGGCCGGAGCGAATCCGACCTCTACTTCGCCTCTACGCGCCGCGCTCTCGCGATCGTCGAGGCAGCACTCCGGATACGACTTGCCACCCGCGAGGTGCGCGAGGGGCGGCTCTTGCAGGTCGTTGCC
Organism: uncultured Thermoleophilia bacterium; assembly: GCA_963827525.1. Classification (GTDB taxonomy): domain Bacteria; phylum Actinomycetota; class Thermoleophilia; order Gaiellales; family Gaiellaceae; genus GMQP-bins7. The sequence goes on from CAWHBH010000035.1 coordinate 65,428, forward strand.
GGGCAGATCGTCCGTGAGCGCCGTTTCCGCCCGGACCGCCACTACCGTGAAGACGGCTACCTTCCTCCGGTCCGGGCGCCGCGTGAAGCCGTGTCATGTCTCGAGCGCCTCGCCGTGCTCACCTCAGCTGCCGCCGCTGCGGCGTAGCGTCCCGTCAGGTAAGACCTCGACATCCTCGTCGCGCAGGCGTTCGCGAACGAGAAACTGGAACGCGGTCCACGCTCCACGCGGAACGTCGAGCAGGCGATAGACCTGCCATTCGGAGAGAAGCGCGGGATCGCTCCGCCGAGCCTCCGCCCAGTCGGCCATCTTCGGCAGCCGGCCGAGACCCTTCGCGAGCTCCGCTCCTTGGACGATTGCGCGCTCGAGGCGTTCCTCGCCCTGCAGCACCTCGAAACCGGCTTCCCTGAGCGCTCGCGCGAGCGACCCGAACGTGTGCGCGTAGAGCGAGGCGGAGGGAAGAGCTCGGCGACGGGCGGAGAGATCGCGCGCAGTCGGCGTACGACCGAGCTCCTCCCCGAGCCTACGGAGCTGCTCGAGGAGCTCGTCTCGCGTGAGGAAGCGGCGCGGAAACAAGCCCGCAGCTCGTTTTGCCGCGTTCCAGGTCCCGAAGTGCTCGATGACCGTCTGCGGGTGTACGCGCGCCTCAGGGTCTTGCGCGAACTCCCTCATCGTCGGCGACCGCCCCAGCCTCTTTGCCGCAGCTCGCAGCTCCTCGAGGATCTCGGCGTCCGAGTACCGACGCCGCAACCCAGCACGAAATGCGGCGAGCTCCGCCTCGTCGATGCGCAGCGTGGCACGCTTTCGTGCGCGCGGTCGAGCCATACGTGCAAATAGCTTAGAGCGTTCTGGATAATCTGCAAGCTCGTCAGAGTGGGCGGCTCCTCCCTCCCACTCTGTACCCTCGCCGCGGATGGGGGTCCGGCTCGGTTTGGAGACGATCGCGGCGCGGAGCGTCGGGGCGGTGTCGCGCGCGACGGGGCGCGGCGGGGGAACCACCTTGCCCGGAAAGCTCCTGTGGAAGCTCGATCCGGGAGCCGTCGACGCGCTGGCCGCTCGGCTCCCGTTGGGTGTCGCCGTCGTCTCGGGTACCAACGGGAAGACGACGACGACAGCGATGACCGCGCGGATCCTGGGCGCCGAGCGGCTCCTGGCGTGGAACCGGGCCGGCGCGAACCTCCTCTCGGGGATCGCCTCGGCGCTCGTCTCGTCGCGAGGAGCCGAGCTCGGACTCTTCGAGGTGGACGAGGGTGCGCTTCCCGAGGCTGTCCTGCGCACGCGTCCGCGCGTTATCGCGCTGTCGAACCTCTTCCGGGATCAGCTCGACCGGTACGGCGAGCTCGAGCTCGTCGCGGAGCGATGGCGGGAGGCCGTCGGCGCGTTACCGGATGACACGACGCTCGTCGTCAACGCCGACGATCCAGTCGTTGCAAGCCTCGCGGACGAACGGGTGCATGCCGTGCGGTTCGGGCTGGACGACCCTCGTCATTCCCGCACGGCGTTGCAACATGCGGCAGACTCGAAGTACTGCATTCGCTGCGGCACCCCCTACGAGTACGCGGCGGCCTACGTAGGTCATCTCGGCGACTACCACTGCCCTGCCTGCGGGCACGCTCGGCCCATGCTCGATGTCGCGGCTCGAGGCATCGAGCTCAGCGGGTTGTTCGGGTCACGCTTCCGGCTCGAGACAGAAGCAGGCGGCGCAGATGTCGAGCTTGCGCTTCCGGGTCTCTACAACGTCTATAACGCCACAGCTGCCGCATCCCTCGCTCTCGCACTCGGCGCGTCGCTGTCCGACGTTCGCGACGGGTTGGAATCCTTCAGCGCGGCGTTCGGACGGTTCGAGCGCATTCCCACCGGCGGAAAGACGGTCGTCGTCCTTCTCGTCAAGAACCCGGCGGGGGCAAACGAGGTGCTGCGAACGCTGGAGACGGGGGTGCCGCCCGTCCTGGTTCTCGCGCTCAACGACGCTATTGCCGACGGCCAGGATGTCTCGTGGATTTGGGATGTCGACTTCGAGCCGCTCCTCGAGCACGCTGGCTGCGTCGTCGTGAGCGGCGATCGTGCCGCGGAACTCGGATTGCGGATGGTGTACGGCGGCCTTCCGCAGGATCGACTCGAGGTCGAGCCTTCTCTCGAGCGAGCGCTGGACCGCGGCCTCGAGCTGGTCGACGCCGGCACGGAGCTCGTCGTCCTGCCGACGTATACGGCGATGCTGGCGCTACGCGAGATCCTCTCTGCGCGTGGGCTCGTCCGTCCGTACTGGGAAGGCGAGCGGCCGTGAAGATCACGGTCGGCCACCTCTACCCGGACTACCTCAACATCTATGCGGACCGCGGCAACATTGCGGTCCTCGCCCGACGTGCGGCGCTTCGCGGGCACGAGCTCGACGTACAGGCCGTCGGCATGGGAGTCGGCCTCGACTCGGACGCCTGCGACCTCATCTATATCGGCGGCGGTCAGGATCGCGAGCAAGCGCTCGTGGCTCCCGACCTGGTGGCGAAGGGCGAGGCGATCCGAACGGCTCACTCGTCTGGCGTGGCCCTGCTCGCTGTCTGCGGCGGCTATCAGTTGCTCGGGCGCGGCTACCGAGGTCGCGATGGCTCGTTCATGCCCGGCGTTGGCCTCTTCTCGCACGAGACCGTCGCCGGGACGGCGCGCATGATCGGCGACGTTCTGCTCGAGTGCGAGATCGAACCGGGATTGACGCGGCAGCTCGCCGGTTTCGAAAACCACGCCGGCCGGACGCTGCTCGACGTAGGGGCGGCTCCCCTCGGGCGAGTCGTCTTCGGATTCGGAAACGACGGTGAGTCGGGCCTTGAAGGATGTCTCACCGGCCGCGCGATCGGAACGTATCTCCACGGCCCGCTCCTCCCGCGTAACCCGTGGCTGGCCGACTGGCTCCTCGCTCAGGCGCTCGCGCACGCGTCAGGGGGCGAGCCGCCGACCCTGGAGCCGCTCCCAGACGAGCTCGAAGCCGAAGCGTTTCGCATCTCCGCGGAGCGGGCACGAAAACGTGGCGGGCGCCGCTAAGAGCGGTGTTCCCGAGGGGCACCCCAGCCCACCACCCGCTGCCAGCGTATCGAGCAAATGTCTACGGGTGGGACGCGAATCGTGCCGAAAGCGTGCCGATCGCTTCGACCTAGGGAACCCACAACTCCCCGAGGTACACAGCTGGGTCACCCGGCTGCCAGCGTTGGAGAAACCGCTGGATCGGTGGATGGACCGCGATCGAATCGAGCTCAGCGACGCGAAATGCCCGATGGCCGCGAACGGCGGTGTCTTGAGAGCTGACGTCCTCGAGCGACCCGGAGACATCCGCCGCGAAGATCACGTGCACGACGTGCTTGCGTTTCGGCCACTTCTCCGGGGAGATCGAATCGACGAGCGCGACCGGACCTTCGAGCGGTACCTCGACGTCCTTGGGAAAGAGTCCGGTTTCCTCCCACAGCTCTCGGCGCAGAGCTCGAATGAGACTTTCACCGGTCCGGACTCCCCCTCCCGGGAGTAGCCACACCTCATCCTCGCCCTTCTCGTGGCGCAGCAACAGGATGCGCCCGCGCCAGCGGAGGATCGCCGAGACGCGGATCCGGGGCTCCACGATCAGTGAGCCGACGACCCGAAGCCTTGAGCGCCTCGGTCGGTGACGGCGAGCTCCTCCACCTCGACGGGTCGTACTGCCGCCACGGGCACAACCACGAGTTGGGCGATGCGCATGCCGGGCTCGACCGTGAAGGTGTTGCGGGTATCCGTGTTCAGCAGGACGACCCGGATCTCTCCGCGGTATCCGGAGTCGATCAACCCTGGCGAGTTCACGACCCCGATCCCGTGTCGGGCTGCGAGCCCGGACCGCGGCTGTACGAACCCCGCAAAACCTTCTGGAATCTCGACGGCGATTCCCGTCGGCACCGTCGCACGTTCCCCCGGCTCGAGCGTCGTACCCTCGCAGGCGGCGAGGTCTAGGCCTGCATCCCCTGGATACGCTTGAGCCGGCAGCACGGCGCCCTCCCGCAAAAGCCGAACGGGCAGGTCGATCACGACGCGGAAGCGCCCGTTTCGTGACCGTCGGCAACGAGGAACCGTGCGAAGCGAGGGATCTCCTGCCTCGGCAGTCGGGCTCGAACGCGCACGCCTTCCGGGGTGTCGCGCCGCTCCGCGATCGGGGCTCCGAGTCCGTAGAGCTCCGCCAGCGACCGTCCGTCCGAATACGGGACGAGCAGGCGCACATCCTCGAACCGGTCGGAGAAGAGTTCGGAGATCCGCGCCTTCAGCGCGTCGAGCCCCTCCCCAGTGCTCGCGGAGATCTGGAGCGCGCGCGGGAACGCATGAGCGATGCGCCTCTGGGCGAGCGGGTCGAGCAGGTCGACCTTGTTGAGAACCAGCTCGAGCGGGATGTCGTCGGCATCGATCTCGGCAAGCACGGAATGCACTGCAGCGATCGTCTCGCGAAGCCGTTCCTCGGGTAGCGACGCGTCGGCGACATGCAGGACGAGGTCGGCGACCAACGTTTCCTCGAGTGTCGCCGCGAAGCCCTCGACCAACTGCGTCGGAAGACGCCGGATGAAGCCGACGGTGTCTGTCACGAGGTAACGCTTCCCGTCGTGCTCGAATGCCCGGGTCGTCGGATCGAGTGTTTCAAAGAGACGATCGTCGACTGCGGCGCCGGCTCCCGTCAAGCTGTTCAGCAACGTCGACTTCCCGACGTTCGTGTACCCGGCCAGAGCGATGGTCGGCACGCTCGTCCGCCGTCGCTCCTGGCGGCGTGTCGCTCGCTGACCGCTGAGTGCCCGCAAGCGGCGCTTGACGAGGGAAACACGGTTACGCGCGAGCCGCCGGTCGCTTTCGAGCTGGCTTTCCCCCGGCCCCCGCGTCCCGACCCCGCCGCCCAGGCGCTCGAGGTGCTGCCACATCCCTCGCATGCGCGGGAGGTTGTACTCGAGCTGCGCCAGCTCGACTTGGAGCTTCCCTTCAGCGGTACGAGCATGCTGGGCGAAGATGTCGAGGATCAGTTGCGTGCGGTCGACGACGCGCGCCTTGAGGGCGTCCTCGAGCGAGCGTTGCTGCGTCGGGCTCAGCTCTTCATCGACGAGGAGCACCTCCGCTGACGTGTTCGCATACGCCTGCTTCAGCTCCGCCAGCTTTCCCTTCCCGACGAACGTGCGCGGGTCAGGATGCGCGCGCTGCTGCACCACCTCGCCGACCGGAGCAACGCCGGCCGTGCGCGCAAGCTCCCGAAGCTCGTCGAGCTCCGCCTCGCCGTCGACACCCTTGGGGAACACGCCGACGACGAATCCACGCTCCGGCTCCGCCCCTGGTGCGGGATCGGGCTGGCGCGCGGTCACCGGAGGATTATGCCCTTGTCGGCGCCGCCTCAGACTGTAGGGAACCAGCGTGCCGGTCGCGACAAGGTGGTCGCTAGGGTCCAGCTGCATGGATGGCCTTGGCGAGCGTCTCGCCGCCCGGACGCTCGAGCTCGTCGACATCCCGTCGGTGAGCGGGAGCGAGGACGCGATCCGTGAGCACCTCCTGAGGCTCGTCCCGCCCGCGCTCAGTGCCGACTATTCAGGCGACGAAGTCTTTTTCTTCACTCCGGCTCACCGACGCGCCGTCCCGTTCGTCGTTCTCGTCGGTCACTACGACACCGTGCCGGCACAGGGAAACCTGCCGGGAGAGATCAGGGAGGACGCGGTGCACGGGCTCGGCGCGAGCGACATGAAGGGCGGCCTCGCTGTCGCAATCGAGCTCGTGCGCGATCTCGCGGCCGCTGACCCTGGTCCGTACGACGTCGGGCTCGTTCTCTTCGGACGGGAGGAGCTGCCGTCGGAGCACAATCCGCTCCCTGCGCTCTTCAGGGGCTCGAGTGCAATTCACGATGCTGCGCTGGCGATCGTCCTCGAGCCGACGGATGGGCGGATCCAGGCCGGTTGCCTCGGCAACCTCGTCGCGCGGCTCGTGTTCCACGGGAGGAGCGGCCATTCGGCGAGGCCGTGGCTGGCCGACAACGCGATCGAACGTGCAGTTGCGGATCTTCCGCGGCTTCTCGACCTCGCGCCGCGGGTCGCCGTCGTCGGAGGTCTCGAGTTCAGGGAGGTGGTCTCGGTGACGCGGCTCGAGGCCGGGATCGCCGACAACGTCATCCCGGGCGAGGCGACTGCGACGCTCAATCTGCGGTATCCACCCGACCGCACACCGGACGAGGCGGAGGCATACCTCCGGTCAATCACTCCTGACGAGGCAACACTCGAGATCGTGAGCAACGCCGCGCCAGCGCGCGTCGTCACGGACTCGACGCTCCTTCAACGGCCTCCGTGCCGCAGGCGCGCTCGAGACGGAGGCGAAGCAAGCCTGGACGAATGTGGCGGATTTCACTGTGAACGGCATCGATGCCGTGAACTTCGGGCCGGGCCACACGGCCTACGCGCACCGCCAGGACGAGCTCGTCGAGATCAACGCGCTCGTGCATGCGTACGAGACTCTCGAGCGGTTCCTCGGCGGCGCAATCGGAGAAGATGCCAGCTGATGGAGCTGGCGCGGCGTATCGAGGAGCTATGGGAAGCCGAGGAGCTCGATCCCGTGCCCATCGAGGAGGCGATTGCGATGCTCGACCGCGGCGAGGTGCGGGTGGCTGAGCGGACAGCGACCGGCTGGGTGGTCAACGAATGGACCAAGAAGGCGATCCTCCTCTACTTCCGCCTGCGCAAGGTCGAGCCCATGGAGGTCGGCGGCCTTCACTTTCTCGACAAGATTCCCGTGAAGGGGGACTACGCCGAGCGAGGAGTTCGCGTCGTGCCGCCTGGGGTCGCACGGTACGGGTCGTTCCTGTCCGAAGGGGTCATCCTCATGCCCGGGTTCGTCAACATCGGCGCCTGGGTCGGCCCGCGGACGATGGTCGACACATGGGCCACCGTCGGGTCGTGTGCGCAGATCGGCGCGGATGTTCATCTCTCAGGCGGCGTCGGCATCGGTGGGGTGCTCGAACCGCCCCAGGCGCAGCCCGTCATCGTCGAGGACGGAGCATTCCTCGGTTCGCGCGCCATCGTCGTCGAAGGCGTCGTCGTCGGCGAGGGTGCGGTGATCGCGCCGAATGTCGTCCTTTCCGCATCCATCCCCGTCATCGACGTCACGGGGCCTGAGCCGGTCGAGCATCGTGGGTACGTGCCGCCGCGCTCGGTGGTGCTGCCGGGGACACGCCCCAAGGACTACCCAGCGGGCCGCTACGACCTGCCGTGCGCGCTGATCGTCGGTGAGCGGAGCGCATCGACCGATCTCAAGACGTCCCTCAACGACGTACTTCGGGAGTTCGAGATCGCAACATGAAGAACGTGGTCGAGCTCGCGCTGTTCACCGAGAACGTGCAAGCGGTCACACGCTTCTAACCGTGGCCTGCTCGGCGCTCCACCGATCGCGGACCCGGTTCGGGTCGTCCGCGCCATCGACGTTCTGATGCGCTCGTTGCGCGCACCGCCTCACCCGTCCGCTAGGAGCTCGTAGTCCCCGCGCAGCTCGGGTCGTAGCCCCGGGCGGGCAGGAACTGCTCCCACTCCTCCCGAGAGAGGTTCCGCGCCGCGACCAAGCACGCCTGCTTCTGCCAGACGCTCGCCTCGACATCCCAGCGGTACCCCGCGCCCGTGCTGTACACGACGAAGAGCCGTTCGCCGTCCGGCGTGAATCCCGCATTCGCGTGAATGTTGTCGAGCCCAGGCAGCGCAGCTCCCACCTGTGCCCGCTTGGCCACATCGAGCAGCCTGACCGTGCCGTCCGATCCGCCGGTTGCGATCGTCTTGCCGTCCGGCGCGAAGTCGAGCGACAGTACCCAGCCCGAGCTCGCGCGAACCGAGCGGCCTCGAGGGGCCCCGGAGCGGGCATCGAAGAAGCGCACGTCGCCGGTCCCACCTCCTGTGACAAGTCGACGTCCGTCGGGACTGAACGCAACGGCCCCGGCGCGTGCGTAGCCGCTGTCCACGTTGACGCGATACAGCTCGGAGCGATCGGAAAGACCCCAGACCGCCGCCCAGCCACCGAACGTCTTCGTCTCCGGCTTCGCGTCGAAATCCAGAGCGTTGTACGCCCCCGCGAGCATCGACCCGTCCGGGCTGAAAGCGAGGTCGAAGATCGGACCTTCGGCCCCGATCGCCCGTCCGTCAGGTGACCCGGTTTGCACGTCCCAGAGGAACACACGGCCGTCGAGGTCCGGGGGCGCGGTGGGGTCGGTGATCGACACCACTTCCGTTCCGGCGGCGAGCGTCGCCCCGTCCGGCGAGAACGCGATCGTGCGGACGTTCTCGCGAGCACCCTTCGGAATTCCGCTCCCGGGCCCGCCAAGTGGCCCGCGGATCCGTCTCCATGTCCTCGTGTCCCAAAAGGTCACCTGACCACCTGCGCCGCCCGCTGCGAGCACGCTGCCGTCCGGGCTGAAAACCACGTCGAGCACAGCGCCGTCCTGGACTGCGCCGAGCGTGGCACGAACCGCGAGGCTCTCCGCGTCCCGAACAACGACGCCCCCGTCCGCCTGCGTGACGCAGATCCAGCGTCCGTCAGGGCTGAGGTCGAACGTGGGCGCGTCGTCCACCGGATTCTGCGGCCCGATCTGGTTCCCACCGCCTGCAGCGAACGGACGACCAAGCCGGCGCTCGCCGGTGAGATCCCAGCCGATCAGACTGCCATCGAGGCTCACCGTATAGAGCGTGAACGAGTCCGTACTGAACGCCGCAGCCGGCACGCGCCCGTTATGGCCGCTAAGCGTCTCGATGATCTCGCCCGAGGTGGTGTCCCAGACGATCGCGGTCGTGTCGTCGCCCGTTGTCACCAGCGTCTTGCCGTCGGGAGCGAAGGCGACTGCCTGAACGGCAGCGTTGTGGCGCCCGTGCAGGTCGCGGGCTGCACCACGCGGCAAGTCGTAGATCGAGACGGAGCCGTCGCCACGCCCTACTGCGAGCGCCTTGGAGTCGGCACGGAACCCGAAGGGAAATTGGGCGCCATTTACCGGAATCGTCAACGTCGGCCGACGCGCTCCCGGCGCCCACCATGCGAGCTCCACGGCCCGCGGCGGCTGATCGGGCGGAGGGGGAGGACCCGCATGGTCCACCGTCAAGAAATGCCTTCCGTCGGGGGCGAACCAGACGTCGAGGAAGCTGTGCCCGGGTCGAGGCGAGAGGCGGCGAATCGTCCGTTGTGTTTCCGGGTCCGAGAACGTCAGAGAGGCGCCACCGGGATCCACGATGGCGAGCAATCGGTGATCGTTTGCAAGGCTGAACGCGATCGGCTCCTGGGGCCACTCGACCTTCCGCTTCACCTCGCCCGTAGCGGCGTCAACGAACGTGATCCCAGGTTCGCCGAAGATCGCCGCGCTACGTCCATCCCGGGAGAACTCCCCGGCCCACGCGTCGTACTCCGCAACGGTGCGGCCCTTGTCCGCGTCGATGAGAGCGACCTTTCCCTCGTTGTTCCAGATGACCAGCCGGCTCCCGGCAGGTGCAGCAGAAACGCCGAGGAGCCGCCCCGGGAGCGGTCGGAGGACGCCGATCGCTTCCGGGCTACGCACGAGCGCGGAGAGGAGGTTGCCGCGGGTCTCCGGTGAGTCGTCCAGGGCGATGCCTTCCCGCGCGAGAAGCAGCGAGCGGTCGAGGTCCTTCTCGACGAGCGCCTGCGCGCCGAGCCGTTGAGCGGTCGCCGCGGTCGCGGACTCCTGGGCGTTGCCTCGCGAGACGAGCGCGACAGCTCCTGCTGCAATTGCGGCGAGAAGCAACACCGCGACACCGGCAAGAAGGGTCTTCAGGCGACGGTTCTGGCGCCGCTGTCGCGTGAGCTCGCGCTCGTTCTCGGCGCGACCGGCAGCCAGGAACTCGCGCTCGAGCTCGTTCAGCTCGTGGTCTCTCCCAACTGACCAATCGAGCGTGGCCGACAGGCGCGCCCCGCGGTACAGCTCGGCCAGATCTCGGTCGGCGGTCTCCCAGCGCTTCGCGCTCTGCATCAGCTGCTCACGCAACTCCCGTCCCTGGACGTCCTCGCGGAGCCAGTCCTGGAGCCGCGGCCACTCGCGCGTCAGCGCTTCGTGCGCGACTTCGACCGTCCCTTCGCTCGCCGTCAGCAGCCGATCCTCGGTGAGTCGCGTGACGACTTTGTCCATGACGTCGTCGCGCTCTAGATCGAGCTCGGACGCGGGCACCCGCCGGCGGGTGACGACTCCCTCCTCACCGGTCGCCACAAGACGCAGGAACAGACGACGAGCTGCGGCGCGCTGCTCGTCGTCGAGATGCTCGTAGGCGCTCTCCGCCAAGCGCGCCACGGCGCCGCGGACGCCGCCGAGACGCTCGTGCTCTTCGAGACGGAGCCAGCCGCCGGCACGTGCCGTCCATAACTCGACGAGCGCCGTCGAGAGCAGCGGCAGGCCGCCCGGCTCGTCGCCAACCTCGACCACGAGGCTGTTCACGAGCTCCGACTCGACGCGAACTCCTGCACGCCGTGCGGGCAACTCGACGGCTCGGCGAAGCTCCTCTGCAGTCATTGGGCCGACCAGAACGTGGTTCGCCGCCAGCAGCCGGGCGAGGTCGGGATAGGCGCCGCAGTGGCCGTAGAAGTCCCCGCGAATGGCGAGGACGACGATGGTCCGGTCACCGTCTCCTGCGACCGAGACAAGATGCTCGACGAAGCGGGCTCGCTCGTCCTCGTCCTGACAGGCTGTGAAGGTCTCCTCGAACTGGTCGACGACGAGGACGAGCCGCCCCTCGCCAGCGATGGGGCCGTCCAGAGCAGCTTCCAGCTCGCCGAGCGGATGCTCTCCCGGCCGGATCACGAGAGGACGCCAGCGCTCACTACCCGGCAGCAAACCCGCTTCCAGTGACGGGATCAGGCCGGCCGCGATTACGGAAGACTTGCCGCTGCCCGACGCTCCCACGACACCGAGCAGCCCGGTACCGACGGTACGAGCAGCTATTTCGCCCACCAGCCGCTCGCGACCGAAGAAGAGCCGGGCGTCGTTTTCCTCGAAGGAGGCCAGACCCTTATACGGACAATCGGCGACGGCTGCCTCGACCGATCTCGTTTCGGGCCCGTAGAGGCGCGCGAGCTTCAAGCCAATCACGTTGTTGGCGAAGTCGAGGCCAGCTCTGAAATCCCGGCGATCCGCAGCCAGCCACTCCGCAGCGGCCGCCATCCGCCTCGTCGCCTCCTCCGCGGCCCACTCGGTCATCAGCTCGTGGACGCGGCCCGGATAAGCGCCCGAGGCACGTGCGATCGACTCCAGTGGGACCTCGTCCACTGCGTCCCCGGCGTAGACGCCGGCGATCTCGCGTACCGCCTCGATATCCAGTGCGCCGAGCGGCCGGTAGCCGTCACCGGCAAGGTTTGCCCGGTCGACCAGCGCGGCCAGCGCCGGGACTGCATCCGGATCGCGCAGGAGCCCGACCACCATGGTTGGACCGGCCTCGACCGCGTCGAACAGCTCCCGAAGCGCGGTCGCGACCGTGTCGCCGAGAGCCTCGAGGTCGTCGAGCACGAGCAGCGTGGCGCGCGGATCGGAGACGGCATCGCGGAGCGCCGAGACCGCCAGCGCGGCGGCGGCCCCGCCCGCGCCCGCGTATGAGACGACGGCCCCATGTGGCAGCGCGAAAACGGCAAGCTCGGAGGCCAGTCGCGACTTCCCGCTTCCGGCTGAGCCGGACACGAAGACGATCCGTCCGTAGCCGCGCCTCGACTGGCGCCACGTCCCTCGCAACCAGCACAGCTCGCGCTCGCGCCCGGCGATCGGGACGTCGATCTCGAGCTCCGCCGGAAGGACCGTGTCGGGCAGCGTCTCCGTACCGCCGGGAAGACTCACGGGAGCCCGCTCCTCCGCAACCGCCTCGATCAGATCCACCGGCGACTCGAACCCCTTCAGCTCGGCCGTACCGCGACTCTCGAAGTGCACACCCGGCACCTTGTCCACGCGCCCCCTGAGCCCGGGCGTGACGAGTACCTGCCCACCTGCCGCCTGGGAGCACAGCCGAGCTGCCGTGTTCAGGGCAGCGCCCCGGTAGCCGCCCTCCACTGGCACGGCCTCGCCCACATCGATGCCGACGCCGACCAAGAGCGGCAGCTCCGGCCGGGCGGCGGTCTCCTCCGTGCAAACGGCGACGAGTTCCGCGGCCGCGCGGACCGCCTGCGCGGGGGACGAGAACACGGCCAGGGCCTCGTCACCCCGGAGCTCGATCACGTGCCCGCTGCGAGCTTCCACTGCGTCTCGCGCGAGGTCGGCGAACAGCTTGGCGAGCCGTGCCGCCTCCGCATCGCCACGCTCCCGCGTGAACCGCGTGTAGCCGCGGACGTCGGCGATCAGGAACGTCCGGATCTCCGCCCCGGGGACCAATCCTGGAGCGCCCGGAGTCATCGCCCGCGACTCTTTTGCCACCACCGCACCGCCTCTTTCTCGATGACGGGCACATTGATACGACGTCCGCCGCAAGTCAACCAATTGCAGCGCCGAATAGGCACGTTGCTTAGGCGCCTCGTTTCGTAGGCGACGCTTAGATGCCTAATCTGCAGATCGATAGAGATCAACAGTTGGGCCCATCGGACGGCCGACTCGTCGAGCTCAGCGAGGCGTAGGCCTGATCAGAGCGTTTCACCGTGGAGGATCTCGACGACTGGACCGCTGAGGATCGCCCGCCCATCCCGGATGTCCACGGTCAGGGTCCCTCCGGGGAGGTGAACACGAACCGGAGTCTCGCACCAGCCGTGTACGAACGCCGCTGCGGCAGCTGCCACTGCACTCGATCCGGACGCAAGCGTCTCCCCCACGCCTCGCTCCCAGACGGCGACCGTCAGGTCGCTCGGCCCGTCGACCCGGACGAGCTGGACGTTGGTGCGCCCCGGAAACCGCTCGTGCTGCTCGACGAGCGGCCCTAGACGCAAGAGTTCCTCGCGCGCGGGCTCCCGCCGGAACACCGCATGTGGGTTGCCCACCGAGACGGGCGTGAACTCGAGCCGTTCCCCCTCGACGTCGAGCACCTCCGGCCGGGCGACCTCGACCGTTCCGAGGTCGACCTCGACATCGTCCCCCTGTACACGGGCAGGGATCGTCCTCTCGCCGAGACGCACGCGCGGGAACGCAACTCCGCTCCTGCGAGCCAGCCACATCGCGGCGATCCGAGCTCCGTTCCCAGAGAGCTCTGCGCGGGACCCGTCCGGATTCCAGACGACGACGTCGGCCTCGGCGCCCCGGACCTCGGCGATCTCGAGTACACCGTCGGCCCCGACGCCGCGGTGGGCATCGCAGAGGTCGCGTGCATCCTGGGGCGAGAACGGCTGGGCGAGGTCGGCCCGCTCGACGAGCAGGTATGCGTTACCGAGTGCGTGCCACTTCGAGAATCGCATCCGCCACCTTCTCCGGAGGCCGGTCGGCGTCGATCATGACGATGCCCGGAATGCGGTGCATCCACTTCCGCTGGTACGCCGCATAACGGATCGTCCGTACAACGGTCGCCTCGGCGGCCTCCCGCGCCGGAAGCGACAAGAGCTCGCGGAGACCGAGTGCCTTCGCCGCGGTGTTCGAGACCTGCCCCGCGACGGCTTGTCGCACCTCGTCGACGACACCGCGCGCGAACATGCTCTCCGTCCGCGCGCGGATCCTGAGCTCGAGAGACGCCGATGGGAGGTCGAGTCCGACGATGAGTGTCGGTCGACGTACTTCCGCAGACCAGAGGCGGTCTCGTCTCGGTACGAGTGAGTCTCCGAGCTCGGCGAGCTCGAGCGCGCGCACGACCCGGCGGCGGTCATTGCGATGCACGATCGAGGCTGCCGCCGGATCGAGCTCTGCGAGCCGCGCGACCGCAATGTCGGGGCCGTCGTCATAGAGCTTTTCCCAGCGCGCTCGCGCGCCATTCGCGGCTGGCGGCGGGAGCTCGAGGTCGACAATGGCGGCGCGGAGGTAGAGGCCCGTTCCACCGGCGACGACTGCAACTCCCGTGGCCTCGACGAGCTCGTCGATCGCGTTGTGAGCGAGCTCGGCATACTCGCCGACCGAGAACTCGTGCGAGAGGTCGCGGATGGCGACGAGCCGAGTTGGACGGGCGGGCTGGTTCGTGAGGATTGGCAGGCCGCGGTAGACCTGCAGCGCGTCCGCCGAGACGACCTCGCTGCCGAGCTCATCGGCGACGAGCTCCGAGACGGCGGTCTTTCCTGATGCCGTCGGCCCGAAGATTGCGACGACCTGAGGGCGATCCGAAGTCATGTCCCGCGGGGCACCCCAGCCCACCACCCGCTTTCAGCGTATCGAGGGTGTGGATACACGTGTGTGACAGATGTGCCGAAAGCGTGAAAAGGGACGGAGGCGGCCGCGGTTATGCCGCCACGAGCGAGGCCTGACGTCCCCGGAGCGTTGTCGAAGTCGCTTCATCGATCACGACCATGACGAGGTTTCCGGTCGCTGCGGAACCCGCGAAGTTGACCATGGTGTTTCGCCGTGTCCGGCCGCGTAGGAGCGCGTCGTCCGTACGGCTGGATCCTTCCACGAGCACCTCCTCGACCCGACCGATTCGCTCCACGTTGCGCTCGGCGGCGATGCGCTGCGTCAACTCGACGAGGCGCTCGAGGCGCTCGTGCTTCACCTCGTCCGGAACCTGGTCGGTCATGCTTGCCGCCTCGGTCCCGGCGCGAGGCGAGAAGATGAAGGTGAATGCACTGTCGAAGCGGGCGACCTCGACGACTTCCAGAGTCTCGGCGAAGTCCCCCTCCGTCTCACCCGGGAAACCGACGATCACGTCGGTGCCGAGTGCGAGATCCGGTACGGCAGCGCGCAGCGTGTCCACGAGACGCAGGTAGCGGTCGCGATCATAGGTTCTGCGCATCCGCTTCAGAAGGCGCGACGATCCGGATTGCATAGGCAGGTGGACGTGCTCGCAGACACTCGGGCACTCGGCGACGGCTGCGATCACGGGCTCACGAAAGTCTTTCGGATGAGGGCTGGTGAAGCGGATCCGGTCGATGCCGTCGATCGCGTCACACGCGCGCAGGAGCTCGCCGAACTCGGTTTGCAGGTCAGGAGCGAGGTCTCGTCCCCACGAGTTGACGTTCTGGCCGAGGAGCGTGACCTCGCGGACGCCGTCCCGCGCGAGCGCGGTCACTTCGGCAACGATCTCTCCCGGTCGCCGACTTTGCTCGCGACCGCGGACGGCCGGGACGATGCAATACGCGCACGCGGAGTTGCAGCCCATCGATACCTGCACCCAGGCCTGAAACACCCGCTCCCGGCGCTGAGGCAGATCGGCTGCGAAGTGCTCATGACTCCCAAAGCGCCCCGACGAGATTCCGTGACCCCCTACGGCAAGCCAGTCGCCGAGATGCGGGATCGAACCCGGCCCGAAGGCGACGTCGACGAACGGATACTGCTCGAAGATTCGCTCGCGCTGAGCCTCCGCGTAGCACCCGCCGACGGCGATCACGAGATCCGGCCGCTCGCGTTTGCGGGCGCCGGCGTTCCCGAGGTAGGCCGCAAGCCGCGTGTCCGGCTTCTCTCGAACCGTGCACGTGTTGAAGACGACGACGTCGGCTGAATCTGGGGAGACGGCCTCGCCGAGCCCGAGGGACTCGAGCATGCCCTTGATCCGCTCGGAGTCGTGAGCGTTCATCTGGCACCCGAATGTCGTGACGTGGTAACGGCGCACGATCGTGAATCGTAGGTGGTCCTGGAGCATGTCTCATGATGAGCTTCGTCGGTCGGGACACAACGCCTCATCGTGAGGCAGGCTCCTGGGCTAACGAGCCCAGTCGCGGAGCTCGTGACGGCCGGGTTTGGACGCCCACGCGTCCCGCTGTTCGCCGACGAGGCCATCGCTACGGAAGCGCAGCAGCGACGTGCCTGCGATCGTCTCGACCGAGCCATCCCTCGCCGTGATCGCAGCCCACCAGTCCACGGCCGCGCGTTCGCCGGCGACGATCGGCTCACCGAACCGGCACTCTGCGTTCAGCTGGTCCGCGAACGCCCACGAGACGTACTCGTGTGGCGTTTGCCGAGCGCGAAATGGGTGCGAGTAGAACACCGCGTCGTCGGCATAGAGAGCTGCGATAGCACCGACGTCGCCTTTCGGCCACGCACTCGACCAGACCTCGACCCAGGCCTCCGCGGCGGCGGCGGTGCCTATTTTGCGACCTCGATGGCGCGACTTTCCCGGATGACGATCACCTTGACCTGACCCGGATACTCGAGCTGGTCTTCGATCTCCCGTGCGATCTCGTGGGAGAGCAGAACAGCGCCGTCGTCGTCGATCTCGGTCGGCTCGACGATCACGCGAATCTCGCGACCGGCCTGCAGTGCATACGCCTTGGCAACCCCGGCCTTGGCGGTAGCGATCGTCTCGAGTGCCTCGAGCCGGCGGATGTAGTTCTCGAGGCTCTCGCCGCGAGCGCCCGGTCGCGAGGCGGATACCGCGTCCGCCGCGATCAGGAGAACCGCCTCGACCGTCTGCGGTTGGATCTCGTAGTGGTGCGCCTCGATCGCGTGGACGACGCCTTCTGACTCGCCATAGCGACGCGCGAGTTGTCCCGAGATAACCGCATGCGACCCCTCTACTTCGTGGCTCATGCCCTTGCCGATGTCGTGCAGCAGAGCGGCCCGCTTGGTCGTCTTGACCCCGGCCTTGAGCTCGGCCGCCATGATCCCGCCGAGATGGACGACCTCGAGCGTGTGCTTGAGGACGTTCTGACCGTAGCTCGTGCGATAGCGAAGCCGTCCGAGAATGCGAACGAGCTCTTCGTGGAACTCCCCGCAGTTCGCCTCGAAGACGGCCTGCTCGCCTGCCTCCAGGATGTGCTCTTCGAGCTCGGCCTTCGACTGGTAGTACATCTCCTCGATCCTGGCAGGGTGGATGCGACCGTCCTCGATCAGCTTGTCGAGCGTGACTCGCGCGATTTCGCGGCGAAGCGGATCGAACGACGAGAGGACGACGGCATGCGGCGTGTCGTCGATGATGAAGTCGACCCCGGTCAGATGCTCGAGAGCGCGAATGTTGCGCCCCTCCCGACCGATGATGCGCCCCTTGAGGTCGTCGGATGCCAGTTCGACGACCGAGACCGTGGCCTCTGCCGTGTGACTCGCGGCGACCCGCTGGAGCGAGTCGGCGATGAGGGCCCGTGCCCGCCGTCTCGAGTCCGCACGTGCCTCTTCCTCCATCTGCCGAACGTCGCGTGCGAGCTCGTGCCGGATGAGATCCTTCGAGCGCTCCAGCAGCTGTTGCCGCGCCTCGTGGACGGTGAGCCCCGAGATGCGCTCGAGCACATCGAGTGCCTCCTTCTGCGCCTCGCGTAGCTCCTCCTGAAGCGCCTTGACATGCACCTCGCGATCGCCGACGCCTTGCTCCTTCCGCTCAGCGTCGGTGAGTCTCGATTCCGCCTCGGTTTCCTTCTGAAGGACGCGCTCCTCGATCTTCGCGATCTGAACTCGCCGATCCTGGACCTCCGCTTCGATCTCGCTGCGGAGCAAGACTGCCTGCTCGCGTGCGTCGACCTGTGCCTCGCGCCGGATCGCCTCGGCTTCTCGTCCCGCATCCGAGAGGAGGCGACCCCGCTCCGCCTCCGCTGTGCGTACGCGAGAGCGCGAGAAGCGCACGAGGAACGCAGAGGCCGCAAGTGCTCCGACCAGAACTCCGATTAGCGCCGCGACAGCCGAGAGCATCAGGGCCTCCGGGGAGGATTCCGTTGTCCGCGGCTTCGCCGCGGTGCTCACACCCGGCAGTCGGCCTGCTCGGCCACGACCGGAGAACTGCTCACGACCACTACTTCAGGTGGTGACGCATCCTCCGCTGACGACCGGTCTCCGGCCGGTGGGGGTCGGTATCGAGGGTTAGGAGTCAAGTTCACGGATTCAAAAATCGCTTACGAGCAGGAAAATGCCTGGTGAAGCTCTCTCATCCTAACGCGCGCTCGTCCTCCTCCGCAATGACGGCGTGGACGACCTCCTCGGAGAACCCTTTTCCATACAGGTAGCGCGCCGTCTTTTGCGAGCTGCCTCGCCTGGCGACGATGCGGCGAGCACGTGTTGCCTCGGGCTCGACGGCGTCGAGAGCACCGGCGACGAGCTCCTGTGCCACCCCGGCGTCGACAAGTTTCGAGCGAATGAGCGCGTTTCCGGAACCACGTTCCGCCAGCGACGAGGCACGAGCCTTCGCAAACCGCTCGTCGCTCACAAGGCCCGTGCGCCGAAGCGTCTCGACCGCCACCTCGCGTTCTCGTTCGGAGAAGCCGCGTGCGCATAGGTGCTCTTCGATCTCGGCCTCGGTCCGATCTCTATGCCGAAGCGCGTGCAGTGCACACTCGACCGCGTCGTCAGCCATTCGTTTCGACCTCGCGTGAGCTCTCGTCGGACGCCGGGTCAGCTCTCGACGGGAACCGCCTCCGCCTCTACCTCCGCCTCCTCGATCTCGACGTCCACGGCTTGCTCTGCATGCGGTTGAGAAGGAAGCAGCCGCGCGGAGATGACCTGGTCCTCGGCGGCCTCCGCCTGGATCCGGGCGAGGATCTGCTGGACGAGGTCGGGGTTCTCGCTCAGGAAAGCCGTGGCGTTCTGCCTTCCCTGGCCGAGGCGGTCGTCGCCGAAGCTGAAGTAGGAACCCGCCTTCTGGACGACCTTCTTCTCGAGCGCCACGTCGAGGACCGTGCCTTCCCAGGGGATTCCCGAGCCGTAGACGATGTCGAACTCGGCCTGCTTGAACGGCGGCGCCACCTTGTTCTTGACGACCTTGACGCGAACGCGGTTGCCGAACGCCTCGGCGCCGTCCTTGAGCGTTTCGATCCGACGGATGTCGAGACGCACGGACGAGTAGAACTTGAGCGCGCGCCCGCCGGGAGTGGTCTCTGGATTGCCGAACATGACCCCGATCTTCTCCCGGAGCTGGTTCGTGAAGATGCAGATCGTGTCCGTCCGATTGAGCGTGCCGGCGAGCTTCCGTAGTGCCTGACTCATCAGGCGAGCCTGGAGGCCGACGTGGGAATCGCCCATCTCTCCCTCGATCTCGGCCTTCGGAACGAGGGCGGCAACGGAGTCGACGGCAACGATGTCGAGCGCGCCGGAGCGGATGAGGAGCTCGGCGATCTCGAGCGCCTGCTCGCCCGTGTCGGGCTGGGAGACGAGAAGCTGGTCGATGTCGACGCCGATCCGGCGTGCGTACTGCGGATCCATCGCATGCTCGGCATCGATGAAGGCGCAGATGCCGCCGCGGCGTTGGGCCTCTGCCATGACGTGGTACACGAGCGTCGTCTTCCCCGACGCCTCGGGACCGAAGATCTCGACGACCCGCCCGCGCGGCAGCCCGCCGATGCCGAGTGCCATGTCGAGTGCCAGCGAGCCGGTCGAGATCGCGCCGATGGAGACCT
Source organism: uncultured Thermoleophilia bacterium (assembly GCA_963827525.1). Classification (GTDB taxonomy): domain Bacteria; phylum Actinomycetota; class Thermoleophilia; order Gaiellales; family Gaiellaceae; genus GMQP-bins7. The sequence goes on from CAWHBH010000035.1 coordinate 84,769, forward strand.
GCGGACGATCGCTCATCCGCATCACCGACCCCTTGCCGAAATTTCGCTCGATCTGGCCGAGCGCGACGTCGAGCGCTTCCTCGCGTTTCATGGCTTCATCCTCCCGAATCTCCGTTTCTTAAACATGGCCTAGCGAACACGATTCCAGTACCTCGTACCGCGCCCCAGAAGGACGCAGCACCGAAGAATAGAGAGCGACTTCGGACGGACTGAACCGGCCGAGGTCAGGGAGCTCCGGCGTGAGCTTCGGCTGGGTGCGAAACCGTGCGACCGTGACATGCGGCAACCAGCCGCGCCGTTCTCGCCGATAGACACCGAGCTCCTCCAGCCGTCGCATGAGCTCACCCGCGAGCTCGTTGGCCCGCCCCACGTATGCGTCGCCGGGAACGAGCTCCTCGGCCAGCGCAAGCATGGCGACCCGAGAGGTCTCACGGTACCGCCGGACGCTGAACAGCGGGCGGCGGGCCGTTTGAGCCACGATCCGAAGCACGTCGGTGACCGGCTCGACATCGGACGCGGGCCGGTTTCCCAGGAATGCGAGCGTGACATGGAGGTGGTCCGGAGGAAGGATGCGTACCTCCGTACCGCCAAGGGCTCGCTCCTGCCAGGAGACGAGGGGTGCGACGATGTCGCTCGGGAGCCGTAGAGCACAGAAGAGCCGAAGGCGATCAACGCCTTCGAGGCTACCGAGTGGACTCAAACATCTCCGTGCCGACTCTGTGTCAACAATCGTCGAACGAGGTGGAGCGAGGCGGCTGTCGCGCGTCCCCTGACCATCTCGCGGTCTCCGGGCAGCTCTGTCCGCCGCGCCTCCTCACCGTCCGGGCCGACGGCGTGGACGAAGACGAGGCCCACCGGCTTCTCCTCGGTGCCGCCGTCCGGCCCCGCGACACCGGTCACCGCAACGCCGATGTCCGCGCTGAGCCGCGCCCGCACGCCGTGAGCCATCGCAGCCGCAGCTTCCGCGGAGACCGCGCCGTAGGTTTCGAGCACAGCACGCTCGACGCCGAGCCCGGTCTCCTTCACCCCGTCCGAGTACGCGACAACGCTCCCGAGAAACACGTCGCTGGATCCCGGCACGCTCGTGAGCCGAGCGGCAACCAGGCCGCCCGTGCACGACTCTGCCGTCACCAGCGTCAGCCGACGCGTTCTGCAGAGATCGAGAACGATCTCGGCGATCGAGCGATCGTCCTCGCTGAAGAGGTACCGTGCGAGCCGTTCGCGCAGAAAGCCGGCGACTTCGGCCGCGCGCTCGTCCGCTCCTGGCTCCACGACCAGGTCGACGTGGATCTCGAACTCGCGGGCGCAGATCGTCACCTCGACGCCGTCACCGTCGCCGCCTGCGTCTGCGAGCGCCTCCGCGACGGCAGACTCGGGCGTGCCGAAGAAGCGGAGGACGATCCGCCCGCGTGAGGGCGCACGCGAGAGCACTCTTCGTACAGGCTCCGTTTCGAGAGCGCGCGGCCAGAGCCGGCGGAGCTCACGCGGAGGCCCCGGGAGCACCACGACGACGCATCCGTTCGCATCGAGCACGACTCCTGGGGCAGTTCCAGCAAGACCCAGCGAGAGAGCGCCCTCGGGAAGCGTGGCCTGCTTGCGTACCCCCGTCGTGAAGTCCCCATACGGTCGCCCGAGGCGCTCGGCGATCATCCTCGAGACTCCCTCGATGTCTCGCTCGAGCGCTTCGTCCACCGCTAGCGCACGCCCGGCTACGCGCGCGACGAGCTCGATGGTGCGGTCGTCGTGCGTCGGGCCGAGGCCCCCGGAGACCAGGCAGAGATCGGCGTCGAAACCCTGCCGGAAGGCCTGTTCGAGATCCTCGGGGCGGTCGCCGACGATTGTGATCCGCTCGGGGTCGAGTCCGAGCCGCACGGCTTCGGCAGCGAGGAATGGCCCATTGCGGTCGTTGCGTTCGCCCCGGACGAGCTCGCTGCCCGTCACGACGATGGCCGCACGCGGGCGCGTCAAGAGGTCGCGCGGGCGATGCGTTGTGGGGTGACGACGAAGGTCGTCCCCACCGGCAGGTCCACACGGTTGCCGTTGAGGCGCACGGCGACGTTCTGAGGCTCGGCGAGCGCGAGTTGCAAGCGAGCCCCCTCGAAAGTCTTCCGCTGGCCTCGCTCGAGGGTCCCGCTGTACAGGAGCTTCCCGGCAGCAGACCCGGCGCGCACCTCCATCCACGAGCCACCATCGACTGCGCGCACGACCAGGCGCGTCTGCCGCGTCGACGAGGAGCTCGGCGTCGTTTGGGTGCCGTTCTGCGACGCGAGGCCAGGGACCTTCTCCCCTTCCGGCCCGCCGAATCTCCAGGCGGCAATCACGAGTGCGGTCGTGACCGCGATGGCGAACAACGCCAGGACGGCGATACGTGACTCCCGGCCGCTCCGGTCTCGCCGCTGAACCGGTACGCGACGAGCGCGGACGGGGGCGTCCTCCTCCCCCACTGCGAAGCGCGTGTTGTATTCGTCCACGAAGGGCTGTCCATCGAGGCCGAGGGCATCCGCGTACGAACGCAGGAAGCCGCGGATGTACGTGGGTGCGGGCAGGATGTCGAACCGCTCGTCCTCGAGCGCGCGGAGGTACTTCGGGCGGATCTTCGTCCGCTCCTCGAGCTCGGGGAAGTCGAGCTCCTGGCGGAGTCGAGCCTCGCGGAGGCTGGAGCCGATGTCGAACATGAGCGGGACAGTGTAGTGAAGGCGCGAAGCGCCTTGTCCGCGCAGCGGACCAGTGGAGGGGGTCTGGGGGAACCGGGAGGTTCCCGCAGCATCCACCACCGACCCAGCATGCGAGTCGCGCCCGCTCTACTCGCGCGACCCGGCGAACTCCAGGAGCCCGTAGACGCCGAGGGCGACGACGCCTGCCGCCGCCAGGCACAGACCGATGATCCCGAGCACGCGGCCGACTCGGGCAGCGCCCATTGAGCCACCCTCCCCCAGGGCCATCGCGCCCCGGATTCGGGCCCTGCGTGCGAGCGCCAGCGCGGCAAGGCCGAGCCCCGCGGCCACGGGTATCGCAAAGCCCGCATGGAGGAGGTCGAACCGGTCGCTGAAGCGCGTGAGGTAGATCGCCAGCGGAAGCGCCGCGATCGAGGCCAGCCCCGTGAGGAGCGAGCCACGGGCGGCCCGGCTCCCGGACCTCCCCACCCTATTGCTTGACGTATGGACGACCAATAGCGGCCGGTGGAGTCGAGCGACCGACAACGCCGGCGACCGCGACGATGTCAGGACATACGGCAATGCACTCGAACAGAGCGTCGAAGCCTGACAACGAAGTACTCCTGCAGGCTTGTTGGCAGCGCGCTCGAGAAGCCGAACAGGAGACACGCGCGAGAGCGCCGAACGGCCGCCAGCTCCCAAAGATGAGCGCCGCCAGGGCGATGAACCCGCGGCCCGCGGTCATGTTGGGCTCGAACGAGTTCGACGAATCCGAGTGCGAGGTACGACGCCGCCGGCAGCTGCGAGCGCCCCGGACAACGTCATGACGCACGCGTAGCGCGTCCCGTAGACGTTGATGCCGACGGTATCGGCGGCCCGCGGATGCTCGCCGACCGCTCCGAATCCGAAGGCCGGCGGGCGTCTTGAACATCGCGAAGTCCGAGGCGACGAAGACGACGCCAGCCCCATCCAGATGATGTAGTCGGTGTTCCGAAGGCATCGCCGAGAGAAGCCCCCGAGCCTGGTCCGGCGGTATGTCGTAGAGGAAGTCGAGAGAGGTGTCGGGCACGGTCGAGAGACCCTCCGATCGGAGTGCCTCGGTCTCCGTAGATACGGATGAAGAGGTAGCCGGTGATCCCGAGCGCGAGGAAATTGATCGCCGTTCCGACCGACGATCTGGTCGGCACGCAACGTCACCGAGAAGAACGCATGCAGAAGGCCCAGCGAGGCGCCGGCCAGAGACTCCGATGAGCACACCGAGCGTCCATTGGCCGGTCGATGTCGGCGCCCCAGACCGCAAAGAACGCGCCCATCAGCATCATCCCCTCGAGCCCGATGTTGACGACACCCGAGCGCTCGGAGAAGAGCCCCCCGAGGGCTGCGAACGACGAGCGGCGTCGCCGAAACCAGCGTGGCGGAGAGAAGCGCACCCCAGACGACGACGGCCTCGAGGTTGCCGATGCTCGAGACCGTGGCCAGATATCCGATCGTGAGGCCCGAGAACCCCGTCGCTACGGCATACGCCCCGACTCTCCGCTCGCCGCGGATCCACGAGCCGATGCCGACCGTCAGGGAGAAGAGCCCGATGAGTACAGGCACGAGCGGATTTCGCGCCTCGAACGGCGGGAGTGCGCTGAGTGCCGCGGCGATTCCGACTGCAACTCCGATCCAGCCGACGGCCCTCCACCCGCGCGGTAGCTCTCTGCCGAGACGCATCAGGTCGCGCCCTGTGCCTGCCTGCCCCGCAGCTTCCGCAGCAGGACGAGGACAATGATGTCCGCCCCGATGAAGAGGACGATGAGCCCCTGGATGATGACCGTGAGGGGCGTCGCGAGCTCCGGAGGGAAGATCTCCGGGTCCAGGTTCCTGGTGGACGTCCCCGTCTGGAGCGCCGCGAAGAGGAGGGCGGCGAGACCGATGCCGACGGCCTTGTTGCGTCCTAGGAGCGCGACCGCGATGCCGATGAAGCCGATCGTCGAGGTGAAGTCGGTCGTATCGAGTTTGAACTTCCAGCCGAGGACGTCGAGAGCGCCCGCGAGCCCCGCGAAACTCCCCGCGATAGCCATGGCGAGGACGTAGTTACGGGCGACGCTGATCCCACCGTAGCGAGCGGCTTCGGGATTGTGTCCGACAGCACGCACTTCGTAGCCGAGCGTCGTTCGGTTCAAGAGAAGCGAGTAGATGACGAGAGAGACGAACGCTATGCCCAGGCTGATGAAGGGGAGACCCTGAAGATCCGGATGACCCCAGACTCCTGCCTCCGTGAGCTTCGCGTCGTCGACGACGGGGTTGGATCTCGGAATGTCCTTGGCTGCGTCGTTCTGCAGGGGACCGTCGTAGCCGAAGAGGTACGTGCCGACCCAGATGACGATCCAGTTCAGCATGATCGTCGTGATCACCTCGTGGGCACCGACCGCCGCCTTGAGAAAGCCCGCGATGCCGGCCAGGACGGCGCCGGCCGCCATGGCGCCTGCGACCGTCAGCACGATGAGTGGTACGGGCGAGAGATCGACGTGCAGCGGGAGCTCGGCCGCGATGATGACGGACGCCATCGCGCCGGCCAGGTACTGGCCCTGGCCGCCGATGTTGAAGAGGCCACAGCGAAACGCGAAGCCGACGGCGATACCGGTGAGGACGAGCGGGACCCACACGAGCAGCGTCTGCTCGAGCCTGATGGCGGGACCGCACGGGTCCTCGCACGTCTCCCACGGAAGAAACCAGTTGAGCCCTGCACCTTCGAAGATCGCGCGGTACGTCTCGAGCGTGTCCCCAAGGCTTTTCGTCGTCGAGAACACGACGAGCCCGCTGATGAGGAACGCGAGCAACGCAGTCACCAGCGGCGCGACGAGGCCGCCCGCTTTCTGGAGGACGGCGTAGCGCTCGAACGCGCCGGCCGAGCCGGGTTCGTCCGGTGGCAGGGAGCCGGGTTGTGTGACGGTCGAGCTCACGCCACCGCCTCCCGTCTCCCGCCTCCCGTCATAGCGACACCGAGCTCCTCCTCGCTCGCGGTCGGGCGGGAACTCACCCACGATCTCGCCTTCGTACATCACGAGAATACGGTCGGCCAGCGAGAGCACCTCTTCGAGCTCGAGCGAGACGAGCAGCACCGCCCGCCCCTCGTCGCGCTCCTCGACCAGCCGGCGGTGGACGAACTCGATCGCCCCGACATCCAGGCCCCGCGTCGGTTGCGCGGCAATGAGGACGCGCGGGTCGCGGTCGATCTCCCGCGCCAGGATGACCTTCTGCTGGTTGCCGCCCGAGAGAGCCCCGCCTGGCGTCTTGGGCCCGCCACCGCGGACGTCGAACTCCTTGATCAGGCGCCGGGCCCGCTCGATGAGACGGCGAGGGAAGAGCCAGCCGAAGCGGGAGTCGGGCACCTTGCGAAACTCGTGGAGGGCCATGTTTTCGGCGATCGAGAAGTCGAGAACCAGACCGCGGCGCTGCCGGTCCTCGGGAATGTGCCCGACTCCGATGTCGAAGTGGCGGCGTGCACTGGCAGTCGTCACCTCGATATCGGCGACCGACACCCGTCCGCTCTCCGGACGTAAGAGCCCAGAGATGGCGTCGATGAGCTCCGTCTGCCCATTGCCGTCGACTCCCGCGATACCGACGATCTCGCCCGCCTTGACCGAGAACGAGACTCCACGAACCTTCTCGATGCCGCGCTCGTCTCTCACGTGCACGTCTTCCACGCGGAGGAGCGGCTCGCCCGCCTCCCGCTCCCTCTTCTCGACCCGCAGCAGCACCTCGCGACCCACCATCAACTGCGCGAGCCCCTGCTCGGTCGCACCCGCGACGGGAAGCGTCTCGATGAGCTTGCCGCGGCGCAGCACGGTGACGCGATCGGCGATCTCGAGCACCTCGTTCAGCTTGTGGCTGATGAAGATGATCGACATGCCCTCGCGCGTAAGGTTCCGGAGGATGGTGAACAGCTCGACGGCCTCCTGCGGTGTGAGAACTGCCGTCGGCTCGTCGAGGATGAGGACGTCCGCCCGCCGGTAGAGCGCCTTCAAGATTTCGACGCGCTGTTGCTCGCCCACGGTGATGTCCTCGATGAGCGCGTCGGGGTCGATGGCGAAGCCGAAGTTGGCCGAGAGCTCGCCGACTTGTCGCCTTGCCACCGCGTAGTCGAGCAAGATGCCGTCTCGGCGCGGCTCGAGCGCGAGAACGACGTTCTCCGCGACCGTCATCACCGGAATGAGCATGAAGTGCTGGTGCACCATGCCGATGCCGCGCGCGATCGCCTCCCGTGGAGACGACATCTTCACCGCCTGCCCGTTGATCAGGATCTCGCCGTCGTCGGGGTGGTAGAGCCCATAGAGGACGTTCATGAGCGTGGACTTGCCGGCGCCGTTCTCGCCGAGGAGCGCATGTACTTCCCCGCGGCGCAGATCGAGGTCGATGTGGTCGTTCGCCAAAACCCCGGGGAATCGCTTAGTGATCCCACGGAGTTCGAGTACGACAGGGTGCTCCGCCATGTTCGCGCGATTCTATGAGCATCGCGCGCCCGGGTGAGAGCGGGAGCCGTGCTTCACAGACACGAAAAGGGGTGGGCCTCAGCCCACCCCTTTCGTGTCGCTCGAGCTCTCGGCGTCTAGAACTTCACCGTCTCTTTGACCGTGAGCTCGCCCTTCGCGATTCTGCCTCTTCACCGCGTTGAGCTTGGCGATGTCCGCGGCCGGCACCTTCCGGCTCACATTGCCGATGCCGACGCCGCCGTTTCTGATGTTGTAGAGGCGATCGACCTGCCGGGGCAGCTTGCTGAAGTGGGCGAGCCTCGTGAACGTCGCAACCCCGCGATCGACTTTCTTCGTGGCGCTCGTCAGCATGTGCGCGCCGAGGTACAACTGATCAGCGTCCACGCCGATCCCCCACACCTTCTTCTCCTTCGCGGCCGACAGGGCGCCGAGGCCGCAGCCGCCGGCGACCTGGAAGACGACCTGCGAGCCGCAGCGAGATCTGCCGAAGCGCGACCTTCTTGCACTTTGCCTGATCGGAGAAGGTCGGGTCGTTCGCGTAGTTCGCAATCACCTTGATCTTCGGGTTCGCAAGCTTCGCACCCTGGATGTAGCCGCGCATGTACTTCACGATCGCCGGAACCGCGTTGGCGCCGACGGCGCTGACGACCTGCTTGCCACCCTGCCGTGCCGCGGTGAGGCCGGCCAGATAGCCGACGAGGAACCCGGCCTCGTGCTCGGCGAACACCATCCCCGTGTAGTTGCGCGGGTTGCTCGGGAGCAGCGAACTTCGTGACGTCGATGCCGCGAACCGCTGATTCGGGAAGCGCGGAGCGACGACGTCCAGGTGCTCGGCGTGGAAGAAGCCCACGCCGAAGATGAGGTCGTAGCCGTCCGACGCGGCCGCCAGCAGGTTCGGCAGGCGATCTTCGGCCTTGACGGTCACGTAGACACGTGTCGGGATGCCGATCTGCTCGCCGACCCGGATGCGGCCCTTGTTCGCCAGCTGGTTGAACGACTTGTCCTGGAGACTCCGGCGATGTCGGTGACGATCGCCATCCTGAAGTCGTTGTGGCTCGCCGAGCCCGTGGAGTCGCTACGAGCGCCAGCGGTCGCCATGACGCCGAACAGCGCGGCGACCTTCTTGCTGCGATACTTTCACGTGCCCTCCTCGTTCGGTTTATCGCCTACCCGCGTATCTGACGCGCGACTCTAACCCGAAGTTGGGGCTCGTGCCAGTCGTAGCGCGGTTCTTTACAAGCCGTGGGAGGCGCTCTGGAGGTCGACCTCGCTAGACGAGCACGCGGCGTGGCTTCGATCCCTCGTAGCCGGAAATGATCCCCCGGCGCTCGAGCATGTCGATGAGGCGGCCTGCTCGCGTGTATCCGACCCGGAGCCGACGTTGGAGAAGGGAGACTGACGCGGTCTGAGTCTGCACGACGATCTCGATCGCCCGCTCGAGCAGCGGATCTTCGTCGGGATCGAAGTCGGCGTCCTCCTCCCCCGCCTCGTACGCTGCCTCAGGGGCCTCCAGGAGCGACTCGTCCAGATCCTGGCCACGCTGCGAGCGGCACTGCTCGACCACGAGCGCGACCTCTTCCTCGGTCACGTAGGCGCCCTGGAGTCGCTGGAGACGCGAGGTGCCGAGCGGCTTGAAGAGCATGTCGCCCTGCCCGAGGAGGCTCTCCGCGCCCGCGCCGTCGAGGATCACGCGCGAGTCGGTCTGGCTGGAGACGGCGAACGCGATCCGCGAGGGGACGTTCGCCTTGATCATCCCGGTGATGACGTCCACCGACGGACGTTGAGTCGCGAGCACGAGGTGGATCCCTACCGCACGGGACTTCTGCGCGAGCCGGATGACGCAGTCCTCGACTGCCTGCGGCGAGACCATCATCAGGTCGGCGAGCTCGTCGATGACGACGAGGAGGTACGGCAGCGTCGCCTCTCCGCGCGCACGCAGGGCACGGTTTGCCTCCGGCAGGCTCCGCGCCCGCACGAACGAGAGCCGCTCGTAACGTCTCTCCATCTCGGCGACGACGTTCATCAGCACAACGGCCGCTTCCTTCGGGCTCGAGACGACCGGGGTCAGCAGGTGCGGAATCGACTCGTAGTACCCGAGCTCGATGCGCTTCGGGTCGATCAGGATCATTCGCACGTCGTCCGGTGTCGCGCGAAGCAGGGTCGAGGTCAGGATCGTGTTGATGCAGCCCGACTTGCCCGAGCCGGTCGTGCCCGCGATGAGGAGGTGCGGCATCCGGGCGAGGTCGGTCCAGACCGAGTTCCCGGAGATGTCCTTGCCGAGCCAGACTGCGAGCGGGCTCGCGGTTGCGGGGAGATCGTCGTAGATGTCACCCAGCGTGACGAGCCGCGGCGAGAGATTCGGGACCTCGACCCCGACGGCTTGCTTGCCCGGGATCGGGGCGAGAATCCTGATCTCGGTCGTGGCCAGCGCGTACGAGAGGTCGTCCTTGAGCCCGGCGACCTTCGACACCTTGGTGCCGGGGGCGAGCTGGAGCTCATAGCGAGTGACGCGGGGACCCGAGATCTGGCCGAGGACGGTGGCGTCGACCCCGAACTCTGACAACGTTCGCACGAGGAGGTCCGCCGTTCTCGCTCCCGAGTCCCCGCTCGCGGCTGCCGTCGCAGGCGACGTGCGTAGGAGCGTCCGGTCGGGAAGTCGGTAGTCGGCGTGCTCGCTCGCGGTCGCGAGGACGGACTCGACGCTCTCGAACTCCGGCTCAGGGTCTTCTGCGATGAGTGGCGGCGGGTCTCCCGACGGCGCATCGCCGACGACATCGGGATACACCTCCGCCCCGTCGAGCACGCGCCGTGCAGGCACGACGAGCGGCGCAGGTGGAAGGACGACGTCCTCGGCGGTCTGGGACTCGCTCGACACCCAGTCGAACGCGCGCCTCGCCCCGGAGCCCGCTCGCCGCACGACATGACCCGTGCGACGAAGGATTGCGCCGGTCGACGCGCCGGTCACGAGCAGGAGGCCCCCGAGGAGAAGCGCGCCTCCGACGATCGCCGCGCCCGTCTCGCCGATGAGCGCGGCGAGCGTGCCGCCTATGGCCATGCCGATCCAGCCGCCGCTGTCCTTGCCGAGCAGCGTCATCAACCCGAGGAGGCCGACGCCGACGCCGAGGCGGAACGGCCGTACTTCGAGCAGGTCGCTACGCGCGAGCAGAAGCCCGCCGATTGCGAGAAGCACGATCGGGAGAACGTATGCGGCCTCGCCCATGACCTCTCGGAGCGCATCGGCGAGCCACGAACCGACGGCTCCGCCGTCGAGGCCAAGGTAGAGGATTGCGCAGAAGACGAGGCCGAGCGCGAGGAGCGCAAGCCCGAGAAGCTCGTTCTCGTGATGCGAGCGGACGCGCGGTTGCTTCCGCCGCTTCACGCGCGAGGGGACGCGCGGCCGAAGCGGCCGCTTCTTCCTCCTGCGGGCAGCCATGCTCGGTCGATTCGCCGCATGGCGGCGCGCTCCTCCGCGGTCGTGGACTAGTGGCTCGCGCGGGCTCGGGCCTCGGCTACGACGCGCTCGGCTTCTGCGCGGTTGCCGTAGCCCAGCGTCTCGACCTTTGCTTCCTCGAGATCCTTGTACACCTGGAAGAAGTGCTCGATCTCGTTGCGCAGCTCGGCGGGCAGGTCGTGCACGTCGGAGATCCGCATCCAGGCGGGATCCCTGAGCGGAACGCAGAGGATCTTCTCGTCCGGTCCTTTCTCGTCGGCCATGTGAAAGACGCCAACGACGCGAGCTCGGATGCGGCACCCCGGGAACGTCGGGTCGCCGACGAGAACGAGCGCGTCCAGCGGATCGCCGTCTCCGCCCATCGTCCCCTCGATGAAGCCGTAGTCGGCGGGGTACGCCATCGAGGTGAAGAGGCGACGGTCGAGGACGATCGCCCCGAGCTCCTCGTCGAGCTCGTACTTGTTGCGCGAGCCTGACGGCACCTCGACGAAGACGACGACGGGCTCGGCCACGATCGGAGGCTATCCGAGGCTCGTGATCCGCTCGGCGGAGCGCAGTATCGTGCCCGCTCGTGGACCCCGTTCGCACGAAGCTCCTCGGCTTCGCGCTCTCGCTTCCCGAGGCCGTCGAGGATCACCCATGGGACGAGACCGTCGCCAAGGTACGGAAGAAGGTCTTCGTGTTCTTCGGCGGCGATCCGTCGCGGGACCGGATCACCGTGAAGCTGGTCGAGTCGCACGGTCACGCGCTCTCGATCGAGGGTGCCGAGCCGAGCGGGTACGGGCTGGGGAAGGCCGGGTGGGTGACCATCCCCGTCGACGCGGAGGGTGTCGACCACGACGTCCTCTGCGACTGGGTCGAGGAGAGCTACTGCATCGTCGCTCCGAAGCGCCTAGTCGCCACGCTCGAGACTCGCGACTAGAAAGCCTTCGGCGGGGCCACCCCTCGTGGCACAGTTGGGGTCGCGGCGATCTCGGCTCGCCACCCGAAAACCCCGACAGATCCGGAAGGAAGCGGCGACGCCATACCGGCTTGCAACAGTCTGTTGCAAGCCGGGATCGGCACGCTCTTGGCACATAACCGAGCGGCTCGCGAGGCACCCTGGATCGAGTGGTCGCCTCGGCTCCGCGAATCGATCCGCGCCTCCGGCGAGTCGCCAGACGATTGGGCCAGCGCCGACCGCTCTCCGCGGCGGACGTCCACCGCAAGGTCGGCATGTATGCCGAGCAAATCGGTGTGTTTCGGCCATCGTACGAACAGATCCGTCAGGTGGTGAATGAGGCTCGGCTGCAGCAGGCGGTTCGGAGAGCGACGGCGCAGCTTCTGCTCGACGTCGAGCTCGGCGTTCGATCGCCGCTGGACATCCTTCAGCTGCTCGAGGAGTGATCCTCTTCACGCTCATCCAAGTGCGTTGCCGCTTGCAACAGTCTGTTGCAAGCGAAGGAGGTGTCGACCTTGGGTGTCGGCGACACGCTTGCGTCGGGGGTCAGGCGACGGGCGCTCGCGGAAGCCAAGTGGCAGAGTGAGCGTACTTGGCGCCGGGGGCTAAGCAGCGAGTGCGCGCAGGTCGTCGACCGTCGAACCGAGGAGCGTGTCGCGCAGGTCGAACAGGCCGGCCCACAGAGACGAGCGGTCGGGAACGGCGTCGAGACTCGCCGCTGTTGTCAGCCCCTCGAGCGCTCGCACGAGGACGGCGAGCTCGAGGTAGACGGCTGCTACGCGGTTTGGGCAAGCGCTCACTCCCGCACGGTCGAGCACGGGTCGCCATTCGACGAGCTCGCCTGCTCCCGGTCCGCCGTACCACGAGCGACCTTCTACTCGTTCCGGCTCGAGCTCGATCAGATACTGAGAGAGCGGCCCTTCGAGACCGGCGATTGCCGTCTCGACTCGGTCTGCGGCGCGCCGCAGCGCCGCCTCACGACCCCCTGCGGTGGCGGGCATCGCATCTCCCCTCCCCCACCGTTCGAGAAGCCGGCAGAACGCGAGGGAAGATGCCTCGCACGCGCGCAGCTGCGAAACGAGGCGGGCGGCCGTCAGCTCGCTGGCTGCGTTGCCCTCGATCACCGAATGCCACCCAGCGCTCACTCAGACCTCGATGACAACCGGGAGAACCATCGGCCGGCGACGCGTCCGGTCGTAGACGATCTGCCCGACCGCGTCGTGGATGTGCTCCTGGAGAAGCTTGATCTCCGTGATGTGATCTGTCGCAAGCTCACGAACCACACGATCGGCCTCGTCGCGCAGTTCGTCCAGTAGCTCGTCGGACTCGACGAAGCCCCGAGCGATCAGCTCCGGCGGAGCGATCTCGCCCCCGTCCGACGAAGCGAGCGTGGTCACGACGATCAACACGCCGTCCTCGGAGAGGCGGCGGCGATCGCGGAGCGCGACATCCTGCACGTCTCCGACACGGAGACCGTCGACGAAGGTCACGCCGGAGTGGACACTGTCGACGAGCCTGGCGCCGCCACGCGCGAGCTCCACGACCGAGCCGTTCTCGGCGATGATGATCCGCTCCTCGGGAACACCGGCCTCGCGCGCGAGCTTCGCGTGCGCGGCGAGCATCCGGTACTCCCCGTGGATCGGCATCATGTGCCGAGGACGCAGGAGCGAGAGCATCGTGCGCAGCTCCTCCTGGCACGCGTGGCCCGAGACGTGCACCGGAGCGATCTCCTCGTGCAGCACCTCCGCTCCTGCCCGGGCAAGCTGGTTGATCGAGTCGTGCACCCGAAGCTCGTTTCCCGGGACCGGCTTGGCGGAGATGATCACCGTGTCGCCCGGCTCGACCGACAGCGCCTTGTGGTTCCCGTACGCGATACGCGTGAGCGCCGAGAGTGGCTCTCCCTGACTCCCGGTACAGAGCGCGAGCACCCGATGAGGCGGGAGCAGCGCAGCCTCGTCGGGGTTCACGATGGCGTCCTCGGGAAGCGAAACGTAGCCGAGGTTGCGCGCGATATTGAGGTTCTTGCGCATCGAGCGGCCGATGACCGTGACCTTGCGCCCACACTCGACCGCGACATCGGCGGCTTGCTGCATGCGGTGGATGTTCGATGCGAACGACGCGACGAGGATCCGGCCCGTGCGAAGCGGGAAGAGCGTTCGGAAAGCCTCGCCGACGAGCCGCTCGGAGCCCGTGTTCCCGGGCCGTTCTGCGTTCGTCGAGTCCCCGAGCATGAGGTCCACGCCGCGGTTGCCGATCTCTGCGAGCTTGCCGACGTCGGTCCTCAGGCCGTCGACCGGCGTGTGGTCGAGCTTCCAGTCCCCGGTGTGTACGACGCGCCCGGCGGCCGTCTCGATCACGAGCGCGACCGAGTCCGGGATCGAATGGGCCACGCGGATCATCTCGACCGTGAAGGGGCCAAGCTCGAGCGGGGCGTCTCCAGGCTCGGCATCGACCAGCTCGGCCGCCTGCGCAACGCCGTGCTCGTCGAGCTTCGACTTGACGAGGCCGAGCGTGAGCCGCGTCGCGATGACCGACTCCACCTGCACCTCGCGGAGGAGATACGGGAGCCCGCCGACGTGATCCTCGTGGCCGTGCGTGAGGATGACCGCACGCACACGCTTGCCCTCGAGGTATCCGACGTCCGGAAGCAGAAGATCGACGCCGAGGTGCTCGTCACGTGGGAACGCGAGGCCCGCGTCGACGACGATGATCTCGCCGCCCGTCTCGTAGACGGTCATGTTCTTGCCGACCTCGCCGAGGCCGCCGAGCGGAATGATTCGCAGCGCGTCGCTCATCGACGGTTGAGTCTACGGGCGCTGATCGAAGCCAGCGGTCAGGCCGCTACGGGAGCCATGAGGCCGAGGCGCTCGAGACACCCGCGCACGGCCTCGCGCTCCTCGTCCGTGGCCGCGACGAGTGGAAGCCGAAGGCCGCCGACCTCGTGGCCCAGCAGGTTCAGCGCGCACTTGATCGCGATCGGGTTCGGGGCGACCCGGAGAAGGTCGATCGACGGCACGAGCTCCCGGTCGATTGTCCGCGCGCCATCTACGTCGCCTGCCCGGAAGCGCTGCACCATCCGCTTCACCTGCGGGCCGACGACGTGTGTGTGAACGCACACACCGCCGAGTCCGCCCAGCTCGAGAAACGGGAAGATGAGATCGTCGTCGCCGGCGTAGAGGTCGAGCCCGAGCTCGACGATGCGGCGCGCTTGGTCGAGGTCCGGGTTCACCTGCTTCACCGCCCGGACGTTCGGGATCTCCGCAAGTTGCGCAATCGTCTCGGTCTCGAGGTTCAGGACGACGCGGCCGGGGATGTTGTAGGCGACGATCGGCCGGTCCGAGACTCGCGGCGATCGCCTGGAAGTGCGCGACGATTCCACGCACCGGGGGCTTGTTGTAGTACGGCGTGACCACGAGAAAGCCGTCCACGCCGAGCTCGTGTGCCCGAGCGGTCAGATGCACCGAGTGCGCGGTCGAGTATGTGCCCGTGCCGGCGACGACGGTAGCGCGATCGCCCACCTCGTCCACGGCGACCTCGTACAGCTGGAGCCGCTCGTCGTCGGAGAGCGTCGGCGACTCGCCGGTCGTCCCGGTAACGACGAGGCCGTCCGACCCGTTCTCGACCAGGTGGCTCGCGAGCGCGCGGAATCGCTCGAGGTCGACCGACCCGTCCGCCTTGAAGGGCGTGACGATCGCGGTGAGGATCTCTCCGAGCACGTCCGGATTCTACGAGACCGAAGGGCTGGTCAGAAGAATCGCTGGTACAGACCGAGCTCGAGGTTGGCCGCGACGATGACGACTACTGCCCACGCTGCGGTCACGGCCAAGAAACTGATGATCCGACGTCTCGGCTGCGCGTCGGGCTCCACGTCTGAAAGCTCGACGATGCGCCGTAACGCGGCGCTGAACTCCTCATCTGTCGAGAAAGGCGCATCAGTCCTCGACCTGGACAGACGCGGCTTCGCCCAGGGCGGTTGCCCAAGACGCAGCAGCGTGTCGTCCGGCTCGGACAGCGTTTTCCGTGCGTCTATTGCCAGGCGCGAATCGATGAGCACGAGCTCTGGGCTTACGAGATCGTCGGTCGAAGGCACACCGATCTATCGACCAGGGGTCGTACGCTATTGAGGCCCAGCCGTGACGCCGGCCCCAAGCCCGAGTGGAAGCGCTCAGCAGGACATGACGCGGTAGCGCGTTCCGTCACATCGTCCTGCAAAGCTGGACTAGGGCGGCGACCTTGCCGCCGCCAGGCTGGTTGGGCCACCGCCCGTACCTAGGAAGATGCGGCCGAG
Source organism: uncultured Thermoleophilia bacterium (assembly GCA_963827525.1). GTDB lineage: Bacteria > Actinomycetota > Thermoleophilia > Gaiellales > Gaiellaceae > GMQP-bins7. The sequence continues at coordinate 100,580 of CAWHBH010000035.1, forward strand.
AACGAAAACTTGCTCACCTTTGACCCAGTTCCCTCGAACGAGGGCACCCTTTTGCGGCGGCATGATGCGACTGACGAACAGGATGCGCGAGCGGAGTCCTCGCTGAGCTCACAGGAGCGCGTCGAGGCCGACGGTGAGGCCAGGCGGGAGCTGCCGCACCCGATCGAGCGCAAGAAGCACGCCCGGGACGAACGCTTCGCGGGAGTTCGTGTCGTGCCGGATCGTCAGCGTCTCCCCCGGTCCGCCGAAGATCACTTCCTGGTGCGCGACGAGCCCGGGTAAACGCACGGAGTGGATCGTCGGCTCAGTCGCCATTCGTGCGGCTGTCGCCTTGGCCGTCCCCGAAGGCGCGTCGCGCTTGGCCTCGTTGTGGAACTCGACGATCTCGGCCCGTGGAAAGGCCTTCGCCGCTTCCTCTGCGAAGCGCATCATCAGCACCGCCCCCTGCGCGAAGTTCGGAGCATGGAAACATGGCACGCCCACTTCCTTGGAGAGAGCGTCGAGAGCGTCGACGTCGAATCCGCTGGTGCCGATCACGACCGGGACGCCCGCGGCAAGACACTGCTCCACATTCGCGACAACGGCGTCGGGGCGGGTGAAGTCCACGGCAGCGTCGCTGCCGGACGGCCCAACGCTTCGGGCATCGACGACGTCGTGCCCCGCCGCAGCGAGCGCCGATTGGAGCAGGACGCCGACCTTCCCCCCTGCCCCGTAGAGCGCAACCCGCATTACGCCGCCTTCGACAGCAGCGCAGGGTTGACGCGGGCGACCGCGTCGCGGAAGCGACCCTCGTCGGGGCCGATACCCGCCGCCGACAGACGGTCGGCCGCGAGAAGCTCGTCGGCCAGTGCAGCGACGTCGCCGGCGGTGACGGCCTCGAGGCGTCGAACGATCTGCTCGGGCGTGAGCAACGGGGTGCCCGTGACTGTCGCCTTCCCGAGCCGCGTCATGCGATTGGACGTCGACTCGAGCGACAGGAGGAGCCGACCCTTCAGATTCTCCTTCGCGCGCTCGAGCTCGTCGCGGCGCACGTTTCCAGAGGCGACGTCCGCGAGCTCCGCGACGGCGATCTCGAGGCAGGACGCGAGGTTCTCCTCGCGCGTGCCGACGTACAGACCGATCTGCCCCGCGTCGGCGTACTGCGAGGAGTAGCTGTAGACCGAGTACGCCATGCCCCGTTTTTCGCGGATCTCCTGGAAGAGGCGCGACGACGCAGAGCCACCGAGAATCGCGTCGAGGATGGACGCTGCGAACCGGCGCTCGTCCATCCGCGCGATCCCGGGAGCGCTGAGGCACACGTGGTACTGCTCGGTCTCCTTGGACTGGAAGCGAATGCCTGGCTGCGGCAGACGTCGGAGGGGTTTTCGCGCGGGGAGCCCCCGTCCGGCCACGGCGCCGTTTCGCCGCTCTTCGAGCAGCTCGACCAGCCGTCCATGGCGCAGGTTCCCGGCAGCTGCGAGCACGATCTGCCCTCCTGCGTAGGCCCGACGATGGTAGGCGGCGAGCGCTCGCTGCGACACGGTCGAGATGACTTCGGCTCGGCCGATCACCGGCCGTCCGAGCGGGTGCGCCCCGAAAACGGCTTCTGCAGCGAAGTCGTGAACGAGATCGTGGGGCGTATCCTCGACCATCGCGATCTCCTCGAGCACGACCTCGCGCTCGGAGTCGACGTCGGTGAACGACGGACGGAAGACCATGTCCACCATGACATCGATCGCCGTCTCGAGCCGATCGTCCGGGATCCGCGCGAAGACGACGGTCGTCTCGCGCGATGTCGCTGCGTTCAGCTCCCCGCCGAGCTCGTCGAAGACTTCGGCGATGTCCTGCGCGGAATAGCGCGAGGAGCCCTTGAAGAGCAGGTGTTCGATGAAGTGGGAGATCCCCGCTCGCGCGTCGGGCTCGTCGCGTGAGCCCGCATCGACCCAGAATCCGATCGCGACGGAGCGGACTCCCGGAACTCGCTCCGAGATGACGCGCTCGCCTGTTGCGAGCTCACTGAGTTGGTGCTTCGCCACGTCGGCGGATCGTAGCCCCTCGGCCTCCCACCACTCATCTGAGCCCCCTCGAGTGTCGTCACCGTTCGCCGGATGCCCCTCGATGAGCTTGCGATGCCCCTGGACGACGAAGCGTGCGCCTGCCGTCGTCATCGCCCTGCGGCCGACACCCTAGGGCGAAGAGTTGATTTCCAGCGGTTTTCAGCGCATGATTTTCGAACGGGAGAAGTTTGGGGCATGACTGACCACGACACGATCCTCATCGTCGATCACGACGACGTTGCCCGGCTGTTGGCCGTGAGTGTCGCCGTCCGCCTGGGATATGAGGTGCGTGCCGCCGAGAATGCAGAGCTTCTGCTCGAACGACTCGATGGCGACCGTCCCGCGCTCGCGATCGTCGAGGTCGAGCTTCCCGGTGCGCTCAGCGGCCTCGAGGTCCTGCGCGAGCTCCACGAGAGATTCGGCACCGAACTTCCAGTGATTCTCGTTTCCGCCGAGCGGACAACCGCACTGGATCGCACGGCCGGCCTCATGCTCGGTGCCGACGACTACCTCGTGAAACCCTTCGATACCGGAGAGCTCCTGGCCCGCGTGAGACGCTCGCTGCGACGCTCTTCGCCGACGAACGGCAACAGGAAGCCGAGGAAGGAGCTCAATCTCAGCCCACGCGAGCGCGAGATTCTCGAGTTGCTGGCAAATGGCAGGACCCAGAGGGAGATTGCCGCGGCTCTCGCGCTGAGCCCAAAGACCGTTGCGACACACATCCAGCATCTCTTGTCGAAGCTCGGCGTACACAGCCGTGCCCAGGCGGTCGGGATGGCCTACCGTCTCGGCCTCGTCGAGCCTGAGGTCAGAGCGCGCTCATCGACACTGGCGCTGCTCGCCGACGACTGACCGTCGAGCGGGTTGGAGCCGTCTCAGAGCGCTCGTCAGACAGGCTCCTGACCCGCGAGGCCTGACCCCTGAGAGGTGGGGCGGCTTTCGCCGCCCCGTGTTTGACTACGCTCGCTCGCGGGGTCGGCCGCGGTCGCGGCGGCCGCGATCTTCACGAGGCCGCTCCTCGCGCGGCGGCGCGTCCTTCGCCCGCTCGATGAGCTCTTCGGGCATGACGAGCCTGCCGTCCTCGTGCTTGGCGATGAGCTTGAGGCCGATGCGGCCACGATCCTTGTCGACCTCCTGCACGAGCACGTCGACGATGTCGCCGCGATCCATGACGTCCTGGATGTGGGCGACGCGGCCCGGGTCCCACGTTCGACACATGGAGCAACCCGTCGGTTCCCTTCTTGAGCTCGACGAACGCACCGAACTCGGTCGTCTTGACGACCTTGCCCGTGTACGTGTCTCCGACCTCGGGCGACTTGGTGAGCGCGGTGACTGCCGAGATCGCCGCCTCTGCCTTCGTGCCCTCCGTGGCGTAGATGAGGATCGTGCCGTCCTCCTCGATGTCGATCTGCACGTCGTAGTCGGCCTCGAGCGCGCGGATCGTCTCGCCGCCCTTGCCGATCACCATCCCGATCTTCTCCTGGTCGATCTTCACGGAGGAGATCCGCGGAGCGTGGTCGGCGAGCGCCGAGCGAGACTCGGGGATCGTGGCCAACATCGTGTCGAGGATGGACTCGCGAGCCTGCTTGGCCTGGGAGAGCGCGGAGCGCATGATCTCCTGCGTCACGCCGGTGATCTTGATGTCCATCTGCAGGGCGGTGATGCCGTCCCGGGTCCCGGCGACCTTGAAGTCCATGTCGCCCAGGTGATCCTCGGCTCCCTGGATGTCCGTGAGGATGACGTAGTCGTCGCCCTCCTTCACGAGGCCCATCGCGATGCCCGACACGGGCGCCGCGATCGGCACGCCGGCGTCCATGAGAGCGAGCGTGGATCCGCAGACCGATCCCATCGACGACGACCCGTTCGACTCGAGCGTCTCCGAGACGAGGCGGATCGTGTACGGGAACTCCTCTTCAGACGGGATCACCGACTGGAGCGCCCTCTGTGCGAGTGCGCCGTGGCCGATGTCACGCCGCTTCGGGCCCCGCATGAAGCCCGTCTCCCCGACCGAGAAGGGCGGGAAGTTGTAGTGGTGCATGAAGCGGCGCTGGTGCTCGCGGGAGAGGTCGTCGATCTTCTGCCCCTCCTTCATCGTGCCGAGCGTGAGCAGCGTCATGATCTGCGTCTGGCCGCGGGTGAAGAGCGCCGAGCCGTGCGTGCGCGGGCTCACCCCCACCTCGCACTCGACGTGGCGGATCTCCTCCGCGGAACGCCCGTCCGGGCGCCGCTTGTCCACCGCGATCTTCTTGCGGACGAGGTCCTTGTAGACCGCCTCCGATGCGCGCTTGACGAACTGCTTCGTCATCGAGTCCTTGACCGCCGGCTCGCCCTCGGCAGGCGCTGAGCCGACCGGGAACGGGAGCTCGAGGTCCTCGAGGATGCGATTGAAGAGGAGGTCGCGCTTCGCCGAGCGCAAGACCTTCGAGTCCTGCTCCGCGTCGGTGAGCTCCTGAAGCTCTGACAGGAACTGCTCGCGGACCGGCCCTTCGATCGCTGCCAGCCGCGCCTTCTCGACGATCGACGAGAAGCTCGCGCGGACCTGGGCACGGCGGATCATGTCCTCCTCGGTCGCGTCCATCGTGATCGCAGGCGATGCCTCCTCGATGAGCGCATCGACGACAACGCCAGCCTCACGGAGACCGTGCTCCGCGATCGCCGCTCGAATTGCGTCTCCGTGTGCCGCGTCCAGCTCGGCCGTCAGCTCGAGATCGACCCACTTCGGCTTGCCGACCTGCGAGCGAAGGTCCTCGAGCGCTTCGCAGATCTTGCGGATCTCGGCATGCGCTAGCTCGAGGGCCTCGAGAATCGTGTCCTCGGGAACCTGGTCACCGCCTGCCTCGACCATCGTCAGTCCTTCGCTCGTTCCGACGACGATGAGATCGAGCGTCGACTCGTCGAGCTGCTCGAGCGTCGGGTTGACGACGAGCTCTCCGTCGAGCTGCCCGATCCGAACGGCCCCGATCGGACCGAGGAACGGCAGCGGCGAAACCATGAGCGCCGCGGACGTCCCGTTGATGCAGAGGACGTCGTGCGGCGTGATGAGATCGGCCGAGAGGGTCGTGCAGACGAGGTGCACCTCGTTGCGGAAGCCCTTCGGCCAGAGCGGCCGGATCGGCCGGTCGATCATTCGCGCCGTCAGCGTGGCTCGCTCGGTCGCGCGGCCCTCTCGCTTGAAGAAGCCGCCCGGGATCTTCCCGGCGGCGTACATCCGCTCCTCGACGTCGACCGTGAGCGGGAAGAAGTCGGCGTCCGGCCGGGCGTCGGCCCTGCCAACTGCTGTCGCGAGGATCATTGTCTCGCCGGAGCGGCAGACGACTGCGCCGTCCGCCTGCTTGGCGAGCTTGCCCGTCTCGAAGACGATCTCCTGACCGCCTACGTCGACGGACACCGTGGCGATTCGCCCGGTAAGTGTGCTCATCTGATGTATCCCTTCACCTTTCCTTCGTGGTTGGAAGGTGGAGGTTTGAGTCAGCCCCGGCCCAGTAATCGAATAGAGCGGGAGCTCGCTCAAACTTCCACCTTCCCTCTTTGTTCGGGAGCTATCGGCGGAGGCCGAGCTCCTTGATGAGGGCACGGTAGCCCTCGATGTCCTTTCGCTGCATGTAGTCGAGAAAGCGGCGGCGCTGGCCGACCAGCTTGAGCAGGCCGCGCCTCGAATAGTGGTCCTTCGGATGCGCTCGAAGGTGCTGGGTCAGGTCATTGATCCTTCGGGTGAGAAGGGCAACCTGGACCTCCGCCGAACCTGTATCGGCAGGCCCGCGACCGTGTTTCTCGATGACTTCCAGCTTGACTTCCTTGGTGAGGCTCATGCATCTCCTCCTACTAGACGACTCCGTAGTCCCCGCTCCGCGTGAAGGAAGAAACACGCCGGGGCCGCGACTGCGGTCTCGGGAAGGGTAGCAGCGGCATGATCCGGTGGATTACGCGCGCGCTCGCGATCGCCGTCATCGTCGCGATCGCACTCGTCGTGCTCGACTTCGCGGAATTGCTCGTCCCGGTCGACTCCGATGGCAGAGCAGCTATGGCACCGACTATTCCAGCCTGCGACGGGCGCGCGGTCGCTGAGGGCGTCACCTACAAGATCCGCGATCCCGAGCGCGGCGAGATCGTGGCGATTCACGCAGCGAGAGGCTCAGACGGCGCAATCGCGCCGGACCGCGACGCCGACGATCTCGTGCTCGCGCTCCGCGTCGCCGCTGTTCCGGGAGATGAGATCGTGGGCCGGGACGACAGCGTGTTCGTCAACGGGATCAAGCTCGACGACATCGAGACCCAGCCGTTTCCGTCGGTCGAGGTCGGCGGTGAGCAGTACTTCGTCCTCGGCGACAACCGCAGCGCCTCCGTGGACAGCCGCACGTTCGGTCCGGTACTCCGCAATGCGATCTTCGCGAAGGTATTCGCGGTCTTCTGGCCGCTTCGGGACTTCACGTTCCGGCTCGACCCGGAGTCCGGAGCGCCTCCCGGGCCGGTCGACTGCGCCTAGCAGCGTGGACCCGTGGCGGGTTTGTAGCGGCCTGTAACGCGGCGCACTCCGCGCACGCCGACTGGCAGCCGTGCTCTTGTAACAACTTGTAACTTGACACGATGAGGCCGGGAGTCGCCGCGGGGCATCCCGCGACAGCCGAAGTCGGCGCCGAGATCCTCGCCGACGGTGGGACTGCGGCCGATTCGGTCGTGGCGATGGCGCTTGCCTCCTGTGTCGCCGAGACCGTGATGAGCGGCCTCCTCGCCGGGTGCCACGCCATCCTGTTCGACGGTTCGCGCGTGATGAACCTGGACGGGTTTGCAGCCGTGCCGTCGGGGCGCCAAGACCTCGTCGAGCTGCCCATCGCTTTCGGCGATGAGCTCGTCGTCTACTCGATCGGCGCAGCGTCGTGCGCGGTTCCCGGGCTCCCCGCCGCACTCGGAGAGCTTTCGGAGCGTGCCGGCCGGCTTCCGTGGACACGCCTCGTCGAGCCGGCGCTTGGACTCGCTCGACGTGGAGTGCCGTTGCCGGAGATGCACGAGCGCACGCTCGAGATGCTCGGCGAGCTCTTCTCACGCGGGCGCGGTTTGGATCTCTTCGTCCGAGAGGGCAGAACGCTCCAAGCCGGCGAGACGCTCGACCAACCTGGCCTCGAACAGGCGCTGGAAGCGCTTTCCGAGGAGGGCGCAGAGAGCGTCTATGGCGGGTCGATCGCCGAGGCACTTCTTGGTCTCGACGGAGTCGTCTTCACGGCTGCAGACCTTCGCGACTACCGCGCGCTGTGGGCCGATCCGACCGTCACCAGCTTCCATGGACATCGCGTCGCAACACGCGGTGGGCTCTCGGGAGTGCCGAACCTCTTGCCGGGATTCCCGCGGCTTGGAGAGCTCTCCCAGGCTGAACGCGTGCTCGCGCTCGTCTCCGCGCTCGAGACACCCGAGCGGGGCGGCGAGCACACGACGAACATGGCGGCCGTCGACGGCCACGGCAGGGCATGCGTCCTCACGCACTCACTCGGCGTCGGGGCGGGTACGTGGCTACCGGGGTTCGACGTGCAGCTGAACAACCTCCTCGGCGAGTCCGACATCGCGTTCGGCGATCCGCAGCCCGGCGACCATCTCGAGAGCAGGATGGCGCCGAGTCTGGCGTTCGACGACAACGGTCTCGCGCTCGCCATCGGCGCCGCCGGGGCAACGAGGCTGCGCACGGCGCTCGCGACGGTGCTCGCCGGCATCCTCGACGAAGGCCTCGATCCGGAGACTGCCGTGTCGCAGCCGCGGGTCCACCCCACGCCGAATGTCGTCGATGCCGAGCCGGGCGTCGACGAAGAGGCGCTCGTCGAGCTCGAGGCCCGCGGGCGAACGGTGCGACGCTGGGAGCGCTTCCACCACTACTTCGGTGGCGTGAGCTGCGTCGGCCGGACCGGCGCCGCGGGAGATCCGCGGCGTAGCGGCGTCGCGATCCTCCTCTGACTACTTCAAGAGCAGCTTGTCGATGCGGCGAGAAGCGATCGCCATGCCGACCAGTCCCATGGTGACGAGATAGGCCACGTTGACGAGTTGGAACGCGGTGACCGAGCCGGTGGTGAGCGCCCTGACGAGCTCGATTCCGTGGTACAGCGGCAGCACGCGGACGATCCACTCGAGCACTTCCGGATACACGGAGATCGGATAGAAGGTCGCCGAGAACATGAACATCGGCAGCATCACGAGCTGAACGAGATCGAAGTCCTTCCAGTTGCGCATCCACGTCACCGCTGCGATCCCGGCGCCTGCGAAGCCGAAGCCGATGACGAAGCAGGCAGGGAGGGCGAGTAGCGCCCACCACGACTCGATCAGGCCGAGCGCCGTGATCACGACGAGAAATGCCGCGGAGTACAAGAGCGAGCGAACAACGGCCCAGATCGTCTCCCCCACCGCGACGTCCTTCGGCGCGATCGGTGTCGAGAGGATCGAGTCGTAGACCTTGCCGTAGCGGAGCTTCCAGAAGACGTTGGTCGCGTCGTAGAACGCGCCGTTCATCGCCGACGAGGCGAGGAGGGCAGGCGCCACGAAGACCGCGTACTGGATCGTCTCCCCTGCCGGAGGTGACGTCGCCGATGAACCGCTCGAGCGGGTAGACGAAGAAGAAGAGGTAGAAGAGCGGCTCGAAGAAGCCGGACAGCAGGATCATCCACGTCCGGCGGTACACCATCGCGTTTCGCTCGACGATCAGAAGTCCACCGAACGTCGGGACGTGCGGGCGCGAGCAGCCGCGTGCGGGCGACGAGCTCGCTCATGGGCCGGGGGTCGGGCCATGAGCGTGGAGGGGTGTGGGGAAGGCGCGAAGCGCCTTGTCCGCGAAGCGGACCAGTGGAGGGGGTCTGGAGGAACCGGGAGGTTCCTCCAGCGTCAACCGCGAGCTTCCCCACGTCTTCAGGAAGAAGGGGGCACCGAGGGGAAACATGGTTTCCGATGCTTTTCTCCCGGCGAACGCGAGCCGGAGGCGCGCGTTGGTCATACGACGAGCCTTCGGCGGTACGTCATGCGTGCGAAGGCGAGACCCACGGCGCAGCACGCCAGCAGGTAGCCGACGTGAAGAAGGGCGCTCCAGACCTCGACATCGCCGAGAGTCAGGTCGCGGCACAGCGTCACTCCGTGCCACAGAGGCGTCAGGTACGCGATCGCCTCGAGAGGTGCGGGAAGGGTCGAGATCGGGAAGAACGTCCCCGAGAAGAGGAACATCGGGAGGATCACGAACCGAAAGATCGCGACGAAAGACACCTCCGTCTCCGTGTGAGCCGCCCAGGCTGCGATCGGCAACGAGAAGGACAGCCCCACGAGCACGGTCACCGGGATCGCGAGGATTCCGAGAGGGGAACTGACCGCGCCGAACGCCGTGATCACGACGAGATAGACGCGGCCGTCATGAAGATGCGGGCCGCGACGAACGTCTGATGGCCGAGAAGGATGTCCCCGTAGCGAAGCGGCGTGGCAAGCATGGCGTGGTACTGGCGATCCCACTTGATCGCGGAGAGCACCGGCCAGCTCGACTCGAACGTGGCGAGCTGCATCGCGGTCGCGGCCATGAGGCCCGGAGCGACGAACTCGAGGTAGGTGATCCCGTCCGGGAGGTCGGCCGAGCGATCCACGAAAACGCCGAGCCCGACACCCAGGGCGAGGAGGTAGATCACGGGGGTGATCACGCTCGTCACGGCGGTACCTCGCCAAACGCGCTTGTACTGCGTGAGGAAGAACTCGAGCGGGCGGAGCGCGAGGGCGATGGAGCTCATCGGCCGGTTCCCGGTCGATGAGCGTGGAGGGGTGTGGGGAAGGCGCGAAGCGCCTTGTCCGCGAAGCGGACCAGTGGAGGGGGTCTGGAGGAACCGGGAGGTTCCTCCAGCGTCAACCACGAGCTTCCCCACGATCTCAGGAAGAAGGGGGTACACGGGGGAAACATGGTTTCCCCCGTGAACGCGAGCCGAAGGCGAGCGTTGCTCATCGACTCACTCGATCAGGCTGCGGCCGGTGAGGTGGAGGAACACGTCCTCGAGCGTGCTGCGGCGGACGAGCAGGCTCTCGGGAACGAGTCCGCGCTCGTGGATCCCGTGCGAGGCGGCGTCGCCGTCGTCCGTATACAGGAGCACTCGATCGGGGAGCGACTCGACCCGGCTGACGAGGCCGTCTGTCCAGTAGCCGAAGTCCTCGGGGCGGTTGTCATCGAAGCGAAGCTCGACGACCTCGCGCGTCGAGTAGCGCTCGATGAGCTCGCGCGGGGAGCCCTCGGCCACGATCTTGCCCTTGTCCATGACGACGAGCCGATCGCAGAGCTGCTCGGCCTCGTCCATGTAGTGCGTGGTCAAGACCAACGTCACCCCTTGGCGCTTGAGCCGGTAGAGCCGATCCCACACGACATGTCTCGCTTGCGGGTCGAGGCCCGTCGTCGGCTCGTCGAGCAACATCACCTCCGGGTCGTTGACGAGCGAGCGTGCGATCGTCAGCCTGCGCTTCATTCCCCCGGAGAGCGGCTCGACCTTGTCGTTCGCCCGATCCGTGAGCTCGACGAACTCGAGCAGCTCATCTGCTCTCGCGCCCAGCTGCTTGCGGGGCAGCCCGAAGTAACGCCCGTAGATGACGATGTTCTCGCGAACCGTGAGCTCCATGTCGAGCGTGTCCTGCTGTGGCACCACGCCGAGGCGGCCGCGAATCTTCACGCCATCACGTGCGGGGTCGAGCCCGAACACACGCAGGCTCCCGTCCGTCACGGGTGAGACGCACCCGATCATTCGCATCGTCGACGTCTTCCCCGCGCCATTCGGGCCGAGAAAGCCGAAGGCCTCCCCGCGCTGAAGGTCGAAGTCGATCCCGTCGACCGCTGCGAGCTCGCCGAAGCGCTTCACGAGCCCGCGTGCCTGTATGAGGGGCTGTCCGTTCTGACCGGCCACGGCCACAACGTTAGTTACGGGGTGCTGAGCTACGCGGCCCCGACTGGAGGTCCCGGTCTTTGCGCGTTCCTTGTCGCTTCGACGTCGCGCGCGATCTGCTCGATGAGCGCTTCCTCCGACTCGAAGACGGCCTCGTCGCGCAACCGTTCCCAGAGCTCGACCACGAGCCGCTGGCCGTAGAGGTCGCCTTCGTACTCGAGGAGGTAGGGCTCGATCCGTCTCTCGCTGCCACCGTAATGGGGATTCGTTCCGATCGAGACCGCGGCTCGGTGCCCACGCGACGCGCCCGCGTAGATCCCGTACCGAGGGCACGCGAGGTCCGGCTCGAGTCGGAGGTTTGCCGTCGGGTATCCGAGGGTCCCGCCGCGCTGATCTCCCGCCACGACGACTCCGTCCAACTCGAAAGGCCTGCCGAGCATCTCGGCCGCTCCGACCACGTCGCCCTCGGCAAGTGCAGATCGGATGGCGGTCGACGATACGCCTTCGACCACTGGTGCTATGGCGACGTCGAAGCCGAGGCTCTCGAGCAGCGCGAGATCGCCCGAGCGTCGGACTCCGAACCGGAAGTTCTCGCCGGCCACGACCAGCTCGGCACCGATGGCTCGAAGAAACCGCTCGGCGAACAGTTCCGGCGTCAGCTGTTGCAAGTCCGGTGTGAACGCCGCGACGAGAACCGTCTCGACGCCAGCTTCCCCGAGGAGCTCGAGCCGGCGTTCGAGCGTGGTCAGGAGCTCGACCTTGTTGCCGAGCGCGATCCGCGGGTGTGGATCGAATGTGATGACCGTCGGCTCGAGGCCCGTGGCCTGAACCGCGTCCAGGACGGAGCGATGCCCCCGGTGGACGCCGTCAAAGCTGCCGATCGCTACCGCACGGCGATTCGGATCGAGCTCGGACGGTAGGTGAGCGATCTTCAGAGCAGCCTCGCAAGCGCCGCGTCGGGAGAGATGATCCGGTCGGGGTCTGCCTCCTCGACCGAGAACGGGCCGATCTCGGTTCGGCGCAGCGTTCGGCAGTGGCCTCCCATGGCATCGGCGATGGCACGGACATACGTCCCCGAGGCGACATGGAGCTCGATTTGCACCGTGCCAGCCGTGTAGTCGTCGAGTCGAAGCTCGTGGACGTGCATCGTGCGAATCGGCATCTCCACCGCGATGCCTTGCCGGTGGAGCTTGTACGCGCGCGTGCCGTCGATCTTCACGGCCGACGCGGCCGGGATCGGCAGGTCGACTGCTCCCCGAAGCCGCTCGAGCCGTTCTGCGAGCTCGGACTCGCCTGGTGGTTCGCACTCTTCGATGATCTCCCCGTCGAGATCGCCTGTCGTCGTACGGCGCGAGAGGTCGATCTCCGTCGAGTACCGCTTCGTCAGACCGACGAAGCGAGCCTGGAGTCGCGTGGCGGCACCCGACAGGAGCAACAGGAGGCCGGTCGCGAAAGGGTCGAGCGTTCCAGCATGCCCGGTGCGTGCGCCGGTTTTCCTGCGGGTCGCCGCGACGATTGCGAACGACGTCGGCCCTGCAGGCTTGTCGACGAGAATGATTCCGGCCGGAGTGAGCGCTCGCGGTGGCACTAGACCAGCTACGCCTTCGCGGCAGTACCGACCTGGGCGACGACCTCGCGGACGATGAAGTCCGTGATCTCGTCGATGGAGAGGTCGCTGGAGAAACCCGCCGCCTCACGGTGTCCACCACCACCGGATTTGCGAGCGATCGCGCTGACGTCGACTTCGTCCACCGACGAGCGGAGGGAGACCTTGCGTGTCGGTCCGCCATCCCGTGGCGGCTCTCGAATGAGCGCCGAGACCAGCGCGCCCTCGGCGGAGCGCAGAAAGTCGATGATCCCCTCGGAGTACGGCTCGGTCGCTCCCACCGCCTCGAAGTCGTCACGGAGGAGGTGCGAGACGACGATCTTCCCTCCCTCGAGCACCCGCGCCCGATCCAGGGCACGCGCGAGCAACTTGAGCTTCGCGAACTGGACGTTCTCGTACACCCCCTGAAACACGCGATGCACGTCGGCGCCCGCTTCGACGAGATCGGCCGCGAGCCGAAGCGTCTTCGGCGTCGTATTCGCGTACTGGAAGCGTCCGGTGTCGGTGACGAGCGCGATGTAGAGGGCCTCGGCGATCTCGGGCGTCAGCTCGACGCCCGACTCGCGAAACACGTCCGCGAGCACTTCTCCCGTCGAGGAGGCGTCCTCGACGATCAGGTTCACGTCGCCGAAGCGCGGATTGTCGTGATGGTGGTCGATGTTGATCGTGAACGGCGCGGCATCGACAAGTCCTGGCTCCGCACCGACGCGGCTCGCGCTGGCGCAGTCGACCGCGACGAGCACACGTTCGGCGAAGTCCGCAGGCCGCTCCCTCTGCAGACCACGCTGCTGCAGCTCGAGGAACCGGTACTCGCCCGGAAGCGGCGCGGGACCACCGAGGAACATCACAGCGTCCTTGCCGAGCTGACGCAGTGCAAGCCCCGTCGCGAGCAATGAGCCGAGCGCATCTCCGTCGGGCGCCTCGTGCGACGTGACCACGAAGCGGTCGTTCTCTCGGAGGGCGGCTACGACAGCCTGCATGTCATCGGGGCTCTGCATCGGGATCGTCATCGGGCGCGAGCTCGTCGATCAACTTGGTGAGCCGGACGCCCCGCTCGATCGCGGGATCGTATTCGAAGGACAGGACCGGAGTCCGCCTCGTGCCGAGCGCGCGTCCCACCTGTGCTTGCAGGACGCCGTGCGCGGCCTGGAGACCGTCGAGCGTGCGCTGCTGCTCCTTCTCGCTCCCGAGCACGCTCACGAACACCTTTGCCTGGGCGAGATCCTTGGAGGCGTGCACGCCTGTCACCGTGACGAAGCCGATCCTCGGATCCTTCAAGGTCGGGAGAGCATCCGAGAGCACCTGCCGGATTGCCTCGTTCACCCGTCGCCTTCGCTCACTGCTCGCCAGGGACGATCACCTCCCGATCCGCGCGCAGGAGCTCGAAGCCCTGCGAGCCGAGGTAGCGCACGACGGCGTCGAGGTGGTTCTGCAGCTCACCGTGCTCTCGCGCCGCGCACGCTATGGCGAGCGTCGAGCGCTGCCAGAGGTCGTGATGGTCCACCTCCGCAACCGACGCTCCGAACCGCTCGTGGAGGTGAGCCTTCGCCGACTTGACGTACTTTCGCTTGCCCTTGAGCGAGCCGTTCTCGGGGAAGTGGAGCTCGACGGTCAGGATTCCGACATAGCCGGTCGCCACGGCTGCACGACCGCTATTCGTCGTCGGCGGCTGCCGGCGCGGCTGCGACGGGCGCCTCGTCGAGCTCGGTCCGTTCGATCTGGCGCGTCTCGTAGACCTCGAGCACGTCGCCTTCCTTCACGTCGTTGAATCCCTCGAGGAGGATCCCGCACTCGAAGCCTTCGCTGACCTCGCGCGCGTCGTCCTTGAAGCGCTTGAGCTGGGCGATCGTGGTCTCGTAGATCACCGTGCCGTCGCGCACGACCCGCACCTGCGCGCCGCGCCGTACGGTGCCGCTCGTGACCATGCAGCCGGCAATCGTGCCGAGCCGCGAGACCTTGAAGAGCGCTCGCACCTCCGCCTCCCCGAGCGTCTCTTCCGTTTGCACGGGTGTGAGCATTCCGACCAGAGCCTGCTGGATGTCCTCGGTGAGCTGGTAGATGATGCGATAGGTCCGGATGTCCACGCCCTCCCGCTCCGCGAGCGTGCGCGCCTCGGCACTCGGACGGACGTTGAAGCCGACGACGAGCGCATCTGATGCGGACGCAAGATTGACGTCGTTCTCGGTGATTCCGCCGACCCCCGTGTGGATCACGTTCACGCGCACCTCGGTGTGCTGGATCTTCTGCAGCTCGCCGAGCAGAGCCTCGATGGAGCCCTGGACGTCGCCCTTCAAGACGATGTTCAGGTCCTGCACCTCGCCCGCCTGCAGGTCGTCGTGAAGCGTCTCGAGAGAGACACGTCGTCGCGGACGCTGCGCAAGCTGTTCGCGGCGCAGCCGCTCCGCGCGCAGGTTCGCGAGATGCTTCGCCTGACGCTCGTGCTCGACGACGCGGACGAACTCACCTGCTGAGGGCGGATGATCGAATCCCAGGATCTCGACCGGGTCTCCCGGCCGTGCGTCCTGGACCTTCTCGCCGCGGTAGTCGTAGAGCGCTCGTACCTTCCCGGATGCGTCGCCGGCAACGGCTGCGTCTCCGACGTGCAACGTCCCGCGATTGACGAGCACGGTCGCCACGGGGCCGCGGCCGACGTCGAGTCGTGACTCGATGACCACCCCCGAGGCATCCGCGCCCGCGTTGGCCCGCAGGTCGAGCTCGGCGTCCGCGACGAGCAAGATCTTCTCGAGGAGATCGCCGAGGCCTTCCTTCTGCTTGGCCGACACTGCGGAGAACTGTGTTGCCCCGCCCCAGTCCTCGGGCTGCAGCCCCTCGGCGGCCAGCTCGCTCTTCACCCGGTCGACGTTGGCGTCAGGCATATCCATCTTGTTGACCGCGACGACGATCGGCACCTCGGCGGCGCGTGCGTGGGAGATCGACTCCTTCGTCTGCGGCATCACCCCGTCGTCGGCGGCAACCACGAGAACTGCGATGTCGGTGACCTTGGCGCCGCGAGCGCGCATGGCGGTGAACGCCTCGTGGCCGGGCGTGTCGAGGAACGTGATACGTCGCCCGTCGACCTCTGCCTGATATGCGCCGATGTGCTGTGTGATCCCGCCGGCCTCGGTGTCGACGACGGACGTTTCGCGGATCGCGTCGAGCAGGGTCGTCTTCCCGTGGTCGACGTGCCCCATGATCGTCACCACCGGCGGCCGAGGAACGAGATCCTCATCGTTGTCGTCGTACTCGGTGGGCTCGAGCTCCTCCTCGGCGGCGTGCTTGATCGTGATCTCACGGTCGAGCTCTGATCCGATGACCTCGAGCTCCTCGTCGGAGAGCGACTGTGTCGCGGTTCGCATCTGGCCGAGCCCCATGAGGATCTTGATGAGCTCCGGCATCGGTACGCCAAGGGCGTGCGAGAGGTCCTTGACCGTAACGCCGGACTCGACCGTCACCGGTCCTGTCGGCGGCGGTGCCGGCGGCTGGCGAGGCGGAGCCGGAGTGTTGCTTCGATCGCGTGCCTGCCGTCCCTGGCTTCGTGCGCCTCCGCCTTCGATGACCACGCGCCGCTTTCGCCCACTGGGCCCTCCTCCGCGAGGGCGAATGGGGCGATTCGGTCTGTTTCGTCCGTCAGCCATCAGGGGTCAGTGTAGTGGTGTCGGAATAACCTTCAGGAGCGCCGCAGACGGGAGTTACCCGTCGCTTCGGACCTCGTCCTCGACCAGCACCTCCTCGAGCTCCGCGGCAATCTCGAGGTCTTCGGCGATCGCCTCAGCTGCGACTTCCTCAATCGCCTCCTCGAGCTCTTCGGCGTCTTCGGTAGTAATCGCCCCCGCCGCGAGCTCCTGCTCGACTGACCTCCTCGAGCACCGCTGCGGCCTCGATGTCGTCGACTACTGCCTCCACAACGGCAGCGTCCACGGCGGCGAGCGCCTGGTGTGCCGGGACACCGCAATACCGCGAGCCCGGGAGCGCCGCGTTCGGGCAGCGCTTGCCGTTGGAGAGAACGGCACCGCACCGACCGGAGGACTCCTCGTCGTCCTCGGCGCCTGCGTAGGCCGCGTCGGCTTCGGCCTGAGCGAACTCGGCCTCGGACTGGATGTCGATCTTCCAGCCCGTGAGACGCGTGGCGAGACGGGCGTTCAATCCCTCCTTGCCGATGGCAAGGGCGAGTTGGTCGTTCGGGACGATGACGGTCGCCTCACGTGTCTCGTCGTCGATGTACACCTCTCTCACCCGGGCCGGAGAAAGCGCCTTTGCGACGAATCGGGCAGGCTCCGTGTTCCAGGGAATGATGTCGATCTTCTCGCCGCGGAGCTCGGAGACGACCATGCGGACGCGCGATCCGCGCGGTCCGACGCAGGCGCCCACGGGATCGACTCCCTGCATGTGCGACTCGACTGCGATCTTCGACCTGTAGCCAGGCTCGCGGGCGACACCGCGGATCTCCACGAGCCCGTCCGCGATCTCGGGGACTTCGAGCTCGAACAGCGCCCGGATGAGCTCGGGGTCACGTCTCGAGAGAATCACCTGCGGGCCTTTGGTTCCCGACCGAACCTCGCCGATGACGGCCTTGATGCGACTCCCCTGCTCGTAGCGCTCGCCGTCGACCTGCTCGGAGCGCGGCAGGAGCGCCTCGACCCGTCCGAGGTCGACGAGCACGTTGTTTCGGTCGCCGGCCTGCTGCACGATGCCGGTCACGACCTCGCCCTGGCGGTCGACGTACTCCTCATACATGATCGCGCGCTCTGCCTCTCGGATGCGCTGCTGGATGACCTGCTTCGCGGTCTGGGCGGCAATGCGTCCGAAGTTGTCGGGCGTGACGTCCGTGCGCACGATCTGGTCGGGCGGAACTTGCGACCAGTCGAGGTCGAGATCATCGTCGGTGATCAGCGTGTGTTGCCGCTCGCCGGTCTCTTCCTCGATCTGCTCGAGCTCGATGATGCGCGCCTCACGTGCCTCCTCGAGCAGGCGCACCTCGATGTCCTCTGGGATCTCGATCCCGTACACGCGAAACTCACCGTCCGTGTCGAGCTTGACCTCGGCGTGGCGCGTAGCCTCGGGCGTCTTCTTGTATGCCGCCCTGAGCGCGTCTTCGAGAGCGGCGATGAGGATGCCTTCCTCGATCCCCTTCTCCTTCTCGATGGTCTGAATGCCTTCCAGGATCTCTTGGCTCATGTCGTCAACCCCTCGTCGATCAGATTCCCCCGCACGATCGAGTCGTACGGGACTTGCAGCGTTTTGGCCTCGGCGGTCTCGACGGTGACGGCATCGTCGCCAGCCTCAATCACCTCGCCGCGGATCCGATTCCTACCGTCGATCTGGACATTCGTGCGGAGCGAAACATGCCGTCCGATCGCGGCTGCGAAATGCGCCTGCTTCCGCACTGGGCGCTCCGGGCCTGGCGAGGACACGTCGATCGTGTAGTCGGCTCGATAGGCATCGAGCGCCCGGGTGACGCTCTCGCACAGTGCGTGGTCGACCCCGTTCGGATGATCCACGTAGACGCAGAAACGGCTCGGCGAGAGCAGCTCCACGGCCAGAACTTCGACGTCGGGTAGGCGCTGCTCGACCGTCGGAGCGATCTCGTCGTACAGCGTGCGTTCTCGTGTGTGAGTCGTCGGTCATTCGATCCTCATAAAAAATGGGCGCCGGGCGCCCATTTCGTCAAGCAGGTGAAATGTGGTGAACAGAACGATAGCACCGTCAGCCCGTCTCACCGCCACCGGTCTAGGCGTCGAGCACGATCGTCACGGGACCGTCGTTTACCAGGGACACCTCCATGCTGGCACCGAAGACACCTCGAGCCACGCGCACGCCGTCACGTTCGAGTTCTTCGCAGAACGCTTCGACCACCGGTTCGGCTATCTCTGGTCGCGCGGCGGCACCGAAGCTCGGCCTGTTGCCTTTCTTGGTGTCCGCGATGAGCGTGAATTGGCTGATGACGAGCGCCTCGCCGCCGACGTCGAGCAACGACAGGTCGAGGCGTCCGCGTGCGTTCTCGAAGAGACGAAGACGCAGAGCCTTGCCGGCCAGCCGCTCGGCAGTTTCCACGGTGTCGTCGTGCGCCACACCCACCAAGACGACAAAGCCGGCGCCGCACGCCGCGACGACTTCTCCCGCGACCGTCACGGACGCTTCGCGAACCCGCTGCACCACTGCACGCACGTGGCGATTCTCCTGAGGATCAAGAAACGATGCGAATCGACCGATACGACAACCGATGGAAGCCGCACATCATCCCTGGCCCGCACTCGGGGTGCTGATGGTACGAGACGCCCTGATCTCGAAGGAAGAGCTGGAGGCGATCCTCGAGGAGCAAAGGCAGGTCAGGCTGCAGCGCATCTCGGGTCGCCAACTCGGAGAGCTCCTCGTCGCGCGCGGAATGCTGACGACGGCGCAGGTGGCCAGGCTCGTGGCTGAGCAGTACGAGCTCTCGTTCGTCGACCTCGCCATATCCGACATCGATCTGCACGTTGCGCGGTTGCTCAGCGAAGAGCTCGCTCAGCGATTCTCGGCACTGCCGCTAAGCCTTCGTTCAGACGGTTCGCACGTCGTGGCAATCGCCGATCCTGGGACGGTGCTGTTCTCCGACGAGCTTCGCCGAGCACTCGGATCCACCCCCCACTTCGTTGTCGTCGGCCCCGACGCCATCGAAGCAGCGATCGCATTCGTTCACAGCGTCGGGCGGGCTCCGCTTTCACAGCAGGACGAAGACCAGCCGGAGCTCCATGCGGACGTGGTCGAGCTTCGGCCCGGTGACTCGAGCGAGCCGGCCGTTTGGTCCGCCGACAACTCGTACTTCGACCTCGCAGGCCCGGCGGAGCATCGGCCGCCGCCGCTTGGCGCGATGCTCCTTCGTGAAGGCCTCCTGAGCGACGATGAGCTCGAGGCGGCTCTCGCCCAGCAGCGCCTCACTACCAGTTGGCGGCTCGGAGAGATTCTCGTGAACCGAGGACTCGTGACTCCGTCGGTTGTCGCACGGCTCGTGGCAGAACAGTACGAGCTCCCGTTCGTAGAGATCGCAGAGATCGACGTCGATCCAGCTGCAGCGCTCCTCCTCCCATGGGCGATCGCGCGGCAGTACCCCGCCATCCCGACGAAGACACGCGCCGATGGATCGCTCGAGGTCGCGATCGCTGATCCCACGAATCGCTTCTACTCTGACGAGCTTCACGGAGCGCTAGGCGTCCCCCTCACGTTCGTCGTAGCCGCGCCCGATGCGATTGATGCGATGCTGGAGTCCGTTCACACGCCGGGACCAGTGTCCGACGCCGCTCCTCAGGTGCACCAGGTCGAAATCGAGGAGCGCAGTGGATTCCTTCGTCGAAGCTGCGGAGTCGGCTGCCGTAGAGGACGATGTGCAGATCGTCAGCGCCGAGTCGTATTTCCCATATGTCGTCGAGACCTCAGCCAGCGACGAGGAGCCCGTGGAATGGCTACCAACCTGGACGACGGAGCTCCGCGTTGCCGATGCCGAAGTCGAGCTCGCTGTCGACGAGGTCGAGCTTGCCGACGCCGAAGTCGCGCCTGCCGACGATGAGATCGAGCTCGGCGAGCTCGGTGAGGCCTACGTTGACGCGGAAGAATCCGAGACCGTCGAGGACGAGCTGTCGAGTGTGCTGCTCGCCGAGGCAATCGGAATCGACGAGACAGACGAGACGCCGATACTCGACAGCGCGCCGGAGCCGGCAGAAGCGGTGGCGTTTGTCGAGGTCGAGAACCACAGCGCCGTGCCCGAGGCGACCGAGCTTCCGAGCCAGGATGGCGATCCCGCAAACGAGGAGACGGCCGATACATCTGTATTCGACCTCGTGCAGGAGCCGACGGACGCGGTTGCGTTGGTCGAGGTTGAGCACGACGACGACGCGGCGGAGGCGACCGAGCCACTGACCCAGAACGGGGAGTCCGCCGTCTACGGCGACGATTTCGAGGCTGCGCTCGAGCACGCGCTAGCTCTCGGCGCCACCGCAATTCACTTCTCTCCCCATGGCGAATCGCATACGGTTCGAGCCCGGATAGACGGACTTGTCCGCGAGCTCGGCGTCGTCGCCGAGGAAGATCTGGATTCGCTCCTTGAGCGCCTGGAGCCCACGATGCGCGTGCAGGCCGTGTCGACCAGACAGGGCAACAAGTTGACTCTGTTCCCACGCGAGCAGCTACCGGCTCCCGTAGCGCTCGTCGAGCTCGGTCTTGCTGCCGATGCGGTCGACGCGATCCAAAGCGCGCTTGCACAGCCCTCAGGCGCGCTGGTGGTGTGCGGGCCAGTAGGTAGTGGTACGACAACGACGCTCTACGCCGCCCTCGATGTGCTCAACACACCCGATCGTGTCGTCGCGACCGTCGAGGATCCAGTCGATCGGCTTCTCGAAGGAGTCGACCAGATCGAGGTGGACGATGCGGGAGGAGTCACGTTCGAAGGTGGGCTGCAGACACTTCTTGCCGCCGACACCGATGCTGTTCTCGTCGGAGAGATTCGTAACGGCGGGACCGCGGAGATCGCCTTTCAAGCAGCCTTCGCCGGACGTCACGTCATCTCGGCGTTACGCGCTTCGAGTGTTGCCGCCGCGATCCGCCGTCTCGCGCGCATGGGAATCGAACCGAGCGTCCTCGGCAGTGCCCTCACGTGTGTGGTCTCCCAGCGTCTGGTGCGACGAGTATGCGCTGACTGCCGTGAGACGTACTACGCCGCCGACTCGGAGCTCGTCGAGCTCGGACTGCCCGAAGGCGACGGGCCACGGTTGCTCGCTCGCGGGCGGGGGTGCACGGCGTGTGCAGGCACCGGCTTCCGCGGCCGCGTAGGTATCTTCGAGGTTCTCAGCGTGACGGATGAAGTCCGCGCGCTCGTGAGCGACGGAGCCTCGGCAAAGAAGATCCACCGAACGGCCGTCGCATCAGGCATGCGGACGTTGCATCAGGACGGGGTCCGTCTCTGCCTCGAAGGTGTGACGACCGTTGCGGAAGTCCAGCGGGTCCTCGGCGTCGACAGCTAGAGCACCGCGGCCCGCGCCAGCGGATGTCTTTGGGATCAAGACATAGGCCCAGCGGCCGCGACAGCGGACGCCTTTAGGGATTTTGCGCGACCGGAATCCGCGCTAGCGGGTGTCTTTGGGATTAAGACATAGAGCCCAGCGGCCGCGACAGCGGACGCCTTTAGGGATTTTCGCGCGACCGGAATCCGCGCTAGCGGATTCCGGTCTTGCGCACGAATTCAGTCGAGATCGTCGCCTTCGCTGCTGGTGCGCGGCCGTAACGACCGAGCGAGCTTGATGTGCGGCGTGGCCTCTTTGCGCCGCCCCTGATTCACGAGCGCCCGAGCCAATGCGTAGTGCGCGAACTCGTCGGCCGGCGCGAGCTCCACGAGAGCGCGGAACTCGGCTTCGGCCTCCTCCCAGCGACGGATCCGGAAATAGGCGATCCCGAGTGCCTCGCGGATCGAGCGGGATTGCGGCTCTCGTCGCTTGGCCTTCTCGAGCGGAACAGTCGCTTGCGCGGGCATGCCGCTGCGCAGGTGCTTCCGTCCGAGCTGGAACAGGTCGTATGTCTCGGTCAAGGCGCGAAGCGTCTTGTCCGCGAAGCGGACCAGGGGAAGGGGTCTGGGGAAACCGGGAGGTTCCCCCAGCATGAGCCGGGTGCTCCTCTCATCCCGAAAGGCCTCCACGAACGGAGCGGAGGGAAATGAAACCTCGGAAGCGGGCCCACAACGAAAGTTCTCGCCGGGCAAGCTTCAGGAGAGTTCGGAGCTCATGCCTCGCAAGCGAAGCTCCTCGTTCCGCTTCGATCGGCGGCCCGAACCGGGCATGGGCCGCCGCCGCAGCGTACGCACGGCCGTCGAGCCCCAACTCCTCCTGCACCGTTCGCTGAAGCGCGATCAGCGTCGCGCCGGGCGGAATCACAGCACCCTGGTCTCGAAGGAACGCTTCGAGCTCCCGGCGGCTGGCCGTCGCGATGCGGCGAGGATCACGCGTCAGATAGCGAGTCCGGCGCGCGCCGGCTTTGGCGATCCCCACGCCGAGCGCCCATAGCGCACCGAGCAGCAAGGCGATCGCGAACAAGGACGGCGCGCGCTCCTCGGTGCCGGCGAACTCCCCGCCGAGATCCGCCGCATCCGGGAGTGCTTGGCCTCGCACCGGATCCGATCGGGTGAGCTCGCCTCGACTGAGCGCAGCGACCGCGGCCTCCGAGTCGGAGGCAAAGGAATATGCGCCCGCGAACGTTCCTCGACCCGGAGTTGGATCGAACGGGATCCATCCGAGCCCGGCGAACCAGACCTCGACCCAGGCGTGAGCCTCGTGATCGGTCACGACCCACTTTCCGTCCTCGTCCTGAGTCCCGCTCGTGAAGCCGACTGCGACACGTGCGGGGACGCCGAGCATCCGGAGCATGGCCGCCATGGCGCCGGCGAAGTGTTGACAGTAACCCGCTTTCGTGCGGGTAACGAACGCGACGAGCGGTGCGCTTTCCACCCGTGGAGGCGACTCGTCGTATCGGAAGCCGCCCCGCTGCCTGAACCACGACTCGAGCGCAAGGACGGCAGCGTACGGCGATTGCTCCTCGCCCGCGATCCGGCGCGCAGCCGCGTACATCGGACGATGGCGGACGAAAGGCGCGTATGACGGGTCGGCGAACAGCGATTGCGCGATGCGCTCACGGTCGGGATCTTCGAACGTCGGAAATGTTCGGCCGTCGATCTCCAAGAACGGTGCCACCTCGGCGGGGTACGCAGCGCGCGCTGCTGTCAACGTCGCCGGCGTAGGATCGGGCACGTAGCTCCACACGCGATAGCTCTCGCCCGCGCCGATCGAATCTCGAACCCGCAACACGCCTCCGGAAAGCTGGAAGACCGTTCCGAGCCGACGAGCGTCCAGTGCAACGGGCGTGCCGGCGGCCGCCAGATGGTCATCCACGAGCGCCTCGACCTTGACTCGCTGCTCGAGCCAGTTCTCGGGTCGCAAGCCACGAGCTGGAAACAGCCGACTTTGCGAGAGCGGCTTCGAGTCTCCGTCCACTCGTCCGAGCCAGAACGGATCGTCGAACCAGTGGTCGTCGGTGAAGAGGTCGAGCGTTGACGTGCGCCAGTACGTCGGCTCGTCCGGACCGTCGATGGTGAGGACGACTGTCCTGGCTGCCGGGAAGTCGATTCCTTCGTAGTTCGAGTCCCACGCGAACCGCACGCTCGAAGCCTCTTTGGCCGGTCCCCGAATGTCCCAGGTCTCCCAATTCAGCGCCGACTCCCGGGCGATCGTGGTCGCAGACGACGCCCACGTAGCTCCGACGACGAGAAGCGCGGCTGTGGTGGCTCCCGCGATCAACGCCGGTCCCGAGCGCGCCCGAAGTGTCAGAGGTATCGAGAGGGCTGCGGCGAGCGCGACCGCTCCTATGGCGATCGTCTGCCCACTCACGAGTGTCGCAGGCCAGCCGACTGCCGCGACCGTCACTGCGGCGGCGCCGACGGGACGCCGCGAAGCTACGAGGAGCGCGGTCGCAAGGGTGAAGCCGAAGATCGCGCAGAGGACGAGTGCGTGCATCTCGGGATTCCGCCCGGGGTCGAGTGGAAGAAGAACCGCGTAGAAGTCCGTGATCCCGAGACCGACCGCATCTGCGATCGGTGCCACTACGCGCTCGTCTCGAAACGGGAGAAGCTCCCATGGCTGTGCGCCGAGCGCGACCCAGGCTGCGCCTACAGAGCCGGCTAAGGCGATGGCCGTGCGACGCCATCCGGATGGGACGAAAATCGGGCAGAGTGCGAGCGCGACGACCGCCAGAGCCTCCCCGAGGCGAACGGGGTCTTCGATCCGCAGCCAGGAGGCTGAGATCGCCAGCGCGGGCAGAGCACAGGCGGCAAAGCTTCTAAGCACGTGCGACCGCCGTTACGTCGCGTACGCCAAGAACAGCTGCAAGGTCGTCGCCGTGCCGCACGACGGCGACCGCTATCCCACTCGCGGAGAGCCGAAGCACACTCGGCGTCGCCCGCGTGGGCCGGGACATCCAGCTCGGCGCGTCGATCCAGACGACAGAGACGAGCCGTCGCGTTGCGAGACCGAGCAGTGCATTCACCGCGTTCGGCTCCAAGGCCGCCGTCACCACGACGAGCTCCCCGGCGCCCGTCACGGGTGCGTGGTCGAAGCTCAACGACCTCGCCAACCCGTAACACGCATCGGGTTCAACCGCCGCGAGCGCCGCAAGCGCGGAGCCGATGTCGGAGTCGGCCGAACGGACCGAGGCGACCGCGCGGTCGCTTCCGGTCGTGACGAGTGTGGCTGTACGACCTCGCGTCGCGTACTTCCGCACGATGGAGCCCGCAGCGCGAACAGCCGTGTCGAAGCTCGAGTCCGGAGGCTTACCGGCCGCGCCCGCCGGATCGCAGTCGAGCAAGACGACGACGCTGTCCCGTGGGGCGTCGTCGAGCTCCTTGACCATCAGCTGACCGCGCCGCGCGCTCGTCGGCCAGTGCACACGTCGAAGCGACTCACCCTGCTCGTACTCCCGGACGGAGTGAAAATCGAAGCCGGCGGGTCGGCGAAGCAGCAGACGCCGACCCTCACCGCCGAGACGGCCGGCATCACTGAAAAGCCCGTCGAGCTCCACGAGTCGCGGGTACACGACGATCGTCGTCGAGGCGAACCTCGCTCGCGGAACCACCGACTCGAGCCCGAGAAAATCCCAGAGGACGAGCCGCGCATCCGAAAGCGGGAAGGCGCCGCGGGGAAGTGCTCCGAGCTCGAGGTTTGCGCAGACGGTCCGGCGGTGCCCACGGAAGCGACACTCCCGCACGCCGAGTCGACCGAAGGCACCCTGAAAGACGAGCGCTCCGACCGGGACTCGGGACGCGCGGCGGGCTTCCAGTGTGACCGTGACGCGATCACCTTCGATCGCAGGCGCGGGGACGACGCCTAGGGCCACGGCGACCGGGCCGCGTACGAACCCTGCCCACACCCTCGTGAGACCGGCCGCGAGGAGGAGCCCGACCCCCGCGACGCCGAGCGGGCGGGAGCCGAAGGCGATCGCCGCGCCCATCACACCGGCGCCCAGCGCGAACGCGCCGCTCCAGCGCCTCATGCCGGAACCGGGACCTCGGCGAGTGCCTCCTCCACGGCTTCCGCCGCCGCGACCCCGGTGGCGCGTGCCTCCGGGCCCACGATGAGCCGGTGCGCCAGAACAGGCACAGCAACGGCCTGGACGTCCTCGGGGAGCACGTATTCGCGGCCGGCGGCGACAGCGCGCGCTTTCGCCATCCGCAGAAGGGCGATCCCGGCTCGTGGGCTCGCTCCCAGGGCGAGCCGTGCGCTCGAGCGCGTGTGGCGAAGGATCCGCACGACGTAGTCCCCCACGCTCTCCTCGACGTAGACGGCGCGCGCAGCCTCGATCGCGACGAGGACGTCTCCGCGGTCGGCCACGGCGACGAGTCGTTCGAGGGGAGGTGCGGTCGTCTGCTCAGCGAGCATTCTGGCCTCCTCTACGCGCGGTGGATAGCCGAGCGCGAGCCGCGCTGTGAAGCGGTCGAGCTGCGCCTCGGGCAGCGGGTAGGTCCCCTCGTACTCGATCGGGTTCTGCGTCGCCAGGACGAGGAACGGCAGCTCGAGGGCATACGTCGTACCGTCGATCGTGACCTGAGCCTCCTGCATGGCCTCGAGCAGCGCAGACTGGGTCTTGGGAGACGCACGGTTTATCTCGTCGACGAGGAGGACGTTGGCGAACACCGGCCCTGGCTTGAACTCGAACTCGTTGGTCTTCTGGTTGAAGACGTTGACACCAGTGACGTCGGTCGGGAGGAGGTCGGGCGTGAACTGCAACCGGGAGAACGAGATGTCCAACGAGCGGGCGAGTGACTTCGCGAGCATCGTCTTGCCGACACCGGGGAAATCCTCGATGATCAGATGCCCCTCGGCGAGCAGGCACAGCACACAGAGCTCGAGAGTCGCCCGGGGCGCCCGAATCGCGAGCTCGAGGTTCGCGACCACGCGCCGAACGACGTCCGCTGCGGCGACAGACGTGACTGCCTCGCCGGCACGAGCGCCGTCGGTCATCTCTTCGAGAGTACCCGCTCCACCTCGTCGAGTACCTCGGCCGCGATGTCGAGCTTGGGCCGTTTTCCGACCTCTCGCTCTCCGTCCTCGGAGACGAGAACGATCTCGTTGTCGGGGACGTCGAAGCCGATGTCCGGCCTACTGACGTCGTTGAACACGAAGAGATCGGCGTTCTTCGCGCGTCGCTTCTCACGTGCGCGCTCGAGGCCCTCGTCGCCTCCATCTGCAGCAAAGCCCACGAGTACCTGGCCCGGCCTGCGAGCAGCTCCGAGCGCGGCGAGCACGTCAGGTGTCGCCTCGAGCTCGACGATCCACGGTGCACCGTTCTTGGGACGCTTCGTCGCCGCTGGAGACGGGGGTCGGTAGTCCGCGACCGCGGCGGCCATCACGATGACCTCCGAATCGGCACGGGCCAGTGCCTCCCGCTCGAGATCTCGCGCAGTCGGCGTCTCGACGACGGACACGCCAGCGGGAGCGGGGACGGTCAGGTTCGCTGCAAGCAGCGTCACGTCCGCACCACGACGACGCGCTTCCTCGGCCAGTGCCACGCCCATGCGACCCGATGAGCGGTTCCCGACGTAGCGAACGGAGTCGAGAGGCTCGCGCGTTCCACCGGCCGTGATGAGCACACGCACACCGCGAAGCACCTCCGATACGAAGGCACGTCCGCCGAGCACCGCCTCCACCCGGGAGAAGATGTCCTCGGGCTCCGCCATGCGGCCGACTCCCTCCTCGCCCTCGGCAAGCTCTCCTTCGACCGGTCCCACGAGCTCGACACCGCGCGCGAGAAGCGCCGCCGCGTTCGCCTGCGTGGCCGGGTGCGCCCACATGCGTGTGTTCATGGCCGGCGCCACGACCACGGGCCCCGAGTGGGCGAGCGCGGCCTCGGTTAGCACGTCGTCCGCGAGGCCGTGTGCGAGCCGTGCGAGCGTGTTCGCGGTCAGTGGCGCGATGACGAGAATGTCCGCGCGCTGGAGATGCGGGTACAGGTCGCCAGTCGGTGACTTGCGTGCGAGCGCAAGGAAGGTCTCAGTCGAGACGAACCTCTCCGCGCCGGCCGTCACGAGCGGATGGACGTCGTGACCGGCGCGAACGAGCAGCCGAACGAGCGTGCAGGCCTTGTAGGCGGCTATCCCCCCGGTGACGCCGAGCAGGACGCGTGCCATGGGCTACCGCTCAGGCTGGAACGTGATACGTGATCTTTCCGCGCGCGATCTCTTCCATCGCCATCGTCAAGTAGTTCTTCGAGCGCGATTCGATCAGGGGCGGAGGTGCCTCGTCGAAGCCGATGCCCTCGCCGAGCTGGTGGTGGTAATTGTTGATCTGGCGCGCGCGCTTGGCGGCGACGATCACGAGCGCGTAGCGTGAGCCTTCGACCTTTTCGAGGAGATCGTCGATTCGAGGATGGATCATGGGCGGCTCATGGTACCTGCGCGAGCGAGCTCGCACTCCACGATCGCTGCGAGCGTCGCCGTAGCCCGCTCGAGGTCGTCGTTTCGCACCATGTACCGGAAGCGGTGTGCTTGTTCGAGTTGCTCTCGCGCGAGCGCGATGCGCTCGCCTATCTCGCCTGTGCTCTCCGTCGCGCGCCCACGAAGGCGTCTCTCGAGCTCTGGCACATCGGCCGCGATGAAGATCGTGACGCTGTCCGGGACCTCTGCCTGTACCGCCAGAGCTCCCTCGAGCTCGAGCTCCAGCACGCAAATCCGGCCGGCGTCCGCGATTCGCTCGATCTCAGACCGCAGCGTCCCGTAGCGACGTCCCGAGATGTATGGGACATGTTCCAGGAACTCGTCAGCCTCGATGCGGTGCGTGAACTCCTCGTCCGAGAGAAACCAATAATCGTGTCCGTCGATCTCGCCAGGCCGCTGCGCGCGAGTCGTCGCCGAGACGGCGACCTCGAGACCTGGCACGCGCTCGAGGAGGCCCTTGATGAGAGTGCCCTTCCCCGCGCCAGACGGTCCCGTGATGACGAAGACGGGCCGCGAAGGCACCGCCGCGACTACGAGCGGTGGTTGAAGAGGTCGACGAGCTCGGTCCGCTGGCGCTCGGAGAGGCCACCGACGGTCTTCGACTGGCTGATCCGGCACTGGTTGAGAAGCCGTGCAGCCTTGACGCGCCCGAACTTGGGGACAGCCATGAGCATGTCGAAGACCTTCGCCGTCGAGACGTACTCCGGAGGGTCGAGGAGGATGTCCTCGATGCTCTCTTGCCCCGCTTTCAGGTCTCGCTTGAGTTGCGCACGTCGGACCCGAACGTCGTTCGCCCGTTGGAGCGCCTCCATCCTCTGGTCGAGGGAGCGAGCCGGAGCCTGCGCGGGCGTCTTGGTCGTGACCATGAGCCGGTCGAGTCTACCAAGACTCCGATTCTGGTCAAGCCCGAACGTTTTGGCCTATTTGCAGGGCTTTTAGCGTTTGCTAATTAGATTACAGAACGGGAAGGGAGACCGAGTCCCGCGCGAAGCCGTGAATCCCGCGCACGGAGACGGCCGGCTCGAGCGTCTCAGCGCTCCCCAGGTCTTCGCGGAGGTGACGCGGCGCGAGCGGGTTCGAGAACAGGACCGTCCCAAGTCCTACGGCGCTCGCACCCGCCGACACGAAGTCGAGCACATCCCCTACGGATGCCACGCCCCCCATGCCCACGATCGGCAAGTCGACGGCTTCAGCGCAGGCGTTGACGCACGCGAGCGCGATCGGGCGCAGCGCGGGGCCGGAGTACCCGCCCGCGCCGCGCGCCAGCACCGGGCGGCGAGCTCTGGCGTCGAGCGCGAGCCCGCGGATGGTGTTCACGAGGGAGAGTCCGTCCGCACCTGCAGCAGCAACAGCGCGCGCGTTCTCAGCAACGTTCCACGTAGCGGGCGAGAGCTTCGCGTAGATGGGCTTCGCCGTGGCATTCCTCGCGGCACCGACTAGCTCGGCCGCGGTCTCCGGCGCCTCCTCGACGTTCGGGCACGAGAGGTTCAACTCGATGACGTCGATCGCATCTTCGGCGTCGAGCCTCTCGCAGACCCCCGCGTAGTCGCGTGCCGAGAACCCGCCGACCGACACCCAGAGCGGGATCTCGAGCTTCGTGAGCTCCGGCAGGTTCGTCGTGACGAATGCGTCGATGCCGGGGTTCTGGAGCCCGATCGAGTTCAGCATTCCGGTCTCCGTCTCGGCGATTCGCGGTGGCGGGTTCCCCTCCCGTGCGAGCGGCGTGACCGTCTTCGTCACGAAGGCGTCGAGACTCCGCGCGACATCGGGCGCCGTCAAGGCATCGAGACAGCCGCTCGCGTTCAGGAGCGGAATCCTCATGCCACCTCGCGAAGAACAGGCCCGTCGGTGCAGAGTCTCCGGTAGCCACCGCCGAGCTCGACGACGCAGCCGTAGCACGCCCCGTACCCGCAGGCCATCGGCGCTTCCCAGGCGAGCTGGGCGCCCGGTACAAGGGCGCCGACGGCCTCGAGCATCGACTCGGGCCCGCACGCGAGAACATCGCCGGGATCGTCGGGAATCAGGTCGGTTACGAGACGCGGCTCGACGACGACCTCGGCGTCCGGCAACAGGCGCGCGGCCTCGGCGTGGCGCTCACTGCGAAACCCCAAGACAGCGGGTGGCTGCCCAAGCGTCGCGGCGAGGTACGGCATGGGTGCGATCCCGATCCCGCCGGCAACGATAAGCGGCCGCTCGACGTCGAGGTCGAAGCCGTTGCCGAGCGGGCCGAGGACGTCGATCGCTTCGTCGTTCGCGAGCCCGCAAAGCGCGCGAGTGCCGGGGCCTATCGGATCGATGAGGAACGCGAGCTCGCCCGGCGGGGCCTGGCACAGGCTCATCGGACGCGGGAGCACCCGACCCGGAGCCTCGAGCATGAAGAACTGGCCGGGGACGCCGGGCTCGAGCTCCCCCCGCTCGAGCCGAAGCAGCGTGTAGGGCCCGACCATGTCTCGGCCCGTGACTGCGAGCCGCTGACGGCGAGCCTCGCGACCACCTAGTACCAACCTGTCACAGGGCATGTCAGGCTTCGATCCCGATCCGCTCTTGCAGGGACAGCGCGGACTCGGCGCGGGCGTTCGCGATCGCATGAACGGCCGCCGCTGCACCGGAGATCGTGGTCACGCAGGGAACGCGAGCGACGAGCGCAGCTTCACGGATCAGGTAGCCGTCGGCACGCGCGCCGCTCCCCTGCGGGGTGTTGATCACGAGATCGCACCGGCCTCGGCGAACGAGGTCGACCACGGTTGCTTCGTCGTCGGCGGCGTCTGCCACCTTTGCGACCTCATCGATCTCGAGACCGGCGGCTCGAAGTGTGCGGGCCGTGCCTTCGGTCGCAACGAGGTCGAAGCCGAGCCCTGCAAGGGCGGCTGCGACCGCCACGGCAGCGGGCTTGTCCTCGTCGCGAACCGAGAGAAACGCAATCCCTGACGTCGGCAAAGGCCGCCCTGCGGCTCGCTCCGCCTTCGCGAGCGCGGTAGGGAGGTCGGCGGCGCTGGCCATGACCTCGCCAGTCGACCGCATCTCCGGGCCGAGCACCGGATCTGCTCCTGGAAAGCGCGAGAACGGCAGCACGGCGGCCTTCACGCTTACCTGCGTGGGTCTCGGCGTCGGGAGGGCGAGCTCCCGCAGAGTCATTCCGGCTGCGAGCCGACACGCGGCGTCGACGAGGTTGATCCCGATCGCCTTGCTCGCGAACGGCACCGTGCGTGATGCGCGCGGATTGACTTCGAGGACGTAGACGATCGAGTCGGCGATCGCGAGCTGGACGTTGAGCAGGCCGACGACCCCGAGAGCGGGCCCGAGAAGCTTGACGACGCGCTCGACCTCGAGGGCTGCGGCCAGCGTCAGGGATGGCGCGGGAAGAACGCAGGCCGAGTCGCCCGAGTGCACACCGGCCTCCTCGACGTGCTGCATGACCGCGGCGATATAGACCTCCTCCCCGTCGCAGAGCGCGTCCACGTCGAGCTCGATCGCGTGCTCGACGAACCGGTCGAGAAGCACTTGCCCCTGGACAGACGCCATCGCGGCCTCGAGCTGCTCGGGGTCGTAGCAAATGCGCATCGCCCGACCGCCGAGCACGTAGGACGGCCGCACGAGCACGGGATATTCGATCTCCTCCACCGCCTCGAGCGCCTCTTCGAGATTCCCGACTGTCGCCCATGGGGGGCACCGCACTCCGAGACCACCGGCGAGTGAGCCGAAGCGCTCGCGATCCTCGGCGAGGTCGATCGCCTCGTGCGGAGTTCCGAGAATCTTGTATCCGGCGTCCTCGATGTGGCGCGCAAGGCGGAGTGGCGTCTGTCCGCCGAATTGGGTGATTACGCCGACGGGCCGCTCACGGTCGCAGACAGCGAGGACCTCCTCGGGGGAAAGCGGCTCGAAGTACAGACGATCGGAGGTGTCGTAGTCGGTCGAGACAGTCTCCGGGTTGCAGTTGACCATCACCGCCTCGTAGCCGAGCGCGCGGAACGTCTGCGCGGCGTGGACGCAGCAGTAGTCGAACTCGATTCCCTGGCCGATGCGGTTCGGGCCGGAGCCGAGGATGACGACTCGCGGCTTGTCGCCCGGCTGTCACGGGGAGCGCCTCGTCGTCCTCCCCCCAGGTCGAATAGAGGTAGTTCGAGGCGGCCTCGACCTCGCCCGCGCACGAGTCGACCCGGCGGAAGACGGGCCGCAGGCCTTGCTCGTGCCGCAGCTTCCGCACGTCAGCGCCTGTCAGGCCGAGCGTCTCGCCGATCGTGTCGTCACCCCAGCCCGCGCGCTTCGCCCGCGCGAGATCCCCGCTTGCGAGCTCGGCCTTCGCGCGTGCGAGCTCGGCACGGAACCACGGGTGCAGTCCGGCGGGAAGGTCGTCCAGCGTGGCCCACGGAGTCGGGGAGCCTCGCTCGAGCTCGCGCGAGCCGTGGGCCTTCAGGAAAGCCTCGGTAAACGTCCGCCCGATCCCCATGGCCTCTCCGACCGATTTCATCTGCGTCCCGAGGGTCTGGTCTGCACCGGGGAACTTCTCGAAGGCAAAGCGCGGAAACTTGACGACGACGTAGTCGAGCGTGGGCTCGAAGCTCGCGGGAGTCGTACGCGTCAGGTCGTTCGGAATCTCGTCGAGCGTGTACCCGACTGCGAGCTTGGCAGCCACCTTCGCGATCGGATAGCCGGTCGCCTTCGAGGCGAGCGCCGAGGAACGCGAGACGCGCGGATTCATCTCGATGACGCGCAAAGCGCCGGTCTCACGGCTGCGCGCGAACTGGATGTTCGACCCCCCGGTCTCGACGCCGACAGCGCGGATGACCGCAACCGCGGCATCGCGAAGCTCTTGGTACGCCTCGTCGGAGAGCGTCATCTGCGGCGCGACAGTCACGGAGTCGCCCGTGTGCACACCCATCGGGTCGAGGTTCTCGATCGAGCACACAACGACGACGTTGTCCGCACGATCGCGCATCAGTTCGAGCTCGAACTCGTCCCATCCGCGCACGGACTCCTCGACGAGAACCTGGCCGATCGGCGACTCGGCAAGGCCGCGCTCGACCTGGTACTCGAGAGTCGCGCGATCCTCGGCGAAGCCGCCGCCGTGACCGCCGAGGGTGAAGGCGGGTCGGACGACCGCGGGCAGCGAGACGTCCTCGAGCTCGCCGAGGGACGTGACGATGCGCGAATCCGGCACTTCCAGGCCGCAGCTCCGAACCGCCTGGCGGAACTCTTCGCGATCCTCGGCGCGCCTGATCACATCGACCGGAGCACCGATGAGCTCGACGCCGAGCTCCTCGAGCACTCCCGCCTCCGAGAGGGACACAGCGAGGTTGAGGGCAGTCTGTCCTCCGAGTGTCGGGAGGAGGGCGTCAGGACGCTCGCGCGCAAGGACGGAGGCGACGCTCTCGAGATCGAGCGGCTCGATGTAGGTGCGGTCGGCAAAGCCGGGGTCGGTCATGATCGTCGCGGGATTCGAGTTGACGACGACTGTTCGGTAGCCCTCCTCGCGGAGCACCTTGAGCGCCTGACAGCCCGCGTAGTCGAACTCGCAGGCCTGACCGATGACGATCGGCCCAGAGCCGATCACACAGATCGACTCGAGGTCGCGCCGGGCGGGCATCAGTGGTCTCTCCGGAGCCGGTGGCCACTCGCGAGAGACCTGCGCGAACCTCCTCGACCCAGCCTTCGAGGATCGGCCACGCGTCATGCGGGCCGGGGCCTGCCTCGGGATGAAACTGGACGGAGCGACGCACGGAGCTCGGGGAAGTCGAAGCCTTCGACGGTCCCGTCGTACAGCGAGACGTACGTCGCCTCCGTCGCTTCCGACGGTGAGACGGCGAATCCGTGGTTCTGGCTGGTGACGAGGACCCGTCCGGTCCGCCGCTCGAGAACCGGGTGGTTTGCGCCGCGATGGCCGAAGGGGAGCTTGAACGTCTCGTGTCCCGTAGCGAGGCCGAGGAGCTGGTGACCGAGGCAGATGCCCAGGATCGGGACACGTCCGAGAAGGCCGCGAACGGCTTCGACCTCCGCGTGGAGCGGCTCGGGATCGCCCGGACCGTTCGAGAGGACGACCCCGTCGAAGCTCGCGAGCTCGTCGGACTGCGCGGTGTGCGGGAGCACAGTGACTGCGGCTCCGGCGTGCGCGAGCCGGCGGAGGATCGAGCGCTTCGTGCCGTAGTCGACGACTGCGATTCTCGGAGACCCCGTTTCGCAGAAGACGTACGGCTCCGCGGCCGAGACCTGCGCGACGAGCGCCTGGCCTTCCATGAGCGGCTCCGCGTGGACCCGTTCGAGCGCCTCGTCGACCGAAACCTCTTCCTCGTCGGCGACGGCCGCTGCGCGCATCGCCCCTCCGTCTCGCAACCGCAGGACAAGCGTGCGCGTGTCGATCTCCTCGAGCCCGACCAGCCCGTGCTCGGAGAGCCAGTCAGCCCATTCGCCACCGCCGAGCTGACGCATCAGTGCCGCCTTCGCATGTGACCTGGAGGACTCCCCGCGGTCGTCCGCGACGCCATAGTTGCCGACCATCGGTGCTGTGAAGCAGACGAGTTGCTCCGCGTAGCTCGGGTCGGTGACCGTCTCCTGGTAGCCGGTCATCGCGGTCGTGAACACGGCTTCGCCGCACACGGCGCCGCCTGCCCCCACGGAGCGACCGCGGAACACGGTTCCGTCCTCGAGAACGAGGAAGCCCGCCGTCACGCGGCGTACACCACCCGGCCGTCGGCGATCGTCTGGACGACGCGGCCGCAGAGGGTCTCGCCGAGCAGCCAGGAGTTGGCCGAGAGCGACCTGAACCCTTCTTCCGTCACGATCCACTCCGCATCGAGATCGACGACGGCGAGGTTCGCGCGTGCACCGACCTCGACCCTTGGCTCGTCGAGCCCGAAGACGCGGGCCGGCCCGGCCGACATCCGCTCGAGCAGCGTCTCGAGTGAGAGCTCGCCCGGTACGACGAGATGGGTGTAGAGGGCGGCGAACGCGGTCTCGAGCCCGGTCACGCCGAACGGCGCATCCTCGAAAGGGACGTCCTTCTCGTGTCGGGCGTGCGGAGCGTGATCCGTGGCGATGCAGGAGATCGCCCCACGCCGAAGCGCGTCTCGCAGAGACGATCGATCCAGCTCTGACCGAAGCGGAGGATTCATCTTGACGTTCGGATCGAGCGATCGAATCGCCTCGTCGGTGAGGACGAGATGGTGCGGCGTCACCTCCGCGGACGCATCAATCCCGTCTGACCGCGCGCGATCCAGCGCGGCCACCGACTCGCGGGCGGAGAGGTGCATGAGGTGGATCGGCCGCGTCTCCAACCCGGCGAGTGACAGGTCGCGCTCGACCATCACGCTCTCGGCAGCGGAGGGATAGGCACCGAGACCAAGCTCGGCCGAGACCTCGCCCTCATGGGCGTGTCCCCCTCGTGAGAGTGCGGGCTCCTCGCAGTGCAGAGCAAGCGGGAGTCCTGCAAGCGCGCTGTACTGCAGCGCGCGGCGCATGAGCCCGGCCGACTCCACCGGCCGGCCGTCGTCCGTGAACGCCGCCGCGCCGGTCGCGGCAAGCTCGGCCATCTCGGTGAGCTCGTCCCCGAGCTGTCCCTTGCTGATAGCCGCCATGAACCCGGTGGGAATCACCGCGTCCTCACGAGCTCGCTCGACTAGCGCCCCGAGCACCGCGGCCGAGTCGACGATCGGCTCTGTGTTGGGCATCGCCAGGATCGCGCAGTATCCGCCCGCAGCGGCCGCCTCAGTCCCGGAGCGAAGCGTCTCTTCGTCCTCCCGTCCGGGTGTGCGTAGATGCACGTGCGGGTCGACGAAGGCCGGTGCGATGACGAGGCGGCTTGCTCCCGCCGGCTCGATGGCGCTGATCACACCGTCGGTGACGGTGATCCGCAGCGACTCGTCGATGCCTTGAGTCGGGGACACGACGCGCCCCTCGAGCGTGAGCGAGTCCACTCGCCCGTTTCGGCAGAAGAGCGTCATGCCACCTCAATCCGCTCGGGCGTCTCGACGGGTGTCCCGACCGGCGCCACGGTCAGCAAGTCGTACAGCACGGCCATGCGAACGACCAGGCCTGCGCGCACTTGATCCGAGACGAGCGCTGCCTCGGAGTCGGCGACCCGCGGGTCGATCTCGACCCCACGGTTCATGGGGCCCGGGTGCATGACGACCTGGCCGCGCCGGACACGCTCCGGTCCGATCCCGTACAGCGCCGTGTACTCCCTGAGCGACGGGACGAAGGCCTCCCCGGGGGCCATCCTTTCTGCCTGCATGCGGAGCACGTAGACGACGTCTGCGTCTTCGATTGCGCCGATGTCGGTCGACACAGTGCAGCCGAGCGCCTCGATCCCACGCGGAAGGAGCGTCGGAGGCCCGACGAGAAGCGCCTGTGCGCCGACGAGACCGAGCGCCTGGACGAGCGAGCGGGCGACTCGCGAGTGGAGCACGTCTCCGACGATCGCCACCTTGAGGCCCTCGAGTCGCCCGAACGCCTTCTGCATGGTGTAGAGGTCGAGCAACGCCTGGGTCGGATGCTGGTGCTTTCCGTCGCCGGCGTTCACGACATGCGCGCTGGCGTACCGAGCCACGAGTTGAGGCGCTCCGATCGACGGATGGCGGATGACGATCACGTCCGGGTCGTACGCCGCCAGCGTGAGCGCCGTGTCCTTCAACGACTCGCCCTTGTCCGCCGAGGAGCCCGCCGAACGAAGCGACATCGTGTCGGCCGAGAGGCGCTTCGCAGCAAGCTCGAAGCTCGCCAGCGTCCGTGTCGACGACTCGTAGAAGAGGTTCACGACCGTTCTTCCACGTAGCGTCGGCAGCTTCTTGACCTCCCGGTCGAGAGACGCCGCGAGCGAGCTGGCCGTGTCGAGCAGACGTTCGACATCCGCGCGATCCAGGTCGCGTATCGAGAGCAGGTGCCGACGTTGTTGCGCCGGAGGACGAAGCTCAGACATGGGCCGCATCCTCGCTTCGTTCGACGAGGAGAACGGCGTCGTTCTCGTCGACCTCGACGAGCTCGACGTGGATCCGCTCGCCGGGTCCGGTAGGAAGGTTCTTGCCGACGTAGTCCGGCCGGATTGGAAGCTCGCGATGGCCCCGATCCACAAGC
The DNA here is from genome assembly GCA_963827525.1 of uncultured Thermoleophilia bacterium. GTDB lineage: Bacteria > Actinomycetota > Thermoleophilia > Gaiellales > Gaiellaceae > GMQP-bins7. Next base: position 137,648 of record CAWHBH010000035.1, read on the forward strand.
ACTGCGAGCTGCACTCGCGCCGGGCGGCCGAACTCCATGAGCGCGTCGATTGCGGCGCGGATCGTGCGACCGGTGTAGAGGACGTCGTCGACGAGCACGATCGTCATCCCCTCGATCGGGAACGGGACGCTCGTGGCCCGAACAACCGGTTGGCGATCCGGCGACCGTCCTCCGTCGCGCACGTGCACGTCGTCCCGATGAAACGTGATGTCGAGAGCACCGACGGCGAGCTTCACCCCGCTTCGCTCCTCGACCAAGCGCCGAAGCCTGGATGCGAGCGGCACTCCGCGCGTCTGGATCCCGACGAGCGCGACGTTCTCGAGCCCGTGCCCGTCGGGCGGCCCGTTCCGTTCAATGAGCTCGTGGGCGATCCGCGAAAGGGACTTGGCGATGCTCTCGGCGTCCAGAAGTCGCTTCGCCGTGCTGCCCAAGAAAGTGCTGTGCACTTTCTTGGGATCCCAAGATCCCGAGCGATCGGGGACGTGCGTGGACAGCTTTCACTCCTTTCCGGCCTCACTGGACCGGGTTAAAGGACGGCCTCAGTCTAGCGCGGCGTCGCGATGTCCTCCGTTACTCGTCGAGCTCGTCTTCGGGTTCGACGAGTGCTTCGATCGCATCGCGGGCCTCTTCGACCTCGGACTCGGCGACCAGCACCCTGAGCGGCGGATCGTCGAGCGCATCCGGGTCGTGCTCGCCGGCGGGCTCGAGCTGCGACTCGATCCCGGCTGCCGACAGCAGCTCCTGAAGCTGCTCGCCCTCGGCCACGTCACCTGCGAGCGTCACCTGAACGAGTCGAGTCACGACTCGACGGACCCTACCGGAGCTCGGCTAGCCCGAGCTCCACCGCGAACGAGCTCGGGCGAGCCGCGCTCCGGGAATGGGATCTCGACGACGTCGAAGTCGCGCGGCACCACAGTCTGCGGGAAGAGCTCTCGCGCTTCCTCGACGACCTGATGGCCGAAGTAGCGAGTCGACACGTGCGTGAGCGCGAGCAGGCGCACGCCTGCCTCGCGCGCCACGAGCGCCGCCTCGCCTGCGGTGGAGTGGCAGGTCTCACGTGCTCTCTCTCGCTCGTCGGCGAGGAACGTCGCCTCATGAACCAGCAGGTCCGCGCCCGCTGACACGTCTACGACAGCGGCCGCCGGTCCGGTGTCCCCCGCCAGGACGATCTTCCGACCGAGGCGAGCCGGGCCAAGCACCTGCTCCGGCGCCACGACTGACCCATCAGCGAGCCTAACGACCTCCCCGCGTTGGAGGCGGCCGCGATCCGGGCCGTCGGGAACGCCCAGCGCAGCTGCCGTCTCGACGTCGAATCGCCCGGGGCGTTCGCTTTCGACGATCGCATAGCCAATCGCTGTGACCCCGTGCTCGACCGCGAACGCCTCAACGCGGTAGCCAGCCCGGTCGAGAACGGTTCCAGCCTCGAGCTCCACCACCTCTACGGCATAGGAGAGCCGTCCGAAGATGCGCCGTAGCGCCGATACCAGCTCGTGGAGACCACGAGGGCCGTAGAGGCGCAGCGGCAGCTCGCGGCCGCGGAGCGAGTACGTCTTCAGCATCCCAGGCAGACCAAGGTAGTGGTCCGCGTGAAAGTGCGTCAGATAGATCTCCTCGAGCTCGACCAGGCCGACGTCCGAACGCAGGAGCTGGCGCTGCGTCCCCTCGGCGCAGTCGAACAGAAGCCGGTCGCCGCCGCGCCGTACGAGCGTCGCAGACAGGGCGCGCTTGGCGGTGGGCATGGAACCGGACGTCCCGAGGAAGACGACGTCGAGCTCCACGGCGGGGGATTGTAGTCGTCGGCTCAAAGTTGGCCCTGATCCCGCCGATATACGGAAAATGCGGCGAAAGCGGGCCTACCGCTCGTCCGGGCTGCTGCGTTCCCTGACGCTGCTGCGGACGTTCCTCATCGCTTCTGCGGTGATCCTCGCTGCGGGCGCAATCGCGTTGTCGTCGACGCTCTCGAGCGATCTGCATGCCGCCGCGCTCGATGACAACGCACGCGATGTCGGCGCGTACGTCGATGCGGTCCTCGCGCCGAGCTTCGTCCGCGGGGATCGCGTCCTGGTCACTCGTGGGACCCGGCGTCTGCTAACGGAAACCATTCGGTTTCCTGCGGAGGTCCGCGGATTGAACGTCTACTCGGAAGAAGGCCGGCTCGTGTACTCGACCACGCAGCCGGGCCGAATCGGCCGCCGCAGGTCGAGCCCGGATCTCAAAGAGTCGATCCGCACAGGTCAGCCGTCGGCCATCGTCGTCGATCCGCGGGGAAAGGCTCCTCCGGTAGTGAAGGTCTGGGCACCGCTGCTGTCGACGAAGATGCGGCCGGTCGGGGCGGCCGAGGTCGCACTCGACGTCAGCGTCGTCGAGGAGGGGATCGCAGCTTCGAGCCGAACGATTTGGATTGCAGTGGGAGTCGTATTCGGGATTCTTTGGCTCGTCCTCGCGCTTCTCGTTCGAGGTGCGTCATCACAGCTTCGCGGTCATAACGAGGATCTCGAAGCCCGATCGCGTGACCTCCTCGACACCTCACGCACGCTCGAGGCGACTCTTCTCGAGACGATCGAGACGCTCAACGCCGCCGTGGAAGCGCGTGACCCGTACACCGCGGGTCATTCCCAACGCGTACGCCGCGTCGCCCTCGCCGTCGGGCGCGATCTTCGACTTTCGACGAAGCAGCTCGGCGCCCTTGGGATGGCCGCCCTCTTCCACGACATCGGAAAGATCGGGATGCCCGACTCGATCCTCACCAAGCCTGATCGCCTCAGCCGGTCGGAGTCCGCTGTCATGCGCGAGCACGTCACGCGCGGCGCGGAGATCGTCTCTCGGATCTCCTCGCTCCAAGACTCCGTTCCTGCGATCCGTCATCACCACGAACGCTGGGACGGGCTCGGGTACCCGGACGGCCTGAGCGGTGACGCGATCCCGCTGGAGGCCTCGATCATCGCCATCGCAGACTCGTGGGACGCAATGACGACCGATCGTCCCTACGCAGTCGCACTTACGGTGAACGAGGCGATGCTCCAGATCCGAGCCGGGCGCGGAAAGCAGTTCAACCCCATCGTCGTGGACGCGTTCTGGGAGCTTGCGCGCCGCCGGCCCGCCGAGATCCTCCCGCCCGAGTCGCCCACGGCGGCTGTGGCCGTCGTCTAGAGGCTCGGGAACGCGAGATCGGAGTAGACCGCCTCGCCTTTGAACTTCTTCGCGGCGGGATCCCAGGGGAAGAAGATCGCGTTCCGCCACTCGAGGCGCTCCCCCGTGGGCTCGTGCTCGAGCCATCTGGCCTGATGAGTGGCCGTGACCCTGGCCTCCTCGCAGACCCCTTGCGGCCCGATGACGATGTACTCGAGGTCGAAGTGGATGTCGGGAAACGCCGTGAGGAGCTCGGTGTAGAAGCGCGCAGCGCCCTCGTGTCCTTCCCAGCGCGCGCCCGTCCCCATCACCTCGTAGACGCAGTCCTCGGTGAGGGTCGAGATCAAGCCGGGAAGATCGCGATTGTCCTCGGCGATCGAGTGGGTCTTCCAGAGCTCGCGAATCTCCGCATACTCGTCGGCGTCGACGGGACGACGGAGGAGCTCGAGAATCCGGTCGGAGGCCATGCGGCGGGTTCTATCAGCCGCGGCCGCGAAGCGCGCTAGGGCAGCAGCAGCCGCTGCCCCGGCACGATCGTCGCACCGCTGAGCCCGTTGCGGCTCTGGAGCTTCCAGACGCCTTCGCGAGGATCGCCCCCGTAGCGACCCTCGGCGATCGACCACAGAGTCTCGCCTTGCCTCACGGTGTGGTAGCTGGGATTCGGGCCCGCGCCGGTATCCCGCGCAAGCACGGCCCACAAAAATGCCGCAACGAGGAGAACGATGGCGATACGACCGAACATATGTTCGCAGTATGAGCGAACATATGTTCGGTGTCAAGATCGGCGCTTGAGCAGCGCGTGGCGAACAACGAATGTGCGCCGAGTCATGTTCGCCTCGGCCTTGAGCTCTACCGCCACCTCGACGCGTCCGCGCGCCCACGCGGGCGCGAGAACGGCGACGTTCAGCGGGCGCAGCCCCGGTACCGCTGCAGCCCGGCAACGGGCGCGGTGCGCGATCTGCGGCCATTGCCCCACCGAGCGCACGCAGACCGTCGCACGCGCGTCCTCTCCCGCGGCAATGCGTGCGGTCACGCGCCCGCCCCGAGCGCACCGATCGCCACCTGTGCCCCCACGACCTCGGCGCCGGGCTCCCACCTCACGTGTTCGCCGATGCAGCCGTCCTTCGTTTCCGCAATCGCAACCTGCACCGCCGCTGCCGCTGGCCGAGGAGAGCCGTCGGCGCGCAGCAGCGCCGACTGGAAGCCGGTCCGGAGACCGTCGTCGCGGAACCCGAAGAAGCTGACCTCTGCGACATCAGGGTCGCAGGCCGCCTGGCGGATCAGCTGGTCGTAGATCGCAGCCTGTGTCACCTCGTCGGTGACGGGCACGTTCTCGAGACCTCTGTAGCCGATGCGCCCCGATGTGTCGACCTGCCAGCCGATCTCGTCCAGATGCAGGCGCAGCCCCTCCATCGTGGTTGGTTGTGCCGTTCCGTGGAACGCGTCCCAGAGAGCTTGCTTGATCCGATCGAGATTCGCGAAGCCCGCATTCGGCCATGCGTATCCGCGCTCGAGAGGATCGGTGTCCTCGTTCGGGTAGGGATGGAAGCTGACGGCATCCATGAGCGGAAGCGCACGCCCGCTCTTGCGGTACCAGGCTCCCAGCGCGCGTAGGAATCGAACGGGCGAGGTCGAGATGTTGTTCTTCGCGTGGGGACGGTCGTTTCCGCGGGGCGAAAGACCGATCCCGACGACCGAGATTGCAGGATCGACCGACTTGAGAGTGTCGTAGGCCGCGGCGAGATACGGGCCGAAAGCCGCAGCCGAGGCATTCGCTCCCGAAAGATCGAACTGCGGTCGCCAGAACGCCGGCTGGTTCGGCTCGTTCCCGATCACGAACTGCTTCACCTGCGGATAGATCGACGCAAGCACGCCGACGTACGACGCGAAGAGCGAAGGAGAGGCGAGTCCGGCTTCGATCTGCCTCGGCGGGTAGGGGTAGACCGCGAGGACGACGCGAAGGCCCGAGTCCAGGGCGTTCGCGAGCACGCGATCGAGCAGCTGCTTGTCCTGGATGACCATGGCCTCGTTGGGCACGAAACGCACGCCTATGACCGTCTGGCGGAGGCCGAGGCTCACCATGCCCTCGTACATCGCGACGCCGCCGTCCTCCGAGTGCTTCGCGGAGTCGTCGTTGGCACCGATGTTCGCGCCCACGGCGACCGACGCTCCGGTCAGGAACGCGACGGTAATAGCCGTTGCCGCAGCGAGGAGTCGCATGGAAGTCACTCGCGGGCTCCCCACTGCCCGCACGCCGCTCGGAGCCTAGAGTCGCGAGAGAAGCGCGTCAAGCAGGTTCCCGGCGCCGAAACGCACGGGGTCGTCGGTCGGAAGACCTGTCTCGGACGCGACTGCGGCTACTTCGTCGCGTGCATCGTCGTCCATCTCGAAGTCCGCCGTGTTCAGCGCGATGCACGCGACCTTTGCAGGACGACGCGGAAGTGCGATCCGCTCGTGGAGCTCGACGAGCTCTGCGAGCGGCGGAATCGCGTGCCCAGGGCACCCTTCGATCTCGATCGAGCCGGCACGATGGCAGAGGACGAAGGCATGCGGAGCCGATCCGTGGATCAGGCCGAGCGTCACGCCCGAGTACATCGGATGGACGAGCGAGCCCTGCCCCTCGACGAACAGCAGCTTCCCTCCCCGCCGAGCGCCCTCGACGACGAGCTGTTCGGCGGCACCCGGCGAGGAAGTCGGAGACGACCGCGTCGACCGCGATCCCCCAACCCGCGATGGCGATCCCGGTCTGCCCGGTGGGCACGAAGACGGACTCGAGGCCCCGGCGTCGCGCTTCGAGATCGAGCTCGACGGCGACCGTCTTCTTTCCGATCGCGCAGTCGGAGCCGACGGTGAGCACGATCTTGGCGTCGACCTCGAGATTTGCCCCCGTCGGGACGTTCAGGCCGGCGGGAGGCTTGCGGAGGTCTCGCAACTCGACACGGTGGCGCTGGGCGAGCTCGGTCAGCTCGGAATCCTCGGAGATGAACTCGTGCAGGCCGCTCTCCACGTCGAGACCATTTGCGATGCAACTCTTCAGGAGCTCGCGCCATGCCTGCGGAAATCGCCCTCCCTGCGTCGCGACACCGACCACGGCGACCGTTGGCTCGAAGGCGAGGGAATCCTCGACGGTTCCCACGATGGGGATGCCTTCGTGCGCCTCTCCCGCACGGGCCGAGTCGAGAATCGCGACGACCGGGTCCGGGCCGTAGCGAACGATCCCGCGCATTGTCTTCCCGTAGTGCGGGTCGTGTGAGAACCCCTCGCCGAGGATGAGGATCCGTCGGCTTGTCGTCATCCCGTGCGGACCCCGAGGCCCGGCTCGAGCGCGGGCACCTGTACTCCGTCGACGAGCTCCACACCGGGGCACGGGTCTTCGCGCAGAAGGAGGTTTCCGTCGAGATCGACGTGGTCGCAGAGTGGCGCGACACAGCAGCCGGCGGCGATCCCCAGCCCCGACTCGAGCATGCACCCGAGCATGACCCCCATGCGCAGGGCCCGCGCCGCATGCGCCATCCGAACCGCCTCTCGAATGCCCCCGGACTTCGCCAGCTTGATGTTGATGCCGTGGGCGATCTCTGCGCAGGGAAGCGACGTCGGCGAGCGTGTGGCAGTCCTCGTCGACGTAGATGGGGATCGGGGAGCGATCTCTCAGCACCCTCCCACCCTCGTCCCCGGCCGGAAGCGGCTGCTCGCAGTACTCGACGCCGAGCTCCCCGAGCTGCTGGAGGTTCTCGAGCGCCTCCTCGAGCGACCACCACTCGTTGACGTCGACCATCAGCGGAAGGTCGGTCACGGAGCGCACCGCCCGCACGCGCTCGACGTCGAGCCCGTCGCCCCCGCCGAGCTTGAGCTTCAGGCGTCGAAACGATGTCGAGGCCTTCTCCGCCCGCCGTGCCATGTCGTCGGGATCCCCGAGCCAGACCGTCCACGAGGTCGGAGGCCCGGATCGCGGGAGCCCGAGGAGTCGAAACACCGGGACCCCGAGGAGCTTTCCCTGGAGGTCGTGGAGCGCGCCGTCTAGCGCCGCCCTGGCAGCCTGCTCACGCGGTGCCGCGGCAAGGCGCTCGCCGATGTCTTCCAGAGCGAACGGGTCGTCGCCGAGCACGTCGGCGTGGTCCTCGACGAATGCCTTGGCCGATTCGACGGACTCGCCATAGCGGTCGATGGGGGCGCCTTCGCCGAACCCGGTCGCGCCCTCGTGACGCACCGTTACGTGGACGACGTCCGCGTGGTTGGCCGCCTCGCGGGCGATGACGAACGTCTCGGCAAGGTGCAGACGAACCGCTCGGACCTCGACCTCCATGTCGTGAATCTATCCGGGCGTCACGGGATCGAGATCGAGACCACGTATGCCACGACGTCTGCTTCCTCGCCGCCCGACACGAGCCCCGCCGGCATGACCCCCCGGCCTTGCTGCACGGCAGCGGACACCGCTGCGGCGTCGATCCCCGCTGCGACGAGGCGCGGGCCGATGCTTCCGCCTTCACCGCCCGACCCGTGGCAGCTCGCACAGGAGCGCTCGAAGACGATCTCCCCCCGCTCCACGTTCCCTCCGGACACAGCGCTGGGGGTGGGTGCGTCCGGCTCGAACACCTGTGCCTGCGCGAGCGCGAATGTGCCCGCGGCGACTGCGACGCCAACGAGAATCGGTCTCCAACCTCGCCCCATCAGATGCCGAACCTCACCGTCGTGAAGTACCAGAGGCTCGAGGTCAGCCACAGAAGGCCCACCATCGACGCGAGGGTCAGCCCCGCGGTCGGCAGCGCCCAGCCGGGAAGCGACCGATCACGGACGATCAGCACCTTCGCTGCGAACACGCCGTAGAAGAACGTCCCGACGAGCGAGTGCACCGCGACGCGCGTGTCCGGCGTCTGGAAGCCCAGGATCGTCACGCAGTGGAAGAAGACCGGAAGCGTGAGGAGAAACGCGGTGCGCCCAGACCAGCGGTGCACGCGCGCTATTGCCGCGCCGCGTTCGGGGAGAAAGCTCAGGCGCCCGTAGATACGAGCCGCGGTCGTCACCTGAACTAGGGCGAGAAGGAGTGCCGCAGTCGCCAGCCACGCTTTTGCGGCGATCGTCGACGAGAAGACGGTCGTGACGAGATCGGTGTAGGTCTCGCTGACGTCGGCGAGCAGCACGGCTGGAGCCTACGACCTCCGGGCTCCGGCCGACAAGCTGCAGCTTGACGTTCCAGGGCACCGCCCCAACGAGGCTGCGCAAGGCCAGCGCTACACTGGTGCGTTCCCGAGCGCCCGTAGCTCAGGGGATAGAGCGCGCGCCTCCGGAGCGCGAGGTCGCAGGTTCGATTCCTGCCGGGC
>CAWHBH010000036.1:0-53740 GCA_963827525.1 uncultured Thermoleophilia bacterium
TGGGTTTGCTGCTTCTCACCTGCATACCCATAGCCAGGTCGGCCCCACTGGGCTCGCTTTGCGCGGCGCTTTTATTGATGTCTGCGGGAACGAGCGGACCAGGCCTGCGTTAGGGGACATACCCAGGCCCCTCCGCTCAGCCCCCTTAGCGTAAGCCTGGGGTTAGGAACCCCGCCCTCAGGTCCCCCCCGTGGCGGGGTTCTGCGTGCTGTGCGGATAGCTCCTATGAGCGCGTGCCTCCATTAGGAGTTCTTGCGGTCGCGCTTAACTGCGCGCGCGGCCTCTATTTGAACAAGCCATCATTTGAACAAGCCATCGCCGGCGATGACGCGCTCGCAACGTCCGCGTTTTTTTGATTAGCGAATCGGTTTCCGCCCGGCATCGACGCGACGGGGCTTGCTCCTACTTGAGCTTTTCCGCCATGCTGAGATGTTCCTTGAGATGAGGCAGCGTCTTGCCGGCCCAGATTTTCAGCTCGGAATCCTCACCGCTTTTTGAAAAAGCCTCGAAAAGCGCGACCGCTTCACGGTGGGTCTTGACCTGAATTTGATCGTAGGTCTGGTCGAAGTCCTTGCCGCTCTTGGCGTTCAGCTCATTCAGCATTTTCTGATGCTCGGCATCCAGCGATGTCAGCAAGGTCAGTTTGACCATACTGCCCTCAGCCAAGCCTTTCAGTTCGCTCGATGTCTTTTGATGATCCAGAACCATCTTTTCGGCGAACGGCTTGGTGTCGGCATCGGCCTGCTTCGACAGGGCAAGCTGGCTCGATTGGATTTCGAACATGTCGCTGATCGCGACCTTGTTCACGAAATCCTGTGCAGATGGCGCGCTGGTGGCCGCGGGCGGATCGGCGAGGGCAACTGAGGCGAATAGGCCGAAGCCTACTGTGAGCAGCAGTGTTCTTTTCATGATGTGCACTCCCGGGTCTGCATGCGGCTCGCGCGCCGCGCAACTCACCAATCTGGCCGCGCCCTTCTGGTTCCCAGCGACTTGGGGGTAATACGCTCCGGCGAAGAGGGGGAAGTCGTGCAAGCGGCTGGCATGAGGCCGTGGAACGCGGTCCACCGCACCGCCGCGTCGCGCTCATGCACACACGGGCGGGCGGAGTGGAAACCTGCCGTTCGCTCAGCCGTTCACGGCCATGTAAGGAACCCGACAAACAGCAAGCGACGACGTCCCGACTTTCTGATCGTCCACGCGCCGCTTCGCGACTACAGGTCAAAGGTCCACCAGTATTCATAGCTATTCTCAGTCGAACGATCCTCGGCAATAGGCGTTGTTTAGTTGGCGTGCCGCAGTTTAGGAAGCCTGGAGACTTTCGATGGGCGTATGCCACAGCGGAACGCACGCCATGCATGCACCTTGCTATTTCTTGCTCCTAATGGTCGTATTCCCGCTCGCTATTAGTCGGCATAGTAGCCTTTGTGGGGCTGCAAGAGATGGCGATGCTTGAGATGAACGATCTCGGCGAAGCTTATCCCCCCTGTCACACAGCCACAAGTTTAACGGCGCGAGTTAGGAAATGCTCATAGTGCGCGCCTTGTCGCTGCCTTGCCGTGAACCTCAAACGAGGCGACAGCGCGTGTTGCGAAAGTCGGCGGAACATTTCGTGTCGGGCGACGTTGTGAGCGCGAAACGGAGACCTTTTGCGTGCGGCAATTGATTTTGAAAGGCGGCGTGGCGACGACCCTCGTGAGCCCGGTCCCGGACCTCTGCCAAAAATGCCGCATATCGATCCAGGGAGCACCATCATCATAGCCTCGATCAATTCCGACGGTCCGAATCCGACCTTGCCAAGCATCGCCTTTGATCCCGTCGACCCTGCCGGAAAAGGCTGTAATCTTTTCGGAAAAGCAGGTCGCCATGAAGCTGCCGGACCAGCCAGCGGAGCTCGCTACGGCCTATGTGATGTTGGCCGATTCTCTCGAGCTACATTCCGGGGCAGCGATCGCAGTGACCGGCGGAAAGCCAATCCTGTGAACGCCGGTGACCTCATCGCGCCTAAGCTTCCGCGGTCTCGAATTAGCAAGTTTCCAAAACGACTACGCAAGTCGCATTTTTCGAGCAGCTCGGCCCTGGCCTCGTCACGGGAGCCGCTGACGATGATCCAAGCGGTATTGCCACGTATTCCCAGGCGGGAGCCCAGTTCGGCTTCAATATGCTCTGGACGATGATCCTGACCTATCCGCTGATGACTTCCGTTCAGCTTGTCAGCGCCCAGATGGTCGGGTGACCGGCTGCGGCTTGGCGAAAAATATCGGCGATGTCTTTCCCAAGCCCCTGGTTCTCGTCCTGATTGGACTGCTGTTCATCGCCAATACGATGAATATTAGGGCCAATCTTGCCGGCATGGGGTCTGCGGTCGAACTCGTAATCGGATGGGGCGGCCACATCTTCACGGTTGCGTTCGCCCTGGTTTCTCTGACCTTACAGTGTTCATTTCTTACGAGCGCTACGCGAAGTACCTGAAATGGCTGACCCTCGTTCTCCTTGCGTACGTCGCCGTCGTGTTCGTAGCAAAAGTCGATTGGAACGCGGCGGTTGCGGGTTTCGTCAACCCAGATCGCTCTCACCTCCGACAGCTTGACCGTGGTCGTCGCTATCTTCGGCACGACGATCAGCCCTTACCTGATGTTCTGGCAAAGCAGTCAGGAGGTGGAAGAGATTCGAGCAACACGCCAATGCTCGTCCTCTTAAAAAGCGGCCTCGACAAGCGCCACAAGAGTTCCGGCGCATTCGAAATCGATATTTCACCGGCATGGCCGTCTCCAATATCGTTGCGATCGCCATCATGATGAGTACGGCGGCCACTTTGCACGCACAGGGGAAGACCGACATCACGACCGCTGCCGATGCAGCCGAGGCGCTAAGGCCGATCGCCGGCGATCTCGCCTTCGCGCTATTCAGCCTCGGTATCATCGGGACGGGCCTTTGTCCCTTCCCGTGTTGGCCGGTTCAGCGGCATATGCGTTCGGAGAATCACAGGGCTGGAAATGCGGACTCGAGAACAAGCCGTGGAAGGCGGTCGGCTTTTACTGCGTAATCATCGCCGCAACCATCCTCGGAATTTGGATTGATTTATCCTCGCTCGATCCCATCAAAGCGCTGTTTTGGAGCGCCGTCATCAACGGCTTCGTGGCTGTACCCGTTATGGCAGCCATGATGTGGGTTGGCAGTCGGCGAGACCGGATGGGCCGCTTCACGTTTGCTCCGCTCACACTCACCCTCGGCTGGGCAACGACCGCCATCATGGCGGCGGCCGCCATTGCCATGCTGCTATTCTGAACTTTCGGCAGGTCGCAGTAGACCATGAACAAGAGAGTTTTTCCTTATAGTCTGACAGCCAAGGCGGGTTATCTGTGTTTGGATATGCAGCGGATTTTCGCGCCAGGAGGGCCATGAGCCACACCATGGATGAAGCGGGTGCTCCCCGTCATGTCGAGTATCGCAAGCCGGTCCCGGAACGGACAGATTTACACGTTTTATCACGCCTCATTCGCCAGGTTGAGATGCCGAGCATGTGGCGGCGGTATAACTCCATTGGGAGAGAGACCACGCGAGAGCGTATTAATCCGGCCTTGTTGGAACTCCTTCCGCCGCTCTCGAGCCTTTCACCGCCAGAAGCGATCATCGACAAAACGAAGTTCTCGGGTTTCGCGGAGCCGCAACTCCTCTCCCATCTTCAAGCACGGGATGCGAACGGACTGGTGATCACCGGATCGGAAACCGATGTTAGGTGCTAGGAACAGTGCTCGGTGCCGTGGACCTTGGATATCGCGTCATCACTGTACAAGAAACGCCTGGTCGTGACCATTACTTGACCGACAACGGAGCACCAAATCTGGCTGGAAAATTACCCTTCTCTGGCGGAACGTGGCGTAAACATGGGCGTTGGGATTTGACGATAGCGGTTCGCGATCTCGGTGCCGAGGGAAGCCCGTGATAGTGAGTAGTGAGGTGTGCCGGACGTGGCCTCTATATCGACAGTAAATTCGCAGGTGGTGGCCAGGCGGAAGGAAGCTAGCGCCGGTGGGATCATCAGGCCTCTCCTTACCTACGCGCTGTTGTCGTTTTTGCCGCCCGCCAGAAAAATCCACCTCCAGTCTTAAGGAGCGAGACGCGCGGGCACGGGCATCCGACCCGGCGTCTGCCGCGGCTTCTGATCTTCGGCCAGGGCAACAGGGCCGGGCCAAGCAGTCCGGCAGGGGGCGGCATGCGACCTCCCCATGGCAAATTCCCTGGGCAGGCTGGAAAGACATTCTCTGGCGAACCTACGGCCAAATCGGAGATGACCGACTTCTGGCCGTCGCTGCTGGCGTGGTCTTCTATGGGCTGCTCGCAATTTTTCCTGCGGTTACAGCCTTTGTATCGCTCTACGGGCTATTCGCTAAGGCGTCGACGATTAGCGATCACCTTTCCCTCGCAGCAGGGGTCATCCCCAGCGGTGGTGTGGAAATCATTCAGGAGCAAATCAACCGCATTACGGCTAAAGGCGACGCCAGACTGAGCCTTGCGTTTTTGTTTTCAGCTTGGGGCTGGCGCTCTGGAGTGCCAATGCCGGCATGAAGGCGGTGATCGACGCGCTCAACGTGACTTACAATGGAAAGGAGAACGTTAGGTTTCATTAAGCTCAACCTCATCTCCCTCGCGCTGACTGGAGGCGCAATCCTTTCGCTCCTTGTCGCCCTCGGATCAATCGTGGTCCTGCCTCTGATGCTCTCCTCTTTTCGATTAGGAGGATGGACCGAGACGCTGCTGCGGTTTTCTCGCTGGCCCGTGCTTTTCTGCCTCGTCGTAGTCGTCAACCAGTGGGTTGACGCGTACAGAGTCCCTGTCGAGTAGCGCGTGAAGGAGACGCTCGCCGTCGTAGGCGGCTACCTCCTCGGCTCGCTGCCGTTCGGGTACTGGCTGCCGCGCATCTTCCGCGGGGAGGACATTCGCGCCGGCGGGAGCGGGAACGTCGGTGCGTCGAATGTGTTTCGTGTCTACGGACGCCGGCTGGGTATTGCGGTCGCGCTGCTCGATGTCGCAAAGGGATTCACCGCGGCACTACTCGGTCTCTGGGCCGGCGGCGCGCTCGTCGGTGTTCTTGCCGGGGCCGCGGCGATGATCGGCCACGCGCGGCCGATCTTCCTTCGCTTCCAGAAGGGCGGGAAGATGGTGGCGACCGCGGGAGGCGCGACCTTCGCGCTCGCGCCGCTCACGGCGTTTCTGTGCATCGGCGTCTGGCTGGTCGTCTTCATCTTGACGCGCTATGCGTCGCTCGCTTCGATAGCAACCGCCCTCGCTCTCGCGGTGTTCGTGGTGCTTTTCGACTACCCCTGGCCCGTCGTCGTGTTCGGAATCGCCGGTGCGGCTGCCGTGATCTTCGTGCACCGTCTGAACATCCGCCGGCTTCTCGGTGGCACCGAGCACCGCTTCGAGCTTCGCCGCCCGCGCCGAGCCTAGGCGAGACTCGACACGACCGAGCGCAGCGGCCGCGAAGCGGCCGCCTTCAGGGATTTTCGCGCGACCGGAATTCCGCGCGAGCGGGATTCTGGTCTTGCGCAGCTAACTGGCGAGCCAGGCGGCGAGCGTGGTCTGCTGCGCGGCGGGCTCCCCGGTCGCGAGCTCGCCGCGAAGCTCCCCGACCGTTCCGAACCGCTCCGCGACGACATCATGGATGTGGATCGTCTCGAAGTTGACCTGCTTCGAGAGGAGGAAGTCGGAGTCGTCGAGCTCGGGCAGTGTCTCGAGCGCGTCTCTGAGCGCGTGGCGCACCGAGTCCTCCACGAAGCGCGGCTGCAGGTGGGCGTGCTCGACGACGAAGAGCTCGTCCGGACGCTTGAGCAGGTCGTAGATGGGGGCGCTCATCGAGCGCTCGGCGATCTCGACGAGCACCTCGGCGTCGAGATCGTGTTCCGTCCCCACGAAGAGCGTCTGGCGCCCGCGCTGGTTGTGCGTGGCAATGGGGACGAGCTCGAAGATCTTCTCGACATCGTCGGAGTCGAACCCTGCCTCGAGCAGCCGCTCGCTCGCGTGACCCCGCACCAGACCCTGCGCGCACGGACAGGCATTGATGCCGGTCGCCTCGACGCCGACAGCTCGCCGCGTCCCGTTCTCCGACGCGGCCGCGATGCCGCAGAGGGTCACCATCTCCTGTGTCGCGAGCTGGGTGACCGGCGTTCGGCGGTGGATCGGCCACTGGGCGCGGATCCAGACCTCTGCGCGAAGTGCTCCCTGTCGCTCGACGACGCGGCGGGCAATGTGCTCGGCGAGCACCTCGACGAGGAGCGCCTCGCGCTCGACGACGAGCTCGATCGCCTCCTCGAAGAGCTCGGGGAAGCGCGACATGTGCACGCCCTTCTGGTCGGCTGCGAGATCAACAGTGCAGTCGATAACCGCAGCCATCACCGTTGCGGCGTCACCGCGGCGGATGCGCACCGCCTTCTGCACACCGGTGACGCCTGCGCGGGAAAGCGCAAGCGCGATCTCCGGTGGTGACGCCTGGAGATCCTCTTCGAGTTTGACGCCATCGGGCACGCGGCCACGGTATCAGCGGTATCCACTGCTGGAGCCAGCAGTTGCGCCGTCCAACGCTCGGTTGCCGGGCTCCTCGGACCGTCATACGCTACGAGCTGTGGCGCGGGTCGAGCTGCCTTCGGGAACCGTCACTCTCCTGTTCACGGACGTCGAGGGATCGACCCGCCTGCTGCACAGTCTCGGTGACGCCCCCTACGCCGAAGCGCTCGCGGAGCATCGTCGACTGCTCCGCGCCGCGTTCGACCGTCACGACGGCGTCGAGGTCGATACTCAGGGGGACGCCTTCTTTGTCGCCTTTGGCTCGGCTGCCGGTGCGCTCGCGGCCGCGTCCGAGGCGCGTTCGTCGCTCGAGACGACATCGATCCGGATTCGGGTCGGGATCCACACCGGTGCGCCGCTCCGCACCGACGAGGGGTACGTGGGGGCCGACGTCCATCGGGCCGCCCGGATCGCCGCAGCCGGTCATGGCGGCCAGGTTCTCGTCTCATCGTCGACTGTCGCCCACATCGAGCCCAGCGTCGCTGAGCTCGTCGATCTCGGCGAGCACCGGCTGAAGGACCTCGCCGCAGCCGAGCGGATCTATCAGCTCGGCGACGGAGACTTTCCACCGCTGCAAAGCCTCTCGGCGTCCAATCTGCCGGTCCCGGCGACGCCGTTTCAGGGGCGGGCAGAGGAGCTGGCAGCCGTTACGGCCGCGCTGGCCGATCGGGCGAGTCGCCTGCTCACACTCACCGGTCCAGGCGGGATCGGCAAGACGCGGCTTGCGCTGCAGGCGGCCGCGGAGTCCTCGGACTCCTTTCCGGACGGACTCTGGTGGGTGGGCCTCGCGCCGATGACCGATGCGGCTCTGGTGCTCTCCGAGGTCGCGAAGACACTGCACGTTCGCGAAGGCGAGGAGCTGCCGTTGCGCGAGGCGCTCGCCGAGCGCTTTTCCGGGAGGCGCCTGCTCGTCCTCTTGGACAACGCCGAGCACCTCCTGCCAGACCTCGCCGCACACGTGGCCGACCTGCTCGGCGCCGGAGAGGGGCTCACGGTTCTCGTGACAAGCAGGGAACGCCTGCAGCTGACGGCGGAGCGAGTGATCGTCATCAACCCGCTCAGCCAGGACGACGCGCAGTCGTTCTTCAGGATTCGCGCAGCGGCGCATGGCATCACGATCGAAGAGTCAGAAGAGCTCGCGGAGCTCTGCGATCGCCTTGATCGGCTTCCTCTCGCGCTTCAGCTAGCGGCGGCCCGCACCCGCACGTTCTCAGTCGGGCAGCTCCTCGCCCGTCTGTCAGGCCGCCTCGACCTCTTGCGCGGTGAGCGCGACCTCGAGCCGCGGCAGCGAACCCTACGAGCGACCATGGAGTGGAGCAACGAGCTGCTCTCGGCCGACGAGGCCGCGCTCTTCCGGCGCCTAGCGGTCTTCGCCGGAGGATGCACTTTGGCAGCGGCAGAGACCGTGTGCGACTCCGACGCGGATGTGCTCGAGGCGCTTGCCGACAAGAGCCTCGTCCAGCTGCGCGAGGGAACGGAGCGGCGCTTCTGGATGCTCGAGTCGATTCGGGAGTACGCCGAGGAGCGTCTCGAGGAAGCCGGCGAGACCGATGAGCTGCGGCGCCGGCATGCAGGCTGGTTCCACGCGCTCGCTGCCGATGCGGACGAGTGGCTACGTGCAGGCGAGCCTGAGGAGGCGGCGATCGCGTTGCTAGAGGCCGACATCGACAATGTGCGCGCAGCGGTTGCGTGGGGGCTCGAGACCGGCGACACACAGCTCGTCCGGGAAGTCACCACCGTACTACGCCTGTATTGGATCGACCGCGGGTCACTCGCCGAAGGGCGCTCGTGGCTTGAGCGTGCGCTCGCCCTTGACGACGCCGAAGACCTCACTCGCCGGCGCCTGTTCTCGGCCCTGGGCACCGTCGCGTACGAGCTTGGTGACCACGTCGCGGCCGTCGAGGCGTCCGATGCGGCAGGCGAGCTCGCGATGAAGCTCGCGGGGGTCGGCGAGCGCTTCGAGGAGCTCGACGCGCTGGCCGACGCGGCGTTGATGCGGAACGACTGGTCTGCCGCGGAGGCGCTTCTCGAGGAGGCTCTTGCCGAGGCGGCATCGGCGAACAACGGGGTCGGAACGTCCGCTTGTCGTCTGGGGCTTGCGGGCCTCGCGCTTGACCGCAATCGCCTCGAGCGAGCGGAGGACCTTCTCGACGAGAATCTCCCGTTCGTGCGCTCGCGAGGGCAGACCCGGTGCGAAGGGTTCACTCTTCTCGCTCTTTCTCGCATGGCTGCTCTCCAGGGCGCCTCTGCCGATGCGTCCGACTATGCCCTCGGCGGCGCTCGACGCGCGACGCAGATCCGTGCGAATCGGCTCTTGACCGCGTGCCTTGAGCGTTTCGCGGCTGTGGCGCCGGACATCGGTGGTGCGCGAGAGGCCGCGCTGGTGCTCGGTGCCACCGAGTCCGCACGCGAGGAGCTGGATTTGGCGCTCGACGAGGCTGTCGTCGAGCTCCGGGACGGTGCGCTCGCGAAGGTCCGCGCCGAGCTCGGCGACGATGCCGCACAGGCCGTGCTGTCCGAGGGCAGGTCTCTCGCGCTGCCTGAGGCCTTGGCCGTCGTTGGCGCCGGCTGACGAGCTTGGAACTCCCTTTAGAAAGAAGTTCTTAGCGCAGAAGGCGCGACATCCGGCGGTCCTTGAGCAGCCGCCCGCCCGTCTGACAGGACGGGCAGTAGTAGATCGTGTGCTCCTCGAAGTCGACTCTTGCGATCGGCGTACCGCACTGCGGGCAGGGCTCGCCGAGGCGATTGTGGATGACGTAGACGTCCTTGTCGCCCTTGCCACGCTCGCGTAGCTCGAGGGCGCGCTCGAGGTCCTGGCGCATCGCGGCGGCGAGCCCTTCGACCTCCTCCGGTGCCAGCTCGGTCGAAGCCTTGAACGGCGACAGCCGTGCGCGAAGAAGGATCTCGTTCGCGTGTGCCCTGCCGATCCCCGCGATCGAACGCTGGTCGCGAAGAAGTGGGTGAAGCTGCCGTCGCTCACGCCCGAGGATGTCAGCCAGCATCGCTGAATCGACCTCGAGGGCATCTGGGCCGAGGTGGGCGAGATCGGCGTCGAGCTGCTCGGGCGTGACGAGCCAGACGCCGGCACGTTTCTTCTTTCCGGCTTCCGTCAGCACCAGCTCACCGCCGTCCGAAAACCGGAGCCGAAACATTGGCGTCTTCGGGCCTTTCGCCCCGGGTGCGAGGTAGCGAAGGCGGCCGGCGCTCATCAAGTGCACGCGCACGACGAGCTCGTCATCCTCGGTGGGAAAGAGCAGGTTCTTCCCTCGCCGGCGCGCGCCTGCCAGGCGCCGTCCGTCGAGTGTCGAGAGCGGCGGATCGGCGGTCTTCAGCGTTGCGATGTGCGCGGGACCTGCCCGCTCGATGGGCGAGCGGGAGACGAGCGGGTCGAGCTCCCGCACCCAGGCCTCGACTTCGGGCAGCTCAGGCATCGGCGCCGATCGGGCGCAGGAATTGGCGGATGCAGAGTCGCCAGTGGATCGAGCTCTGGCTCGGTGGGCATGTCTCGCAGCTTACGGAGGGGGGACAGCAGGACCGGGACGAAGCACGAGCACGATCCGACCGCACCGACCCACAGCGTCGGGCGCAACCCGATCGTCGAGGCGAGCACCCCGCCGACGAGCGCGCCGAGCGGAATCGTCCCCACACGATGAAACGGCGGCTCGCGGTCAACCGACCGAGGAGGCATGCCGCCACTCCAGGGCCTGACGGCGGGTCTGACCCCGGAAAAGTAGGCTGCTCCGCCGTGGAGCCGATCATGGTCGAGGTAACCCGCGGCGGCGTCATCGAAGCGACCCATCGCGTCCACGCGGTCGCGGTATCGGACGGGAAAGATCGTCGAATCGTGCGGCGACCCATTTCTCGTCACTCATCTACGCAGCTCGGCGAAGCCCATCCACGCGTTACGGTCGTGAGAGCCCGACCAGACCTCGACGAGGTCGACATCGCAATCGCCTGCGCCTCCCACCTCCAGCGGCCCGAGCAGCTCGCGGCTGTTCGCGGCCTGCTCGCCAAGGCTCCTCGCCGACGAGAGACGAGCTCGAGTGCGGCCCCGAGCCGACGCGGCTCGAGCACACCTGCTCGGGAAAACACGCCGCCATGCTCGCGCTATGCCGAGTCAAGGGTTGGCCGGCGAGGGATATCGGCTTCCGGACCATCCATGCCAGCAGGCCATGCGCACCGAGCTTGCGACGGCCGCGGAGATCGAGCTCCGATGCAATCCAGATGGCAGCGGACGGCTGCGGCGCCGTAACGTTTGCGCTTCCGCTCGAGCGGATGGCGCACGCTTTCTCGCGCCTCGAGAGGCTCGACGGCGAACGGGTGGTCGGCGCGATGCGTGCTCATCCCGACCTAATCCGCGGGCCGCTCGAAGCGGACACGATGCTGATGCGCGCTCAACGGGGTTGGGTCGCCAAGATCGGAGCCGAAGGCCTTCTCTGCGCTGCCTCGCGCGGACGGGCTCGGGATTGCGCTCAAAGTGGAGGACGGTGCGATGCGCGCAGTGCGAAGCGCCCTTGGCGCGTTCCTCGCCCGGCTCGGCCTCGAGACCGGAGAGCTCGCCGATGGTCCGGTCGAAAACTCGCTGGGCGAGGTCGTGGGCGAGCTACGCGCGGTTTGACTCGGCCGCACACGTTCTCCAGTTGGACCCCTTCCACAATTGGCGACATCCGACTAGTATCCGCGCGCTTGGTGGTGGAGCCGGGGCGGCAGGCGGCCGGCTCAGTAGGTGAAAGGTCAGTATCCGTTCGAGCGCGAGAGGAGAAAGCCCGGATCATGCTGTCCGTCGACATCGCTCTCCCTGAGATCGAAGAGCTCCAACGACTCATCGAGCAGGGACTCGAGAGAGGCTTCCTGACTTATGACGAGATCGTTACCGGGCTCGACGAGGTCGAGCTCACGAAGGAGCAGGTCGAAGACTTCTACACGTACCTGATCGACCACTCGATCGAGCTCGTCGAGGGTGTCGAGCACAAGGCCCTCCCGCACGAGGAGCCTGCGCCCGTGGAGGACGAGAAGAACGTCCCGAAGCTCGATCTTTCCGTGGAGCCTTCGCTGGACTCGCTTCGGCTCTATCTGCGGGCGATCGGCAAGGTGCCACTTCTGACGGCGGATCAGGAGGTCTCTCTCGCGAAACTGATCGAGCGGGGCGACATGGGCGCGAAGCAGCACATGATCGAGGCCAACCTTCGGCTCGTCGTGTCGATCGCAAAGGGCTATCTCGGTCGCGGGCTCTCGTTTCTCGACCTGATCCAGGAGGGCTCACTCGGCCTCATCCGGGCGGTCGAGAAGTTCGACTACCGCCGGGGTTACAAGTTTTCCACCTACGCGACGTGGTGGATCCGACAGGCGGTGACGCGTGCGATCGCGGACAAGGCCCGCACCATCCGCATTCCGGTGCACATGGTCGAGAAGCTGAACAAGGTCGTGCACATCGAGCGCCAGCTCGTCCAACGCCTCGGGCGCGAGCCGTTGCCCGAGGAGATCGCGGAGGAGCTCGAGATCACCACTGACGAGGTGCGTGAGATCCTGCGCATGTCGCAGATGCCGATCTCTCTGGAGAAGCCGATCGGCGAGGACGATGACTCGTCGCTCGGGGACTTCGTGCCCGACGAGCAGGCGGAGTCGCCGTTCGATACCGCGTCTCTCTCCTTGCGCCGGGAGGACGTAGAGCTCGCGCTCGCCGCGCTCCCGGATCGCGAGAGGCGCGTGATCGAGCTTCGATACGGGCTCGACGGAACTCAGCCCTGCACGCTCGAGGAGGTTGGGCAGACGTTCGGGGTCACGCGCGAACGCATTCGTCAGATCGAGAACAACACGTTGAAGAAGCTCGAATCGCTCCCCGAGGCCCAGGGACTCAAGGACTGCGTTTAGGCGGGTGGGTCAGGCCCGAGGGTCTGACCCACACCCCCTAAGGTCTGACCCCACGGGTCTGCCCCGAGGGTCTAGCGTTGCCGCGTGGCGAGGATCGAGTACGTCGGACATTCGACTGTCGTGGTCGACCTCGACGGCGTGCGTCTCGTCACCGATCCTCTTCTTCGAAATCGAGTCGCACACCTGCGCCGCGTGGCTCCCGTCGACACGCGAGCGCGGCGCGGCCTCGACGCCGTCCTGATCTCGCATGCGCACTACGACCATCTCGATCTGCCGTCGCTCGAGAAGCTCGGGAAGAAGCTCCCCGTCGTCGTACCGCGCGGGCTCGGCGGACTGCTTCGAAAGCGGAAATTCGAGTCGGTGGTCGAGGTCGAGGTGGGAGAGACGATCCGCATCGGGGCGCTCGAGATACGAGCGGTGCCCGCGGAGCACGAGGGAAGTCGCGGGCCGTTCGGGGCGTCGGCGGACGCTCTCGGCTACGTCATCACCGGCTCCAAAAGTGTCTACTTTGCAGGCGACACGGACCTCTTCGACGGGATGCACGAGCTCGCGCCCGTCGATCTCGCGTTGCTCCCGATCTGGGGCTGGGGTCCAGGGCTCGGCGCCGGACATCTCGATCCCAGGCGGGCTGCGGAGGCCGTCGCTCTGCTTCGGCCCGGGCTCGTGGTGCCGATCCACTGGGGAACGTACTTCCCGATTCACCTCGGGCTGCGGGGCGCACCAGGCTTCGTGGATCTGCCGCCGACGGAGTTCCTCGCGGCAGTGCGAGAGACCGCTCCGGAGGTCGACGTGCGCGTTCTCGAGCCCGGGCAGAGCCTCGAGCTCTGAAGGCGCCCGCGGTCAGTCAGACCGGGAGGAAGTCGGCCTCGGCGAGTGCGGCTAACGCCCGCTCGCGAATCTCGCTAGCGATGCGCGAGATGTCGGCGCCGAACGGCGCATACGCGACGACGTTGAGCCAGGCCGTCTTCTCGTTCACCTCGCCCACCTGAACATCGAGATCGAGCTCCGTACCTTCCGGCACGCGAGAGGCGGCTTCGATCGTCACGCGACGCGCCTCCGCCAGCGGAGCACCGAGGCGAACCGGGAGCTGCACCGTGACGAGCCGTCGTGGATCGTCGACCGAACGGTTGACGAGCGTGGTCGAGACCATCGTCGTGTTGGGTACGAAGATCCTGCGGCCTTCATCCGTCGCGAGCGCTGTGTAGCTCAAGGAGATCTCATCCACGATCCCGGTGTGCTCTGCGACGGTGATCCGGTCGCCGAGACGTATGGGTTGCGTGAACGCGAGCAGCACGCCCGACCCGAGGTTCCCGAGCGGGGTGGAGAGGGCCAATCCGGCGATTACGGCGAGGACGGCACTCGAGGCCAGGAAGGCGCGCGCGACCTCCTCTGTCGCCGGGAAGATCGAGAGAACGCTCCAGACGCCGATGAGAGCCGTGAGGGCGACGACGACACGAAGGAGGAAGCTGAAAGTCGTGCGCCGACGCGCGGCGACGGCGGGATCACGTTCGGCCAGGCGTCTCTCGTAGCGGTCGAACGCGAATCTGAGCGCGTAGCGAACGACGAGCACGACGACCAGCCAGATGACGGCTGCAAGAAGCGCCTCGACCCCACGGTTGTCCACCCGGCAGAGTTCGGCGCCGACGGCGAGGCGCCTGCTGGAGGCTTAGTCGCCTGCGATGACGCGAGCCTTGGCCGCGGCGTACTCCTCGTCCGTCAACTCCCCGCGAGCGTGCAGGTCGGCCAAGGCGGCAAGCCTCGCGCGTCATATCGCCGGCCGGCGCGGAGGGACCTCCGCCGGCCGCGGATGCCGCGCGCCGCTCGTCCCACCAGTCCGATATCCGGCTGCGGGCGTCATCGATCGAGCGTCGGGCCGCCTGCGTCGGGGAACTCGTGCAGGGTCTGCCGTCGCGTCAGCTCGATCCAGGTCGCGCCGAGCGCGACGACGAGGGCGACGAAGAGGAAGCGGATGAAGTCGCTGACCTGACCGGTGAAGAGGAGGAGCAGCGCGACGATTGCGAGCCCGACATACGCCCACACCCGGTTGCGGAACGCCGGCGCGATCGACCGTCGGCTGGCTATCGCGCGCCGACCGGGCCCGGCGAGCCACGCCGCAAGGACGAACAGAATCCCGACAACGATCATCCAGCGGAACGAGCCGCGCATCAGGTCGGTGAGGATGTTCCACGCGTTGCTGGCCGCCTCGCGATCGTCCCTCTGTGCGACGAGCGAATCGACGAGGTAGTTCCGAGTGAGCCGCGAGGCGAGAAGTCCGAGCACGCCCACGACGACGAGCGTGAATCCGATGCCGCGCACAGCGCCACGGCGCTCACCCGCCAGCCAAACGGCGGATCCGAACGCCAAGAGGGTGAGGAGCGGGAGCACCCATGCCAGCGTGTTCAGCAGCTGGAACGCGTCCTGAGCCGTATCGAGCTGATCGGAGCGGAGGATCACGATCCTGCCGGCGTCTGCCGGAATCTTGTCCGCGACCTGCTCGCCGATGCCGATGCGCTCGGAGGCCTCGCGAATGATCTGCCTGAGGTCGAGCGTGACCTCACCGCCCTGCGTCGAAACGCGCGATCCTCCCCCTTCGAGCACCTCGACCAACGTCTTGTGCGACTCCTCGAGCGAGATCGCGAAGAGCTGCTGCAGGCGTGGCTGCTCGAGCGCGCGGCCGATAATCTCGTAGGACCCCTGGCGGAGCGCCGCTGTCGCCGGCCCCGAGAGAGACTCGACGTCCTTTGGAAGCTGCGCCTCGACCTCGGCCTGCACGTCGACGTTGTCGAAGAGCTCGTCGATGACGCGCGTACCGACCGCGTTCCGGATCGCCTTGTCGTCCAGGAGCTCGCTGCTGGTGTCGGAGAAGACCTGGGTGTTGAGCGCGACGCGGTCGACCCAGACCGCGAAGGACGTCAGGAGCAGGAGCAGCCCGGCGACGACGAGGAGGACCCAGACCGCGATTCCGCGGCCGCGCCCGTCGCGCGCTGCCTTTTCGGAGCTCTTGTTCTCGATCTCGACAGTCATCGCGGCGATCGGAGCCTACGCGGTCGAATTCCCGCCCGTCCCGTCTCCCAGCGAGAACGCATCGTGCAGCGCGCGAACGGCCCGTTCGATGTCCACGCGGGCGATCAGGCACGAGACCTTGATCGGCGAGGTCGAGATCAGCCGGAGGTTGATCTCCTCGTCGGCGAGCGTGCGAAACATCTTTGCCGCCACACCTGGGTGCGAGCGCATACCGGCTCCCACGAGCGAGACCTTGCCGAGATCGGCGATCTCCTCGACCTCGATCGCGCCGATCGACTCCTGCGCGCGCTCCAGAGCGCGGCGGGCTGCAGGGACGTCCTCCTGCGGGACCGAAAACGAGAGCTCTGCGGCTCCGCGCCCGACGTTCTGAAGAATCGTGTCCACGTTGACGTGCTCCGCGGAGACGGCGTCGAAGATCGCGGCGGCCGAGCCCGGCCGGTCCGGGATCGCGCGCAGCGCGAACACGACCTCGTCCTGCGAGTGGGTAACGGCCGACACAATTGCTTGCTCCATGCCTTCGACCTCCTCGATCCGCGTGCCCGCTTCGTCCGAGAACGTCGAGCGAGCGTGAATGGGGACGCCCTGACCACGCGCGAGCTCGACGGCCCTCAGCATCAGCACCTTCGCACCCGACGCGGCCATCTCGAGCATCTCCTCGTATGAGACGCGCACGAGCTTGCGTGCTTCAGGAACGATCCGCGGGTCCGCTGTGAAGACGCCCGGGACGTCCGAGTAGATCTCGCACGACGCTCCGAGCGCGGCCGCCAGTGCGACGGCGGTGGCGTCGGTTCCTCCGCGGCCGAGCGTGGTCACGTCCATCGTGTCTCGCGAGAAGCCTTGGAAGCCGGCGACCAGGACGATCCGCCCGCGGTCGAGTGCTTCGACCACGCGTACCGGGGTGATCTCGCGGATCTTTGCCTTCGTATGCACGGGGTCGGTGATGATCCCTGCCTGCGAGCCTGTGAGGGAGACCGCCTCGTAGCCGAGGTCGTGCACCGCCATGGCGACGAGCGCACAGGAGATCCGCTCGCCCGTCGAGAGGAGCATGTCGAGCTCGCGCGGGTGCGGATGTGGGGAGACTTTCTGCGCGAGCTCGAGGAGACCGTCTGTCGCGTCGCCCATTGCCGACACCGTGGCGACCACCCGCACGCCGCGCTCGCGCGCGTCGACGAGCCGCTGTGCGACGTGCCGGATCTTGTCGGGGTCGGCGACAGATGAACCGCCGAACTTCATGACGACGGTCTCGACCGCGGGATCGGGGCTGACGCTCATCGCGTCGATTGTCGCGGTCCGGCCGGTCGCCGCCTGCGGGGTTGTGGGAAGCCGCAAACGCGAATACGATCCGCGATCGGGAAGAGGAGACAACGAGGGGAGGATGCGGTGAAGTACTCAAGACCTATTGCCCGTGCGCTGATAGCGGTCGCGACACTGGCGATCATGCTCGTACCGGCCGCCCAGGCGGACCCGAGCTTCTATGCGACCCCAATCTTCGGTATCGCGAACGCGCCTGGGGGCGCGCTGTACGTCGCCGATGCCGGACAAGGAGTGGTAGATGCGGACTCGGGCGCTCTGGTCGCTCCGATATTCGGCCTGAACGACGTCGCGCCGATCGGGCGCGGGGAGATGCTCGGAGTCGGCTCGAACGACGAGGGAACAGGCCTCGTCCACGTTTCGCGCGGGCGGACGGACTTCGTGGCTGATACGGCTGGGTTCGAGGCGACGGTCGATCCAGCCGGCGACGGCACCGACGAGGGCTCGAACCCGTTCGACCTCGCTCGCTTGAGCGGCCACAAGACGCTTGTCGCCGACGCAGCAGGGAACAGCCTCCTCTACATCGACAGCGCAGGAAGGATCGACTGGGTGGCGTCGTTCCCGGAGCAGGGCGGCATTCAGCCGGTGCCGACGGCGGTTGCCGCGGCCTGATGGTGCCTACTACGTTGGTGAGCTGACGGGCGGTCCGTTCCAACGGGTATCTCGCGCGTCTGGCGAATCGAGTCCGGCACGCGCCACGCGGCTTGCGGAACGAGCCCGGCGTGCTCGATCGCCGTGAGTGGGCTCACGGCAGTCATCGACCTCCAATTCGGGCCGGACGGCAGGCTCTACGTCGCCAGCTCGACGACGCCGGAGTCGGCGCGTTCGAAGGCGGACAGGGGATCGGCGGATCCGTTCGGAGCTGCAGCGTCACGACAGGCGCTTGCCAGGTCGTCGTCGCCGGGATCCCGATCCTGACCGCAATCGCGCTGGAAGCGGCTCGGGGGAGCAAACGCGGTGGGTGCAGGGTCGAAGACGTGAGGCGGTATGTCGAGGATCGCTGCACGAGGCTATCGTTGTCGCGTGCCGCGGAAGGTCATGCTGATCGGGCTCGACTGCGCCGAGCCGTCGCTCGTCCTCGAGCGCTGGCGAGACGCAGCTTCCGACGCTCTCGGGCCTCATGGAGCGCGGCTCGTACGGGCGCCTCACGTCCGTGATCCCGCCGATCACCGTTCCGGCCTGGTCTTGCATGATGTCCTCGAAGACGCCCGGTGACCTCGGCGTCTACGGGTTTCGGAACCGCTCCGACCACACGTACGACGGCGGGTTCATCGCCATGTCGACGGCGATCAAGGAGCCTCGACTGTGGGATCTCGTGACGCGCGCCGGCGGCTCGTCGGTCGTTCTGTCCGTCCCGGGGACGTATCCGCCGCGGCCGCTCAACGGCGTCATGGTCTCGTGCTTTCTCACGCCGTCGCTCGAGAGCAAGTACACCTATCCGGCAGGGCTTCGAGACGAGATCGCAGAGGTCGTCGGCGAGTACATCTTCGACACGAAGGACTTCCGCACGGACGACAAGGACTACTTGCTGGGTCAGGTCTACGAGATGACCGACCGGCGCTTCACCCTCGCAGAGCATCTCGCTGAGACGAAGCCGTGGACACTGTTCGCCATGGTCGAGATGGGGCCAGACCGGATGCACCACGGGTTCTGGAAGTACATGGACCCCGAGCACCGCAAGCACGAGCCCGGGAACAAGTACGAGAACGCGATCCTCGACTACCACCGCCACGTCGACGGCCTCATCGCGCGGCTGTTGGAGCAGGCCGACGAGGACACCGTCGTCTTCGTCGTCTCCGACCACGGTGCAAAGCGACTCGACGGTGGGATTCGGATCAACGAGTGGCTGCGCCAGGAGGGGCTGCTCGTCACGCTCGCCGAGCCGGACGGCGTGTCGTCGCTGCGCGACGTCGGCGTCGACTGGTCGCGTACGACAGCGTGGGGGGAAGGCGGCTACTACGCACGCGTCTTCCTGAACGTCGCCGGGCGGGAGCCGGAGGGTGTGATTCCGCCCGAGGAGTACGAGACGGTGCGGGAAGATCTCGCTCGGCGGATCGCAGCGATCCCTGACGATGCTGGGAACCCGATCCCTACCGCGGTCTACAAGCCCGAGGAGCTCTACGACGACCCGAAGGGGGTCGCGCCGGATCTCATCGTCGTGTTCGGCGACCTCCTCTGGCGTTCGGTGGGCACGATCGGCGGCGACGAAGGCATTCAGACTCTCGAGAACGACACCGGCCCCGACGACGCAAACCATGCGCAGGACGGCCTCTACATCGTCGCCGGTCCCGGCATCGACGCGCGAGGCCGCCACGATGCACAGCTCCTCGACATCGCGCCGACCGTGCTCGAGCTTCTCGGGATCGACGAGCCCGGCGGGATGCGGGGGGCAAGCCTCCTCCCTCAGCTCGCCCGCTGAGTCGGACGCCCGAGCTGGCTGCGGCGTAAGCTCGGCACTCCAGCGAACGAGGGAGACTTGATGGAGGAGTTCAAAGAGCGGCAGCGCGCGATGTGGGCCGCGGGCGACTACGGCACGCTCTCGGAGTACATCAGGGACGTGGGCGAGCTCGTGGTCGAGCGCGTAGGCGTGGAGAGCGGCATGCAGGTCCTCGACGTCGCCTGCGGCACCGGCAACGCAGCGATTCCCGCGGCTCGCGTAGGCGCGGAGGTGACCGGCCTCGACCTCGTACCCGAACTGCTCGAAGGCGGCCGCAGAAAGGCCGCCGCGGAGGGCGTCGAGATCGAATGGGTGGAAGGCGATGCTGAGGAGCTGCCGTTCGCCGAAGGATCCTTCGACCGCGTCTTTTCCACCTTCGGGCACATGTTCGCGCCACGCCACCAGCGGACCGCGGACGAGATGGCCCGCGTGTGCCGCCACGGCGCGGTCATTGCGATCTGCTGCTGGACGCCCGAGGGAACGGTTGGCGACATCTTCGGCGCGAGCGCTTCGTACATGCCCCCGCCGCCGGACTTCGCCTCGCCTCCGATCCTCTGGGGGACCGAGGAGCACGTTCGCGAGATGTTCGGATCCGTCGCGACGGGCCTCGAGTTCGAGCGCCACACCGCGAGGATCGAATGGGAGTCGACTGAAGGCTTCGCCGACTTCTTCATGGATCGCTTCGGACCGTTCGTGACGGCGAGGCAAATGCTCGGCGAGCGCTTCGCAGAGCTGCGGGCTGAGACCGTCGCGATCTGGAACGATCGGAACGAGGCCGACGACGGCCGCCTAGTTCTACCTCAGGAGTACCTGCTCTCCATCATCCGCCTCTGAGAGAGGCTGCCGATCCATCCCCAGGAACGTGGGGTTGAAGAAGTCGTAAGCGACGACCCAGCGGGATCGGCAACCGCGCCGGCGCTGGCGAGCTCGGCGACGACGCTCGTCGTGCGAAAGCCGAGCCGATCGACGATAACTGCGCCGAAGAACGCGGAGATGACGATCGGCAGGAGAGTCGAGTCCGCAGCGTAGAGCGCTAGAGCGCGTAGAGCGGTGCCCGCCTCGTCACAGCGGCAAGTTAGGCCGTCACTACAATCCGCCGCGCTGTGAACGTCGTCGTCTACGTCTCCGATGCGCTGCGCACGGATCACCTCGGCTGCTACGGGGCGCGGTACGTGAACACGAAGACGATCGACGAGCTGGCCGCGAGTGGAGTGCGCTTCGACCAGGCGATCAGCGCGGCGGCCTGGACGGCGCCCTCGACGACGTCGATCGTCACGGGCCTCAACGCGCACCACCACGGGTACCTGCACTGGGACGCACAGCTCGATCCGACCACCGAGACGCTGTTTCGGGCTTTCGCGGCGCACGGCTACGAGGTCGGGAGCTTCGTGTTCGACACGAACTACCTCTTCAAGGATCTTCCAGATGCCAACGTCCTCGGCACGAGCGAAACGCTCGACGGCGCATTCGCGTGGCTACGCGCGAATCGTGAGAAGCCGTTCCTCCTCTACGTCCACAACTGGGCAACGCACATGCCCTACGACATCCGCCACGCCGACCGTCAGGACTGGCTCGCAGCCAAGCAGGAGATCATCGAGGGAATCCAGTCCGACTCGGCGTCGGCGCTCGAGGCCATGCGCGAGTCGTATCGAAAGGCCGTCGAGCGCCAGTCCGAGGTGATCACCGCGTCGTTGCTCGAGGAGCTCGACAGCCTCGGACTGCGCAACAGCACCGCCATCGCCTACCTCTCAGACCACGGTGAGTCCTGGGGCGAGCGCTTTGCGTCGAAGGAACAGGTGCAGGGCGTCTACCACATGCACGGTGCGACGCTCTTCGACGAGATCGTGCAAGTGCCGCTGATTCTCTCGGCCCCGGAAACGATCGAGCCCGGCGTCGTGGAGAGCCAGGTGCGCTCGATCGACCTGATGCCGACGTTGCTCGATCTCGCCTCCCTTCCTGCCGCGGCGACGGACGGGCAATCGCTCCTCCCGCTCATGGACGGGCGTGAGCAAGGTGACCGGAACGCGGTAATCGTCGGCACAGACATGGGCTCGCTGACCAAGCTCGCAGTCCGCATGCCGCCCTGGAAGTTGATTCTCGACGTGGAGAGCGGGGAGGAGGAGGCCTACCGCCTCGACGTCGACCCCCGTGAGCTCGACAGCCGACCGGGCGATGCGCCGACCGAGCTGCGCGAGATCGTGTTCCGCGAGCTCGAGAGCGCCGAGCGCCACGAGCTGACCGAGGAGGAGGAGGCGACCGTCGCGAAGCGACTCGCCGACCTCGGCTATCTGTGAGCGAGCTTGCAACCTTCTACGAGCGGATGTTCTTCATCCGCCGTTTCGAGGAGACGCTCCTCGACCTCTTCTCGCTCGGAAAGCTCGTGGGCACAACGCACACATACATCGGGCAGGAGGCCAACGCGGTCGGGCTGATAGCGCACCTCGAGCCCGAGACCGACGTTGTCTTCTCGAACCACCGCTGCCACGGCCACTACCTCGCTTTCACCGACGACGCCTTCGGGCTGCTCTGCGAGGTGATGGGCAAGGCGCCCGGGGTCTGCGGCGGCAAGGGTGGAAGCCAGCACCTGTGCAAGGGCAATTTCTACTCGAACGGCGTCCTCGGAAGCATCGTCCCCGTCGCGACGGGGATCGCGCTCGCGGAGAAGAAGAAGGGCACGGGCGCCGTTTCGACGGTGTTCCTGGGAGACGGCACCCTCGGGGAGGGCGTCACCTACGAGTCGCTGAACATGGCGTCTCTCTGGCAGCTCCCCGTCCTCTTCGTCGTCGAGAACAATCACTACGCGCAGTCGACTCCGGTGGAGCTCGAGCTCGCCGGGTCGATCGCTGCGCGCGGCGCGGCGTTCGGCGTCGAGACCGCCGAGCTCGACACGACGGATGTCGAGGTGATCCACGAGGCCGCGGGCCAGGCACTCGCGCGGATCCGCGAGACGAGCGCGCCGTACTTTCTCGTCCTCAACACGTATCGCTTCAGTCCGCACTCGAAGTCGGACGACCAGCGCGACCCGGCCGAGATCGAGGAGCGGCGCAAGCGCGACCCGCTCGTGATTGCGGGCGCGCGGGTGGCTGACGACGCACGCGGAGCGATCGAGGCACGGTGCGAGGAGCGCCTCGCCGAGACGGTCGCAGCGGCGGACGCCGCGCCGGCCGCGCAGCCGGAGGCAGCATGAACAACGCTCGCCTTCGGCTCGCGTTCGTGGGGGAAACCATGTTTCCCCCACGTGCCCCCTTCTTCTTGAGAACGTGGGGAACCTCCCGGTTCCCCACACCCCTCCACGCTCACGGGCCGGGGGCCGGCCCGTGAGCACCCCCCAGAAGCGCTGCGTCCAGGTGCTCAACGACGCTCTGCACGAGATCTTCACGTCGCGCGACGACGTCTACCTCTTCGGCGAGGACATCCTCGATCCGTACGGTGGCGCCTTCAAGGTGACGCAAGGCCTCAGCGACGCTTACCCGGATCGCGTCATCACGACTCCGATCAGCGAGGCGTCCCTTTCGGTGTCGCCGCCGGGATGGCGCTCCGCGGTCAGCGACCGATCCTCGAGATCATGTTCGGTGACTTCATCGCGCTCGGCTTCGACCAGATCGTCAACGGGATCGCGAAGTTTCGGGAGATGTACGACGACCAGGTGACGGTGCCGCTCGTCGTCCGGACGCCCATGGGCGGCCGGCGCGGGTACGGCCCGACCCACAGCCAGTCGCTGGAGAAGCTTCTGCTCGGCATCCCGAACATCTGCGTCGTGGCAGGGAGTGAGTGCCACGACCTCGGCGCGCTTCTCATCCAGGCAGTCGAGGACGAGCAGCCGGTCTTCTTCATCGAGAACAAGCTCATGTACGGGCGCGTGAACCGGCGGCCCGAGGACGGTCACATCGGCGAGCTCGCTGTTCGGGAGAGCGCCGGCCCGTATCCAGCCCTCACCTTTTCCGGGACGGACTTCACCGAGGCGTCCGCCACGATCGTCACCTACGGGGGGATGGTTCCGGTCGTTCTCGACGCCGTCACCGAGCTGATCCTCGAGCACGAGATCTTCTGCGAGGTCGTCGCGCTTTCCCAGTTGCTTCCCATGGTGCTCGACCCCGTGCTCGAGTCCGTCGCCCGCACCGGCGCACTCGTCACGGCAGAGGAGGGAACGCTCACGGGCGGGTTCGGGGCCGAGATCGCCGCGCGCGTGCAGTCCGCCGCCTGGAGCGACTTGCGCGCGCCCGTCCAGCGGGTAGCGGCGCGCGACGGGATCATCCCCTCGGCGCGCTCCCTCGAGGACGCAATGCTTCCGAGCGCGCACGACGTCGTGGAGGCGATCGCCGCGCTCGAAGGCGTGAGACAGTAGGCCCGTGCTCGAGATCGTCTTGACGCGCGAAGACGCGAACACCGAGTTCGCGCTCCTGTCGGAGTGGCTCGTCGAGGATCGGGCCGAGGTGGCCCAGGGCCAACCCGTCTGCGTGGTCGAGACGACGAAGGCCACCGTCGAGATCGAGGCGCCCGGGGCCGGGACGATCGTCCAGCTCTTTGCCGAGAACGTCGAGGTCGAGCTGGGCAAGACGATCGCCTATGTCGCGGAGACGGCCGACGAGCTCGCGGCCGTCGACGCCGAGGCGAAGGAGAAGCCCGCCCCCAAGCCTGCTGCGGGCGACGGCAAGGCCACGCGGAAGGCCGCCGAGCTCGCCGAGCTCCACGGCATCGACCTCGCGGTGGTCGAGAAGCGCGGCTTCATCACCGAGAAGGACGTCGAGGAGCTGATCGCGCGACAGAAGGCGTCCGAGGCGCCCGAGACCGGCCCAGCTCTCACCGGCGTCTCGGCCGAAGGCGTGACGTTGCCCGCTTCGTTCGAGCTCGACGAGAGCGTCGGCGTGATCGATCCCATGTATCTCGAGTCGGTTCGAGCCGATCCGGAAGCGTTTCGGTCCCTCTCCTCCGACGAGAAGATCGCAGCGCTGCGCGAGCACGGGGCCCAGATCGGCGAAGGGGTCGATCTCGGCGCGGAGACCCTTGTCGTTGCACCACGAATCGTTGTCGAGGACGGTGTGCAGATCGGGCCTCGCGGGACGGTGGTCTGTGAGGAGGTCGTCGCGATCGGAGAGCTCTCCCAGTTCGGCGCCGACCTCGAGCTCCGCTGCCGTCGCGCATTCCTCGGCGCGGGAATCTGGGCGGGGCGGGCGATCAGATTCGGGGGAGGCGGGCATCGCGATCCGTGGGCCACGCTCTGCGTGGGCGACCTCGCATTCGTCGGCGACGAGGCGTTCGTCAACGTCTGCCGGCCGGTGCTGATCGGTCGCGAGGTCTTCCTCACGATGCGATCGATGATCGTCACCCACAACATCGGGCACTCCGTTCTCGAAGGATTCGAGAACCGCTTCGCGCCGGTTGTCCTCGAAGACCGCTCGCAGGTCGGCCTCGGGGCCGTGCTCTACGCCGGCTCCCGGATCGGCGCGGAGGCGATCGTGGCGTCGAACTCGTACGTCGTGGGCGACGTTCCTGCAGGCGCGTTCGCAATCGGGGTTCCCGCGAAGGTGACCGGCAGCTCGAGCCACAAGTTGTCGGACACCCGTCGGCTCGAGATCGCTCGGCGCATGATCGACGACCTGCACGAGCTCCTCGCGCTACGGGGTCACGCGGTGTCCGCGATCAAGGACGGAGATCCGCGGGGCTTCGAGGTGGAGGGCACGCATGTGCTCTTCACGCCGGCGTTCAGCAAGGTCGATGCTGCGCCGGCCGTGGTTCTCACACTGGAAGTTCGTGGCGACGTGCCGGACGGGGTCGCGGTCATCGACCTCGTCGAGCGGCGGATACACGGAAGCGGTGGCGTGGTGCTCGACTCAGTCCGGGAGTTCTGCCGCAAGCGCGGCATAAAGCTCGACCCCGGACCGTGGAAGTACTCGGGCGGCCTCGTCTAGCAACGGAGTCGCATTTCCCCCTGGTAATTCGTGCTTCGCGGCACTAGGGTGAGACGCCGAGGGACGCGTCTCCAAAGAGAGGCTGTGGGGTGTTCAGAAGGACTCCGATGGTTATCGGGCTTGTCGGGCTCGTCGCTATTGCCCTGGCCGCTGCGTCATCGGGTCAGCCCGCCGGTCCGCCCGGCGGCTCTCCTCCGGGTCTCGACAAGGCGATCGCGGCCAAAGAGCGCCACGCACAGCGCCTCCTCGATACGCCCGGAATCGCGGGCATCGGCGTCGGACTGAACCCGGCGGGGAAGCCCGTCATCAGGATCTACAAGGAGAAGCCAGACGTCGCCGGTGTTCCCGATTCGCTCGACGACGTTCCCGTCCAGAGCGTGACCACCGGAATCCTTCAGGCGCGCGCACCGACTGACCGCTTCCCGCGACCCGTGCCGATCGGTGTTTCGGCGGGGGACCAGGGCACCACGACCGGGACGTTGGGTGTTCGCGTCACGAACGGGACGAACGTCTATGCGCTCTCCAACAACCACGTCTTCGCAGCAGTCAACAGCGCGAACATCGGCGACGGCGTCATTCAGCCGGGAGCAGTCGACGGAGGGAGCGATCCGGCGGATCGCATCGGCACGCTCTCCGACTATCAGACGATCGACTTCTAGAGCGCGTAGAAGCGGTGCCCGCCTCGTCACAGCGGCAAGTTAGGCCGTCACTACAATCCGCCGCGCTGTGAACGTCGTCGTCTACGTCTCCGATGCGCTGCGCACGGACCACCTCGGCTGCTACGGGGCGCGGTACGTGAACACGAAGACGATCGACGAGCTGGCCGCGAGTGGAGTGCGCTTCGACCAGGCGATCAGCGCGGCGGCCTGGACGGCGCCCTCGACGACGTCGATCGTCACGGGCCTCAACGCGCACCACCACGGGTACCTGCACTGGGACGCACAGCTCGATCCGACCACGGAGACGCTGTTTCGGGCTTTCGCGGCGCACGGCTACGAGGTCGGGAGCTTCGTGTTCGACATGAACTACCTCTTCAGGGACCTTCCAGATGCCAACGTCCTCGGCACGAGCGAAACGCTCGACAGCGCATTCGCCTGGTTGCGCGCGAATCGTGAGAAGCCGTTCCTCCTCTACATCCACAACTGGGCAACGCACATGCCCTACGACATCCGCCACGCCGACCGTCAGGACTGGCTCGCAGCCAAGCAGGAGATCATCGCGGGAATCCAGTCCGACTCGGCGTCGGCGCTCGAGGCCATGCGCGAGTCGTATCGAAAGGCCGTCGAGCGCCAGTCCGAGGTGATCACTGCGTCGTTGCTCGAGGAGCTCGACAGCCTCGGACTGCGTAACAACACTGCCATCGCTTACCTCTCAGACCACGGTGAGTCCTGGGGCGAGCGCTTTGCGTCGAAGGAAGAGGTGCAGGGCGTCTACCACATGCACGGTGCGACGCTCTTCGACGAGATCGTGCAAGTGCCGCTGATTCTCTCGGCCCCGGAAACGATCGAGCCCGGCGTCGTGGAGAGCCAGGTGCGCTCGATCGACCTGATGCCGACGTTGCTCGATCTCGCCTCCCTTCCTGCCGCGGCGACGGACGGGCAATCGCTCCTCCCGCTCATGGACGGGCGTGAGCAAGGTGACCGGAACGCGGTAATCGTCGGCACAGACATGGGCTCGCTGACCAAGCTCGCAGTCCGCATGCCGCCCTGGAAGTTGATTCTCGACGTGGAGAGCGGGGAGGAGGAGGCCTACCGCCTCGACGTCGACCCCCGTGAGCTCGACAGCCGACCGGGCGATGCACCGACCGAGCTGCGCGAGATCGTGTTCCGCGAGCTCGAGAGCGCCGAGCGCCACGAGCTGACCGAGGAGGAGGAGGCGACCGTCGCGAAGCGACTCGCCGACCTCGGCTATCTATGAGCGAGCTTGCAACCTTCTACGAGCGGATGTTCTTCATCCGCCGTTTCGAGGAGACGCTCCTCGACCTCTTCTCGCTCGGAAAGCTCGTGGGCACAACGCACACATACATCGGGCAGGAAGCCAACGCGGTCGGGCTGATAGCGCACCTCGAGCCCGAGACCGACGTTGTCTTCTCGAACCACCGCTGCCACGGCCACTACCTCGCTTTCACCAACGACGCCTTCGGGCTGCTCTGCGAAGTGATGGGCAAGGCGCCCGGAGTCTGCGGCGGCAAGGGTGGAAGCCAGCACCTGTGCAAGGGCAATTTCTACTCGAACGGCGTCCTCGGAAGCATCGTCCCCGTCGCGACGGGGATCGCGCTGGCGGAGAAGAAGAAGGGCACGGGCGCCGTTTCGACGGTGTTCCTGGGAGACGGCACCCTCGGGGAGGGCGTCACCTATGAGTCGCTGAACATGGCGTCTCTCTGGCAGCTCCCCGTCCTCTTCGTCGTCGAGAACAATCACTACGCGCAGTCGACTCCGGTGGAGCTCGAGCTCGCCGGGTCGATCGCTGCGCGCGGCGCGGCGTTCGGCGTCGAGACAGCCGAGCTCGACACGACGGATGTCGAGGTGATCCACGAGGCCGCTGGCCAGGCACTCGCGCGGATCCGCGAGGCGAGCGCGCCGTACTTTCTCGTCCTCAACACGTATCGCTTCAGTCCGCACTCCAAGTCGGACGACCAGCGCGACCCGGCCGAGATCGAGGAGCGGCGCACGCGCGACCCGCTCGTGATCGCGGGCGCGCGGGTGGCTGATGACGCACGCGGAGCGATCGAGGCACGGTGCGAGGAGCGCCTAGCCGAGACGGTCGCAGCGGCGGAGGCCGCACCGGCCGCGCAGCCGGAGGCGGCATGAACAACGCTCGCCTTCGGCTCGCGTTCGTGGGGGAAACCATGTTTCCCCCACGTGCCCCCTTCTTCTTGAGAACGTGGGGAACCTCCCGGTTCCCCACACCCCTCCACGCTCACGGGCCGGGGGCCGGCCCGTGAGCACCCCCCAGAAGCGCTGCGTCCAGGTACTGAACGAGGCTCTGCACGAGATCTTCACGTTACGCGACGACGTCTACCTCTTCGGCGAGGACATCCTCGATCCGTACGGAGGCGCCTTCAAGGTGACGCAAGGCCTAAGTGACGCATACCCGGATCGCGTCATCACGACTCCGATCAGCGAGGCGTCCCTGTTCGGCGTCGCCGCCGGGATGGCGCTCCGTGGTCAGCGACCGATCCTCGAGATCATGTTCGGTGACTTCATCGCGCTCGGCTTCGACCAGATCGTCAACGGGATCGCGAAGTTTCGGGAGATGTACGACGACCAGGTGACGGTGCCGCTCGTCGTGCGAACGCCGATGGGCGGCCGGCGCGGGTACGGCCCGACCCACAGCCAGTCGCTGGAGAAGCTTCTGCTCGGCATCCCGAACATCTGCGTCGTGGCAGGGAGTGAGTGCCACGACCTCGGCGCGCTTCTCATCCAGGCAGTCGAGGACGAGCAGCCGGTCTTCTTCATCGAGAACAAGCTCATGTACGGGCGCCTGAACCGGCGGCCCGAGGACGGTCACATCGGCGAGCTCGCTGTTCGGGAGAGCGCCGGCCCGTATCCAGCCCTCACCTTTTCCGGGACGGACTTCACCGAGGCGTCCGCCACGATCGTCACCTACGGGGGGATGGTTCCGGTCGTTCTCGACGCCGTCACCGAGCTGATCCTCGAGCACGAGATCTTCTGCGAGGTCGTCGCGCTTTCCCAGTTGCTTCCCATGATGCTCGACCCCGTGCTCGAGTCCGTCGCCCGCACTGGCGCACTCGTCACGGCCGAGGAGGGAACGCTCACGGGCGGGTTCGGGGCCGAGATCGCCGCGCGCGTGCAGTCCGCCGCCTGGAGCGACTTGCGCGCGCCCGTCCAGCGGGTAGCGGCGCGCGACGGGATCATCCCCTCGGCGCGCTCACTCGAGGACGCGATGCTTCCGAGCGTGCACGACGTCGTCGAGGCGATCGCGGCGCTCGAAGGCGTGAGAAGCTAGCCCCTCGCATGCTCGAGATCGTCTTGACGCGCGAAGACGCGAACACCGAGTTCGCGCTCCTGTCGGAGTGGCTCGTCGAGGATCGGGCCGAGGTGGCCCAGGGCCAGCCCGTCTGCGTGGTCGAGACGACGAAGGCCACCGTCGAGATCGAGGCGCCCGGGGCCGGGACGATCGTCCAGCTCTTTGCCGAGAACGTCGAGGTAGAGCTGGGCAAGACGATCGCCTATGTGGCGGAGACGGCCGACGAGCTCGCGGCCATCGACGCCGAGGCGGAAGATAGGCCCGCACCCAAGCCTGCTGCAGGTGACCGGCAAGGCTACGCGGAAGGCCGCCGAGCTCGCCGAGCTCCACGGCATCGACCTCGCGGTGGTCGAGAAGCGCGGCTTCATCACCGAGAAGGACGTCGAGGAGCTGATCGCGCGACAGAAGGCGTCCGAGACGCCCGAGACCGGCCCCGCTCTCGCCGGCGTCTCGACCGAAGGCGTGACGTTGCCCGCTTCGTTCGAACTCGACGAGAGCGTCGGCGTGATCGATGCTGTGTATCTCGAGTCGGTTCGAGCCGATCCGGACGCGTTTCGGTCCCTCTCCTCCGACGAGAAGATCGCAGCGCTGCGCGAGCATGGGGCTCAGATCGGCGAAGGGGTCGATCTCGGCGCGGAGACCCTTGTGGTTGCACCACGAATCGTTGTCGAGGACGGTGTGCAGATCGGGCCTCGCGGGACGGTGGTCTGTGAGGAGGTCGTCGCGATCGGAGAGCTCTCCCAGTTCGGCGCCGACCTCGAGCTCCGCTGCCGTCGCGCATTCCTCGGCGCGGGAATCTGGGCGGGGCGGGCGATCAGATTCGGGGGAGGCGGGCATCGCGATCCGTGGGCCACCCTCTGCGTGGGCGACCTCGCATTCGTCGGCGACGAGACGTTCGTCAACGTCTGCCGGCCGGTGTTGATCGGTCGCGAGGTCTTCCTCACGATGCGATCGCTGATCGTCACCCACAACATCGGGCACTCCGTTCTCGAAGGATTCGAGAACCGCTTTGCGCCGGTCGTCCTCGAGGACCGCTCGCAGGTCGGCCTCGGGGCCGTGCTCTACGCCGGCTCCCGGATCGGCGCGGAGGCGATCGTGGCGTCGAACTCATACGTCGTGGGCGACGTTCCCGCAGGCGCGTTCGCAATCGGGGTTCCCGCGAAGGTGACGGGCAGCTCGAGCCACAAGTTGTCGGACTCCCGTCGGCTCGAGATCGCTCGGCGCATGATCGACGACCTGCACGAGCTCCTCGCGCTACGGGGTCACCCGGTCTCTGCGATCGAGGAGGGAGATCCGCGGGGCTTCGAGGTGGAGGGCACGCACGTGCTCTTCACGCCGGCCTTTCGCAAGGTCGATGCCACGCCGGCGGTGGTTCTCACGCTGGAGGTTCGCGGCGACGCGCCGGACGGGGTCGCGGTGATCGACCTCGTGGAGCGGCGGATACACGGAAGCGGTGGCGTCGTGCTCGACTCGGTCCGGGAGTTCTGCCGCAAGCGCGGCATAAAGCTCGACCCCGGACCGTGGAAGTACTCGGGCGGCCTCGTCTAGCGACGGAGTCACATTTCCCCCTGGTAATTCGCGTTTCGAGGCACTAGGGTGAGACGCCGAGGGACGCGTCTCCAAAGAGAGGCTGGGGTGTTCAGAAGGACTCCGTTGGTTCTCGGGCTTGTCGGGCTCGTCGCTGTTGTCCTGGCCGCTGCGTCATCGGGTCAGCCCGCCGGTCCGCCCGGCGGCTCTCCTCCGGGTCTCGACAAGGCGATCGCGGCCAAAGAGCGCCACGCACAGCGCCTCCTCGACAAGCCCGGAATCGCGGGCATCGGCGTCGGACTGAACCCGGCGGGGAAGCCCGTCATCAGGATCTACAAGGAGAAGCCAGACGTCGCCGGTGTTCCCGATTCGCTCGACGACGTTCCCGTCCAGAGCGTGACGACCGGAATCCTTCAGGCGCGCGCGCCGACTGACCGCTTCCCGCGACCCGTGCCGATCGGTGTTTCGGTGGGGGACCAGGGCACCACGACCGGGACGTTGGGTGTTCGCGTCACGAACGGGACGAACGTCTACGCGCTCTCCAACAACCACGTCTTCGCGGCCGTCAACAGCGCGAACATCGGCGACGGCGTCATTCAGCCGGGAGCCGTCGACGGAGGCAGCGATACTGCGGATCGCATCGGCACGCTCTCCGACTATCAGACGATCGACTTCGACGATGGCGACACGAACACGATGGACGCGGCTATCGCGCTGACGTCGGTGGCGAACGTCGGCACTTCGACACCACCTGACGGCTACGGAACGCCGAGCCCGATCACGACACAGGCGTTCATCGGGCAGGCGGTGCAGAAGTACGGACGGACGACCGGGCTCCAGCTCGGGAACGTCGCCGAGATCAACGTGACGGTCGACGTCTGCTACGTGGTCTTCTTCGACTTCTGCCTCGAGGACGCGCGCTTCGTCAACCAGATCTCGGTCACCCCGGGTCCCTTCAGTGCACCTGGCGATTCGGGATCGCTTATCGTCACGCAAGGCGGGAACCAGCCCGTGGCGTTGCTCTTTGCAGGTGGCGAGGGGTTGACGATCGGCAATCCCATCGATCTCGTGCTGCAGCGCTTCGGCGTCACGATCGACGGCTCCCCACCTCCCGACGGACCCCCCGGCGCCCCCACCGCTCTCTCCGCTATCGCCGGTGACGCAAGCGCGTCGCTCTGCGCTGGAACGCAGCCTACCTTCGACGGCGGCTCGCCGATCTCGGGCTACCGCGTTTACCGAGGAACGAGCCCGAACCCGACCACCGCGCTCACTCCGGATCTCGGTGTCGTGACGAGCTTCAACGACTCCGGGCTCACGAACGGGCAGACCTACTACTACAAGGTGTCCGCGCTGAACGCGAACGGCGAGGGCGCGCTCTCGAACGAGGCCTCCGTCACTCCGGCGAACCTCGTTTCGCCGGTCGACCCGCTTCCCACCCTCGACGGCTTCAACCGCGCCAACGAGAACCCGCTCTCGGACGCGGGACGTTGGGGGAACGGGGTCAACGGCTCGGTCGAGACGGGCCTGAACGTCCTCTCCAATCAGCTCGCCTGCTCGAAGACGACGACCTGCACGGCCTGGCGCTCGAACACGCAGTACGGCCCCGACACGGAGGTCTGGGCGCACGTCACCACCCAGCCCGGCATCAACAACCAGCTTCGTCTGTACTCGCGCCTGCAGCAGCCGGGCACCGCGACCTATGACTCGTACATGCTCCGCACGAATCAGCTCGCCGGCACCGACCAGGTCTGGCTCGAGCGCGTCGACAACGGCGCCATCGTCAACCGGCTCACGGTCAACCAGGAGCTCGCCGACGGCGATCTCATCCTTCTGCGCACCAAAGGCTCGACACTCGAGGCCTGGCGGCACAACGGATCGTCCTGGTCGCGGCTCGGCGTCGTCACCGACTCGACGTACAGCGGTGCGGGCTACGTGGGAGTCGGCTTGCGCGGGACGACGGGCCGCGTGGACGACTTTGGCGCGCGCACGCCCGGCGCCCCGGTCAGTCCCCCCGGCGCCCCCACCTCCCTCTCGGCCAGCGCCGGTGATGCAAGCGCGACGCTCTCCTGGACACACGCCTACCTTCGACGGCGGCTCGCCGATCTCGGGCTACCGCGTTTACCGAGGAACGAGCCCGAACCCGACCACCGCGCTCACTCCGGATCTCGGTGTCGTGACGAGCTTCAACGACTCCGGGCTCACGAACGGGCAGACCTACTACTACAAGGTGTCCGCGCTTAACGCGAACGGCGAGGGCGCGCTCTCGAACGAGGCCTCCGTCGCTCCGGCGAACCTCGTTTCGCCGGTCGACCCGCTTCCCACCCTCGACGGCTTCAACCGCGCCAACGAGAACCCGCTCTCGGACGCGGGACGTTGGGGGAACGGGGTCAACGGCTCGGTCGAGACGGGCCTGAACGTCCTCTCCAATCAGCTCGCCTGCTCGAAGACGACGACCTGCACGGCCTGGCGCTCGAACACGCAGTACGGCCCCGACACGGAGGTCTGGGCGCACGTCACCACCCAGCCCGGCATCAACAACCAGCTTCGTCTGTACTCGCGCCTGCAGCAGCCGGGCACCGCGACCTATGACTCGTACATGCTCCGCACGAATCAGCTCGCCGGCATCGACCAGGTCTGGCTCGAGCGCGTCGACAACGGCGCCATCGTCAACCGGCTCACGGTCAACCAGGAGCTCGCCGACGGCGATCTCATCCTTCTGCGTACCAAAGGCTCGACACTCGAGGCCTGGCGGCACAACGGATCGTCCTGGTCGCGGCTCGGCGTCGTCACCGACTCGACGTACAGCGGTGCCGGCTACGTGGGAGTCGGCTTGCGCGGGACGACGGGCCGCGTGGACGACTTTGGCGCGCGCACGCCCGGCGCGCCGCCGCCCGACACCGAGCCCCCGAGCGCGCCCGGCACCCTGACCGCAAGCGCCGGCCAGCTCGCGAGCCAGATCGACCTCTCCTGGGGGGCGGCGACCGACAACGTCGGGCGTGACCCACTACCGGATCGAGCGCTGCCAGGGCGCGGGCTGCTCGATCTTCTCCGAGATCGCGACCACCGTCCGCCACGAGCTACTCGAACAGCGGGCCTCGACCGCCTCCACGCCCTACTCCTACCGGGTGCGCGCCGAGGACGCCGCTCTCCCCTGCTCGGGCCGTACTCGAACGAGGCTCAGGCGACAACCCCGGCCCCGCCCGACACCGAGCCCCCGAGCGCGCCCGGCACCCTCACCGCAACACCGGCCAGCTCCAGCCAGATCGACCTCGCCTGGGGGCCGGCGACGGACAACGTCGGGCGTGACCCTCTACCGCATCGAGCGCTGCCAGGGCGCCGGCTGCTCGGTCTTCACCGAGATCGCGACCACCTCCGCCACGAGCTACGCGAACAGCGGGCCTCGACTGCCTCCACGACCTACTCCTACCGGGTGCGCGCCGAGGACGCGGCCCCCCTCCTCGGCGCCGTACTCGAACGAGGCCTCGGCCACGACCCCGGCCCCGCCCGACACCGAGCCCCCGAGCGCGCCGGGCACCCTCACCGCAACGCGCGGTCTCAGCTCGAGCCAGATCGACCTCTCCTGGGGGCCGGCGACCGACAACGTCGGGCGTCACCCAGTACCGCATCGAGCGCTGCCAGGGCGCCGGCTGCTCGATCTTCACCGAGATCGCGACCACGTCGACCACGAGCTACTCGAACAGCGGGCTCGACCGCCTCCACGACCTACTCCTACCGGGTGCGCGCCGAGGACGCGGCTCTCCACCCGGCCCTACTCGAACGAGGCCTCGGCCACCACCCAGGCTCCGCCCGACACCGAGCCCCCGAGCGCGCCGGGCACCCTGAACGCAAGCGCGGTCTCCGCGAGCCAGATCGACCTCTCCTGGGGGCCGGCGACCGACAACGTGGGCGTGACCCAGTACCGGATCGAGCGCTGCCAGGGCACCGGTTGCTCGATCTTCTCCGAGGTCGCGACCACCTCGCGCCACGAGCTACGCGAACAGCGGCCTGGCCGCCTCGACGACCTACTCCTACCGGGTGCGCGCCGAGGACGCGGCTCTCCTCCTGGCGCCTACTCGAACGCTGCGAACGCGACGACCTTCAACCTCGGTCCTGTCGAGCCGCTTCCGACGCTCGACAGCTTCAACCGCCGCAACGAGAACCCGCTTTCGGCTGGGACGCTGGTCGAATGGCGTCAACGGCTCGGTCGAGACGGGCCTGCGTGTCGTCTCGAACACGCTCGGGTGCACGAAGACGACGACCTGTACCGCCTGGCGCAACGACACGCAGTACGGTCCGGCCACCGAGGTGTGGGCGCGGGTCACGACGCTTCCCGGCACGAACAACCAGCTCCGCCTCTACGCCCGCCTGCAACAGCCCGGAACGGCGACCTACGACGGGCACATGCTGCGCACGAATCGGCTCACGGGGGACCGACCAGGTGTGGATCGACCGCGTGGACAACGGCGCGATCGTGAACGGCTCACGATCTCGCAAGAGCTGCCGTCGCGATGTTCTGCTCCTGCGCGTCACGAGGGCGTCGACGCTCGAGGCATGGCGCCGACAGCGGACCGTCGACGTCGGTCGCTTACTCGGCAGTGTCGTCGATTCGACGTACGGGGGCACCGGGTACTTCGGAGTCGGAATCTGCGGCAAGACGGGCCGCCTCGACGATTTCGGCGCGCGTTAGCCAGAAATCGCGACCGTCGCGCCGCTCGCTGCACGGGCGGGAGCAAGGCGAGAATCGCACGCACCGCGTCGGCGTCGCCCTCGATCGAGACCGCATCGAGGTCGCGCTCGACCATGAGACAGTAGAAGCCGCGCGCATCGCCCACGACCACTGCCGCGGGCTCTTCGGCTGCGCCCTTCGAGAATCTCGTCGCCCGGCCACTGATGCGATCTCGTCGCCGATGCGGAACTCGATCCGCGCGCCGTCGCCTGCAGGGCGGGAGCGCGATGCGCAGCGCGCCTCGGAGCCAACCCGGCTCGAGATCGTCGAGCGACGTGGGCGGGCCGAGCGAGCGCGCACCCCAGTGCGCGAGGACGTGG
Source organism: uncultured Thermoleophilia bacterium (assembly GCA_963827525.1). Taxonomy (GTDB): domain Bacteria; phylum Actinomycetota; class Thermoleophilia; order Gaiellales; family Gaiellaceae; genus GMQP-bins7. Next base: position 35,677 of record CAWHBH010000036.1, read on the forward strand.
AGCACGTCATCGGAGCCCCTTGCCGTACTCGGTGAGCTCGTAGACCCACGAGGCGGCGGGGGGATCGAGTCGACGGCGCCGGACGACGCCACCGTGCTCGAGCGCCTTCAGGCGCGCCGCGAGGATGTTCGTGCCGCAGCCGTGGAGTCGTGCATGGAGATCGGAGTAGCGAAGCTGGTCGTCCTCGAGCAACTCGCGGACGATGAGCAGCGACCAGCGCTCGCCCACGAGGTCGAGGGCGTGCGCCATCGGGCAGTACTGGTCATAGCTCTTCGCCACTCCGGTGATTCTAGTGGAACTTCTTCCAAAATGGAAGTCTTAACTTGCAAAATGCAAGTGTCGGTTGTACGATCCCGTTTTCGTCTCACCTGAGAAAACGACGAAGGGGCTTACATGGTTACTTCGGATCGCAAGAAATGGTTCGCACTGGCGCTGATCCTCGCGGTGCAGTTCATGGTCATCCTCGACGTCGCGATCGTGAACGTCGCGCTGCCGTCGATCCAGGTCGACCTCGGATTCTCGCAGCAGAACCTGCAGTGGGTGATCAGCGCATACGCGCTCGTGTTCGGCGGCTTCCTGCTGCTCGGAGGGCGATCCGCCGACCTCCTCGGCCGCCGTCGCGTCTTCATGGTCGGAACCGTCATCTTCACGATCGGTTCGCTCCTGTGCGGCCTCGCGTGGAGCGACGAGTCGCTCATTGCCTTCCGCGCGTTGCAGGGTCTCGGGGCCGCGATCATCACGCCTGCCGCCCTGTCGATCCTCGTCTGGACCTTCAAGGAAGGGCGTGAGCGGAACATCGCGCTGGGCGCCTGGGGAGCGGTCGGCGGCTTTGGAGCAGCGGCCGGCGTGCTCTTCGGTGGCATTCTCACCGACCTCCTGTCCTGGGAGTGGATCTTCTTCGTCAACGTCCCGGTCGGAATCGCCGCACTGATCCTGGCTCCGGTCCTGCTCTCGGAGAGCCTCGACAAGCACGGTCAGGGCTTCGACGTTCCCGGCGCGGTCCTCGTCACCTCGGGTCTGTCGCTGTTCGTGCTCGGCGTCACTCAGGGACGCAGCTGGGGCTGGGGCTCGGCCGAGACACTCGGCGTCTTCATCGCCTCGGCGGTGCTCCTCGTCGCGTTCGTCGTGTGGGAGCAGCGCGAGAAGGATCCGCTCGTGCCGTTCTCGATCTTCCGGCTGCAGACGCTCACCGCCGCGAACGTCGTCGGCCTCTTCCTGGGGACGGGAATGTTCGCGATGTTCCTGATGCTGACCCTGTACATGCAGCAGGTGCTCGAGTTCTCCCCACTGAAGACCGGGGTCGGGTACCTCGCCGTGGCCGGCACCGCGATCATCTGGGCGAATGTCGCCGCGGCTGCCGTGACGCGGGTCGGCGTCAAGCCGGCGCTCGTCTTCGGGATGTCCGTGATGACGGTCGGGATCCTCTACTTCACGCAGGTCTCGGTCGACGGCTCGTACTGGACCGACCTGTTCCCGGGATTCCTCCTGATCGGCCTAGGACTCCCCTTCGCGTTCGTTCCTGTCACGATCGCGGCCGTTGCCGGAACGAAGCCGCAGGAGGCCGGACTCGCGTCGGGGCTCATCAACACGTCGCAGCAGATCGGCGGCGCGGTCGGCATCGCGATCCTCTCCACCATCGCGGTCTCGACGACCGACGACGCGCTCGCGACCGGTTCGGCTCTTCCTATCGCGCTCACCGACGGCTTCCGGGCTGCGTTCTGGGCGGCCGCGGCGATCATGTTCGCGGGCGTCCTCGTCTCGCTCTTCATGGTTCGCGGGCGCGATTTCCAGGAGCAGGAAGCGGTCGTCGCCGAGCCGGCGTTCGACGCGGCGGCCGGGTAGCGCGCTCGAGGTCGTCCTCACGGCTCCGCTCATCCTCGTTGCCACCTGATGCAGTGGCAACGAGGATGGCGGCCCAGCGAGGTTTAGGCAGGCGGGCGCACGACTGAGTACTTGGCGCACGCGAAGTCGCCGTTTCGTCCGAGCTCGTCCAGAACCAGCTCGATGCGGTGGGGCAGCAGTGGCGCGCCCCCACCCAGCGTGACCGGCGCGATCATCACGATGACCTCGTCCAGCAGTCCCGCGTGGGCGAACTGGCCGGCCAGGTCTCCACCGCCGACGATCCAGACGTTCCGGTCACCAGCGGCCTCGACCATCTCCTTGTGCACGGCTGCAACGTCCGCGCTGGTGAACTCGACTCCCGAGGTGGGGACGACCGGCAGCTGCCGGTGTGTGAAGACCCAGCACGGGATGTCGTACGGCCACGTCGACTCCGCCGGATCTTTGTCGGCGAGGTCGTGCTCGAGGATCCATTCGTACGTCGTCGACCCCATCGCCATCGCACCGACGCCGCCGATGAACTCGCCGTAGTTCAACGGTCCATCGGGTTCGCGCTGGCGGGTGAAGAGCCAGTCCAGCGAGTTTTCGGGGTCGGCAATGAAGCCGTCGAGGGAGGTCGCCGTGTAGTACTGAGTGAGGCTCACGATGCGCTTCCTCCCTTGGCGGACTGCTGGCGCTCGCGCGCTTGAGGTCTCCTCCGCAGGCATGCTGCCCGACTCCGGTCTGCTCAGCGCCCGTGCGCGGTATCTCGGCAAAGACGCCGAACGCTTGTCAAGCGGTGCTCAATCGGTCTTCAGCGAGTCGAGAGTCGCCCGCAAGCTGCCGTGGTCGTAGCCGCCCCGGTGCAGCTGGCCGTTGAGAAAGAGCGTCGGTGTCCCCTGCGCCCCGGCCTCGAGCGCGGAGGTGGCGTCCTCGCGCACCCGCTGCCAGAGCTCGTCTCGCTCGAGGTCGTCGCGCATCCGAGCCTCGTCGAGCCCGATCTGACCTGCATAGGCGAGCAGGTCGTTGTCGCCCAGCGCCTTCTGGCGATGGAAGAGCAGCTCATGCATAGGCCAGAAGAGCCCCTGTGCCGCTGCGGCCTCGGCGAAGCCCGCGGCGGCCATCGCGTGAGGGTGGATCTCCGTCAGAGGGAAGTGTCGGAAAGCGAAGCGCAGCGACTGAGTCTTGCGCTTGCAGCTGCTCGATGTTGCGAAAGGCCTGGCGCGAATAGGGGCACTCGTAGTCGCCGTACTCCAGGACCACCACTCCCTTACCGCCGCGCCAGTGGTCGCGTTCGGCATCGAACGGGCGCACGAGCTCGCTCATCCCGACGCGCGCCCGACCGAGTGGAGGTCGCGAAGCCGTCGAGCCGTGCTGGCGATGTTCAGCTCTTCGTATTCGAGGTGCGCGAGCAGATGCCCTTCGAGCACCTCGAGGGCATCGGCGACCGCGCGGCGAGCGTGGTGGCTCTCGTTCTCTGTCAACGCTCGCGCGGCGGCTTCGACGGCGTCGAGGTAGTCGGAGACCAGGCGATGTTCGGCCTTCAAGCGCTCGACGACCGGCGTGATCGCCGGGTTGGTCTCCTCCAGCTCGTCGAAGAACAGCCTGTCCTCGGCGTTGTGGTGCATGTGGACGAACCCGCAGTAGCGCAAGCAGCTCACCTGGAGCTGCCAGAGCATGCCATTGCTCTTCAGGGCCTCGAGCTCCTCGTGCAGTCCGTCTGCGGGGAGCCCGTCGAGGACATCCGCCGCGAGCCGCTCCACGGTTCTGAGATCGCGGCGGATCAGCGTATGCACCGCAAGCAGGGTCTCGTAGAGCATGCGCCCGCGGGCGGTCTCCGGGCTGTCCTCGAAGACGGGCACCGTCACTTCGCCGAGCGCTCCGCCGAGGTGGCCCGTTGCTCGGCTACGCGCTCGCGGACGTTCGGGGCGACGTCCTCGATGAAGGTGGTGAGCGTGTCGCGGTCGGGCGGGGTCGCGAGCACAAACGTGCCGAAGCCGAGGTCGAGCGCCAAGTGCGTCAGTACTTCGACCCAGTGCTCGGCCGGGCCGACGATGCCCTCGTCGCTGTCGGCGGCAGGCCCTTGGCTTATGCTCGTGAAGGCGCCCTGGACGTTGTAGATGCGGCGAATCTCGCGCGGGTCGCGGGCTGCCTCCCGGGCCGCACGGTCGATCGCGAGATTCGCCCGGGCGGCTTCACGTGGCGGCTTGTAGGACATCAGCGGGCTGACCCAGCCGTCGGCGACCCGGCCGGTCAGAGCCAGTGCGCGCGGCTTGTTCGCGCCGATCCAGATTTGGATCGGGTGCGCTGGGGCGGGGCCGGGGTGGACGCCGGAGAGCTGGTAGTGGCGGCCGTCGAAGCGTATGCCCCGGCGCTCGCGCGCTCCACATCGCCCTCACGACGGCGATCCCCTCTTCCAGTGCCGCGAGGCTCTCTGCCGGCGTTAGAGCCGGGGCGCCCATCGCGTGCGCCGCGTCGAGGTATCCGCCGGCACCGATGCCGAGCTCGAAGCGGCCGCCGCTCAGCAGGTCGAGCGTGGCCGCAGCCTTGGCGAGCACGGCCGGCGGCCGCAGCGGCAGGTTGGCGACGTCGGCGAAGACGCGCAAGGACGCCGTCTGAGCGAGGATCACGGCGAGCAACGAGGACGTGTCGAGGTGGCGCGACTGGTAGGGATGGTCCTGGACGCCGATCAGGTCGTAGCCGAGGCCGTCGGCGAGGCGTGCGGTCTCGAGGACGCCGAGCGGGTCGCCGGCATCGGGCGTCAGGAAGTAGCCGAACTCGAGAGGGTGGCCGTAGTCAACGCTCTCGTTCAGGGGTTGTTGGGCATTCGCGTTCATCGCCAGCTCAGAACCACTAGTATCGAACTATCGACTACTATAACCGAAGCGCCATCGACCAGTGCTAGCGTTGACTCCATGAAGGCCGCGAGCGAGCCGCAAGCGCCTCTTGACGCTGAGGCTTGCGTCCGCAGCGACGTAGCGCTCACGCGCGCGTTCGACCTTCTCGGGAAGCGCTGGACCGGAGTGATGCTGGCGACGTTGAGCGGCGGACCAGCAGGGTTCCGTGCCCTCTCCCGCGCTGTCGAAGGGATCAGCGACTCGATGCTCTCCGATCGACTGAGCGCGCTCTGCAACGTTGGGCTCGCCACCCGCAGCGTCGATGATGGGCCGCCCATCTCCGTCGCGTACGAGCTGACCGACGCAGGCCGTGCCCTGCTGCCGGCGCTCGAACAGATCAGCCGTTGGGCCGAGGAGTATCTCCCTGCCACGGATCAGGGCAAGACTGGCTGAGAGATCCCGGCCGACGACCAGTCGCCGAACGGGATCATGACCACTGAAGCCTCAGGCGCCGCCGTTCTCGGGGCGAACTGCGTGGTCGCGAAACCTCCAGACGCCGCTGCGCGAATTCCTGCGCACGGAGACGGGGGGCGCGGCGGTCCTCTTGGCTGCGGCGATCGTCGCTCTTGTGTGGGTGAACGTCGACGCGTCGTCGTACGACTCGCTGTGGGCGACGACGCTTTCGATCGAGGTGGGCGGGACGGGAGTGTCGCTCGAGCTTCGCGAGTGGGTGAACAGCGGGTTGATGACCTTCTTCTTCTTCGTGCTCGGGCTCGAGGCGCGGCGCGAGTTCGACCTCGGCGAGCTGCGGGAGCGGCGACGATTCGCGCTGCCGCTGCTGGCCGGAATCGGAGGCATGGCGGTAGCAGTCGCCATCTACCTGGCGTTCAACGCGGGCCGCTCGTCCGCTCACGGCTGGGGCGTCGCGATGTCGACGGACACTGCCTTCGCGCTCGGCCTGCTCGCGCTCGTCGGGCCGCGCTTTCCCGACCGGTTGCGCGCGTTCATGCTCACGGTCGTCGTCGTCGACGACATCCTCGCGCTCGTCGTCATCGCGACCGTCTACACGGACGAAGTCACCGTTTCGGCGTTGCTCGTAGCTTTCGGCCTGTTCGGCGCCGTCCTCGTCGCGAGGGCGCTCGACGTGCGCCGTGGGCTCCTCTACCTGGTGCTCGGCGTCGCGATCTGGGTGGCGCTGCTCGAGTCAGGTGTCGAGCCGGTCGTCGTCGGCCTCGCGATGGGTCTTCTGGTCTACGCATATCCGGCGGCACGATCCGAGCTCGAGCGTGCAAGCGAGCGATTCCGGCAGTTCCGCGAGCAGCCCACGCCAGAGCTCGCTCGCTCTGCGCGCGAAGGCCTGAGGGAGGCGATCTCGCCGAACGAGCGGCTGCAGCTGCTCTACCACCCGTGGACCAGCTATCTGATCGTTCCTCTCTTCGCGCTCGCGAACGCCGGCATCGCCATCGACGGTGGTTTCCTCGCGCAGGCCTTCACCTCGCCGATCACGCTCGGGATCTTCTTCGGCTACGTCGCCGGCAAGCCCGTGGGCATTCTCGGGAGCTCATGGCTGCTCACGCGACTCAGCGGCGGGCGGCTCCGGCCTCCGGTGGGCTGGGCGGCCGTCGCCGGCGGCGGCACCATCGCTGGGATCGGCTTCACGGTCGCACTGCTCGTCGCGACGCTCGCCTTCGAGGGGTCGCAGCTCGAGGAGGCGAAGCTCGGCATCCTGAGCGCCGCCCTCGGCGCAGCGATCCTCACCTGGCTGCTTTTCCGTGCCACTGCGCTGCTCCCTCGCCGCCTTCGGATCCACGCCCTCCTCGGCACTGCCGAGCCGCTCGTCGACCTCTACATCGACGTCGACTCCGGAGCGAGACCACATCCGCGGACCGGTCGACGCACCGGTGACGGTCGTCGAGTACGGAGACTTCGAGTGCCCCTACTGCGGGCAGGCGGAGCCGGTCGTCCGTGAGCTCCTCCGCGAGTTCGGCGATGTCCGCTACGTCTGGCGGCACCTGCCTCTGAACGACGTCCACCCACGGGCTCAGCTCGCCGCGGAGGCCGCCGAGGTCGCCTCCGACCAGGGCGCCTTCTGGGAGATGCACGACCTCCTGCTCGGCCACCAGGACGCTCTCGGCACGAGTGACCTGATCGCGTACGCAGAGCAGATCGGACTCGACGTCGAGAGGTTCACGGACGACCTGCGGGAGCACGCGGGTGCCGCCCGCATCGCCGACGACGTCGACAGCGCCGACTTGAGCGGCGTCTCGGGCACGCCCACCTTCTTCGTCAACGGGCGTCGCCACTACGGCGCCTACGACATCGCCACGCTCTCGTTGGCCGTGCGCGCGGCCGGAGCGCAAGCGACGCTGGCGACGTAACCGCGGACAAGAGGCTCCCCAGATGCCGGGCAGCCGGTGATCCGCATCACGCCGAAGCCGAGCCGGTTGACCCTCGGCTTGGACGATTATGAGTGACTTGACAGGCAGGCGGACTGTTGTCGTTGGCGCCAGCCGTGGCTCGGGCGGATCCTCGCCGGAGGCGGACGGGCCTCGGTAGCAGAAAGGCCGAGCTAGCAGGGCAAAAGCGAAGCCCTCTGACGGACTCGAACCGTCGAGCCCCTCTTGCCGTGCGCTCCGATCGGCAACTGATCGCAACTTGTGGCGACGGTTTTGGCTTGTTTTGGTTGACCGATAGATAACGAGAATATATACTCGTTATCTATGAGAGAGCTCTTTCTCGCGCTGCTCAGTGGCGAGCGTGCTCACGGTTATGAGTTGAAGCAGTCGTTGGAGCAGGAGTTCGGCGATCTGTTGCCGGCGCTGAACGCCGGTCAGATCTATGTGACGCTTGGGCGGCTCGAGCGGGATGGCCTCGTCGTCGGTCAGGCGGTGCCCGGGGACAGCCGCGGCAAGCGCGTGTACGAGCTGACGGAGGCCGGCCGGGCTGCGCTCGCGGCCTGGATCGAGCGCCTGTCTCGGGCAGGCGGCTGAAGGACGAGTTCTTCATGAAGTTCATCGTCGTCGCGTCAGCTCATCTGGCGGAGCCGAAGCAGCTTCTCGAGGGGCAGCGGCGCGAGTACCTGCAGTCGCTGCGCGACCTGAACGCGCTCCTCGAGGCGAACGGGAAGGGGCCTGCGGCCGAGCTCCTGGTTGAGGGGGCGATCTTGCATCTGAAGGCCGACCTGGAGTGGCTTGAACTGATCGAGCAGCGACTCGCACTGAAGGAGGAGGTCTGATGGCACCGGTACTGGAGGCGAGGCAGCTCGCGAAGACGTACGAGACCGGCGGCGCGAAGGTGCTGGGTCTTCGCGGCGTCGACATCTGGATCGAGCGTGGCGAGTTCGTCGCGATCATGGGGCCGAGTGGGTGCGGGAAGTCGACGCTGCTCAATCTCCTCGCCGGGCTCGATCGACCGACGGCGGGCGAGGTCTGGCTCGATGGGGAGCGGATCGACGGGTTGAGCGAGACGGACCTCGCGCGTCTGCGTCGGCGCAAGGTCGGGTTCGTGTTCCAGTTCTTCAACCTGGTGCCGACGCTGTCTGCGGTTGAGAACGTCGAGCTGCCGTTGCTCCTGGTCGGCCGGCGACGCAGAGAGGCACGCCGGTCCGCGAACGAGCTGCTGAGCGATCTCGGCATTCCGGAAAAGCACGGAGCCGCTCCTGGCGCAGCTGTCCGGCGGGCAGCAGCAGCGGGTCGCGCTGGCGCGCGCGCTCGCGAACAGGCCCGACGTCATTCTCGCCGACGAGCCGACCGGCAACCTCGACTCGGCGGCGGCGCGCGACGTGCTCGGTCTCTTTCGCGATGCCCGGGATCGCGGGCAGACGCTGCTGCTCGTCACGCACGACGCGAGCGTCGCCTCGGCGGCAGACCGGGTGATCACGCTCCGCGACGGGCTGGTTGCCGACGAGACCCAGCTGGCCGCCGCCCGCCAGGTCGCTCCGCTGCTCGAGCTGCAAGGCCCGGAGTGACGGCGCTGCTGTTCAAGCTGGCGTTCGCGGGCATCCGCTCGCGGCTGCTCGCGAGCGGGCTCACGATCGCGATCGCGGGCGCTGCGGCCGCGACGATCGTGCTCGCCCTGGAGGTGCGCTCGAGCGGGCTCGATCCCTGGCAGCGGACGTTCACCGCCGCCAACGGGGCACACGTGCTCGCGTTCGTCCCCTCGCAGGCCGACGCGCGCGCGCTCGCAGAGCTGCCCGGCGTGACCGAACGGGGCGCGCCGGTTCCTCTGGTGATGGCGACCGTGGGGCCGCGTGGACGCACCGATCGCGTGTTTCTCGCCGGCCTCGGTGGCCGCACAACCGTGAACAAGCCTGTATTGACCGCAGGCTCGCCGCTGCGTGAGGACGGGATCGTGCTCGAACGCAGCCTTGCGAACGCACTCGGCATCGAGGTCGGCGCCACGCTGGCAGTTACGAGCAGACGCGGCACGATCGACCTCCCGGTGCTCGGGACGGCGGTCGTACCCAGCCAGCCGCGCTACCCGCGCCGCAACCCCGGCCTGGCCTGGGTCACCCCCGCCACGCTCGAACGCGTCGAACCCGATCGCACCCGCTGGCGCTGGACGGAGGCGCTTCGACTGGCGAATCCGTCCGCGGCTGCGGCGTTCACCGAGCGAGCGGCAGCAGGCTTCCCGGCAACAACGTTGCGGTCCGGCCCTCTCTCGTTCGAGACCTGGCAAGTCCAGCGCGATTACGCGCTCGGTGATGCACAGGGCACGCAGGTGATCGTGACGATGTTCACCATCCTGCTCCTGATCGTTGCCTTCGTCGTCGTCGGGATCCTCGTCGGCGCCCGCGCCAGCGACCAACACCGTGAGATCGGGTTGCTGAAGGTGGCCGGCTTCACCCCGCGCCAGGTCGGTGCCGTCTTCGCGCTCGAGTCCACTGCGCTTGGTCTCGTCGCCGCGGGCCTCGGCTTCGCGCTCGGGATGCTCCTTGCGCCCCGCCTCGCCGCACCCAGCGCCGAAACGCTGCTCGGCTCACCAACGATCGCGGCGAATCCCTGGCACATCCTGGTCGCGAGCTGTGTCGTCCTTCCCGTGCTCCTAGCCGGAGCCTTGACTGCCACCCGCCGCAGCACCCGCTTCAGCGCCCTCGAGGCGATCCGCGCCGGCAGCTCGTCTCCACCGAATTCACGGCTGGCGCGCGCGGTCGCCCGATCCGTGCTGCCGTTGACGATCGGGCTCGGGCTCAAAGACCTCCTCGCACGAGGACGCAGGGCGCTCCTCCTCGCAGCCGCGATCGCGCTCACCGGCGCAGTGGTGGTCACCGCGCTCTCGCTCGACGCGACACTCGACGCGCAGCCGGCCGGCGAAGCCAGCGATTTCCCGGATGAGCTGCTGCTCCTCATCTACACACTCGACACCGTGTTGCTGCTGATCACCGCCACCACGCTCGTCGCAGTCGTCCTGCTCTCGGTCCGCGAGCGCATCCGCGACTACGGCGTCCTCAAGGCGATCGGTCTTACACCCAGGCAGATCACCTCCACCGTCGTCAGCGCCCACGCCGCCCTTGCGCTGGTCGCTTCGCTCCTCGCCATCCCGCTCGGCATCGGGCTGTACCTCGCCATGTACGGGATCGCGGGCGACACGACCGAGGACGCCGTCCTCGCGCCATGGTGGTCGCTCGCCCTGATCCCGATCGGCACCGTGCTCGTCGTCGTCGCCGCGACCAGCCTCCCAGCCCGGCTAGCCACCCGAATCCGCACCGCCGACGCGCTCCGCTACGATAGCTCCCATTTCTAAATTTTTTAGCATGTCAGTTGCATCCCGTCGGGCGCCGCACACGGTCGTAACGCCCTGAGCCGGGGCTGCCCGATACGGCGACGACTCTGTATCAGCGGCTAATACCGAGGCTTGTCCATGCGCGGCGAAGGACGAACTGCTTTCGCTGCGAAGCGATGCATGTACGTGAGGATGTCGAGCGCAACGCCGAGCACGATCAGTAGCGCGTCCCAGTTTCCATTGAGGCCACCAGGCTGCCATGCGATCAGGAAGGCGAGGGTTGTCCACGGCAGGAAGACGAGCCCGAGGAGGGGCCAGATCCACGAATCGAAAGCGAGCTCGACCTTATTGCCGACGAGCCACCAGAGCGCGATGGCAAGCCGCGGACCAACGATTGCGGCAAATCCGACGAGACAGAGCATTGGCGCAGTCTCTCGCGTTCGGGCTCTCTCTGCATCCATCGCCGCGCCGAGCTCTCGTCACGAAGCTTCGCGTTGACGCCCGCTTTTGTGTGTGTCCGCCTGCGACACGCCAGCGTCGTCACTGACAACAAGGATCCGCGATATGCGGGTCTCTATTTCTGAAGTCCTCTGACGGACTGGAACCGTCGACCCCCTCCTTCCCATTGAGGCTGGGGACGCCGTTGGGCGCGAGACAGGGCCATCGATGGCTCGAGGCGGTCTTCGCCTGCCATGGGACGCCATTCGTGCGCCAGCGTCGGGGTTGACTCTCGGTTGACCAGATCGTCGCCAGTGCTGGCTACGCACTATCCCGCAAGCAGCCCCAGCCAGCTAGATCCGCGTCGCGTTACTTGACGAGCTTCCATACCGCTGCGACACCTTCTCGCGACCCCTTACGCCACGTCACGAGCGCGACGACAACGAGACCGGCGACCACAAGCAGTCCGAGCGACCGGATCTCGGATCGAAGCGCCGTGAGATCCTCGTCGAGCCGCTGCCGTTCAGCGGCGATCTCGCTGCGGATCTCCTCGGTGGTTCGCTCAGACATGACTCCGAAGCGCCTCTACCGTGCGCTCTGCCTCCTCGATCGCTTGCTCTGGCTTGGGAGGAGAGGCCTTCTGGGCGAAGCGAACGGCCAAGAGTCCAGCGATTGCAGCGAGAAGCAGGATCAGTCCAGACACTATTAGCAGCGACAGCCACAGCGGCAGTGCTTCGCTGATCCCCGCCGCCGCCGATGCGAAGGCGAAGCCGATTGCATAGACGACAAGAACCACGGCGAGGAGTGCAAGCCCCGCTGCGACGCCGAGGGCCGCTACCTTCTTCTTCGCTTCAAGCTTCGCCAGCTCCAGATTCAGGCGTACGAGCGACTGCGCTCGCTGCTTCACGGACTTTGTCCGTGCGATGGAGCCGAACATGCCGTGAGCCTATAACGACTCTCTCGTGAAGCGGTAGCGGGGCCGACGAGCCAAGGCCGCGAAGCCCCCGCACTTCGCGAGGGGGAGGGTGACCGGCCTGGATGCTGACGGCTCGACGCCGTCAGCATCCAACGTCCACGTCAGGGGCTCGTTTTGCGGCCATCAAGCCGCCGATCCAAGCGGTTCGGCGGCACCTGGCCGATGACGGCGAACGGCTTGTCGGATCCTTTGATCTCCATCGGATCTCCCTTCCAACCTCGTCGTGGGTAGACCGCGGCCGGAGGGCGCGGCGGACCTGGGCACGAGGCATCGTTTTAGTTCGTCAGGCAGGACGTGTCGCGCGTCTTGACACGATGACGATGATGCGCTGCACGGCTGCCTGTTTGTAGCCTGCCGCCAGTGAGGAGGGTATGAACGAGCTTCGCGAGCACGCCGAGCGGCTGGTGCGCAGTAGCGTGCGCCGATCCGACTTGGCGCTGGACTTCGAAGAGACGCTCGCCTCCTCGGCTGAGGTGCACGTCGAGGGCCGGAACTTCTATCCACCGATGCTTCGGGATATCGAGGCCGCGACCTCGTCCGTGCACATCAACCAGTTCGGATTCCGGCCCGGCCTCATCGGAGATCGGTTCGCGGATTCTCTCGTCGCGAAGGCGGGCGAAGGCGTTCCCGTCAGGCTTGTGGTTGACCGACAAGGCTCCGACCCCGACCGGTCGAGTCGTGCCTTCTACGAGCGGCTCCTGGCTGCAGGTGTCCGGGTGCGAGTGATTCGTGCAACGCAACTACGGGCGCCTGCGCAGCCGGTTGTGACGGGAGCGCCTCGACAGTGGAACGTCCACCAACTCGGGCACATCGATCATCGCAAGTTCGTCGTTGTCGATGGCAGAGTTGGCTGGGTCGGCGGCGCAGGCATCGAGGATCACTTCCAGGACGGGCGCTTCCATGACCTGTTCCTCCGGCTGACCGGCCCCGTCGTCTCGCAGTTCCAGCTCGTGTTCGTAGCGAGCTTCGCGTGGCTGGGCGGTGCGATGTCCATCCAAGAACTGGACTCGCTCTTTCCCGAACACGAAGCCGATGTGGGTGCGGTACCCGCCAGGGTCTTGCACAACGCGCCGGGTGGGCACCGGCCGATCACGGCTGCCATATGTGACCTCCTCGACGGGGCTCGCGAGACGCTTGACGTCGTGAATCCGTACGTCACTGACAAGGGCATGATCCGGCGCATCGAGAACGCCGCTCGACGCGGCGTGCACGTTCGCCTCTTCGTGCCAGCGAACGCGAACAACTGGGCGTGCGCAGCCGCGCAGCGGTTCCATCACGAGACTCTCCTCGATGCGGGTGTACGCATCCTCGAATACCCCACGATGCTGCACGCGAAGGCCTTCGTCCGCGATGGGGAGGACGTGCTCGCGGGTACCTGCAACCTCGAAGCGTGGAGCCTCAGGCGCTTCTTCGAGATTAACGTGCTCCTACGCTCGCCGACGCTGGCAGCGCAGTTCGATGAGCGTTTCTCGACGCCCGCCGAAGTCGTGTCGACGCCAGGTCGGGCACTAGAGACGAGGCGAGAACGGGTAAGAGGGCGGTTTTTCGCGACGATCTCACCGCTGCTCTGACAGCCCGCGAGCAGGCCCAAGGCGCGAGCGACTCGCGAGGGGGAGGGGTGGCGTCGTCGGCGGCATGTCCCCATGAGCCACTAGTCGAGACGCCCGTGAGCCAGCATCCTGTATCGAGGGGGCCGAGTGCCATAAGGGAGATCCGGAGTTCGCGATGCCACTCGGCCCCTTCACGGTCGCCCGGCTTGTCATCGGAGATGCAGTATCTCAGCAGGATCTCGAGTCTCCACGCGGAAGCGCGTTTCGCGATGTTCGGGTTCAAGGGAGTTACCCTCGGAGCACGCGAGAGGATCGCTGGCTCCGTCTACGGGACGATCGTCGTACTCGCTGTGCTGGCCGACGGAGCGAGCGCCTACGAGCACGACCTCTGGAAACTCGACGCGCTCGTTCTGGCCACGGTGCTGATCCTTTGGATCGCCCACACTTATGCCCACGGACTCGGAGAGAGCCTCCGGCTCGGGAGGCGACTCTCCGGTAGAGAGCTTTCGGCGATCATCAGTCACGAGCTAGCGATCCCGCTCGCGGCCGTTCTTCCCCTGGTTGCGATCTCGATGGGCGCTCTTCGAGCCGTCGATGACACGAGAGCGTTCTGGGCGGCCTTCTCGCTGGGCGTCGCCACACTGGCCATCCAGGGTGTGCGTTTCGCGAGACTTGGGCGGCTCAGTCTTGTCGGAACGATGGCGTCGGTGACCATCAACCTCAGTCTGGTGCTGATGATCGTCGTCTTGAAGGTGCTTGTTTCGCACTGAGTGACGTGTGCCGCCAACGCTTAGCCCCCGGCTTGGGCAGGCCGCGGCGACGCCGCGTAACCGGCGGGGTTGGGGGCACCGCCGCTTTCCTGGTCGCAACCCGTGACCTCCTACTTCATGAGTAGGGGGTAGCCTGGATCCCGCATGAACACTGGGACTGCTGAGGCTGGTCAACCGCCGCAGGCAGTCCTCGCAGCCCTCGACGGACGCCGGCAGCTCGCGAACAGCGATCTGATCGAGGTGGGTGCACACAGCGTTGCTCACGTCACTTCCTCGACGGCAGGGGTACGGGAGAGGTGGGCGTGGACGAACTGGACGGCCATTGCTCCTTCGCCGACGGCGGTGGCGCAGCGTTTGGTCGACCCGGAGCGAACGTCACCGGCCGCGAACACGCCGCGGATGTCGGTTTCGAGCAGGTTCTCCATGTTCGCCGCGGCGCCGGTGAGAATGAAGCCGTCGTCGTCGCGCGTCACAGTGTCGTCGAGCCATTCGGTGCACGGAAGCGCGCCGAGGAAAAGGAACACGAATGAGAAGGGAAGGCGCTCGCCGCTGATCAGCGTGACCGCCTCGAGGTGCCCGTCTTCGCCGTGGAGTGCACCGATCTCGCTTCGGTCGCGGACGGCGACGCCGTAGCGCTCGAGCTCGTGGATCAGGTAATCGGACATCGTCTCGCCGAGATCGGCGCGGCGGTGGAGGAGAGTGACGATCGCGCCCCCGCGGGCGAGCCAGACAGCTGCCTGGCCGGCGGAGTTGCCGCCGCCGACCACCGCGACGCGCGAGCCGGCGCATAGCTGGGCCTCGGGAGCCCCGGCGGCGTAGAAGACCGACAGTCCCTCGAACTCCGCAAGGCGGTCGACCGGTAGCCGCCGGTACTGAGCACCCGTCGCGAGCAGGACGGCACGTGCGGCGATCGCGCGGTCCTCCTCGAGGCGGACGAGGTGACGTCCGTCCCCCGGTTCGAGGGAGAGGGCGCGGTACGGGGTCGCAGTGCGCGCGTTGAACTTCCGCGCCTGGGTCACCGCGCGGCTCGTCAGCTCCGTGCCGCTGATGCCCGCGGGGAAGCCGAGATAGTTCTCGATTCGTCGGGACGACCCGGCCTGGCCGCCGAGCGCGGTGCTCTCGACGACGAGCGTGTTGAGCCCCTCGGAGGCGCCGTAGACCGCGGCCGCCAGCCCCGCCGGGCCGGCGCCCACGATCAGGAGGTCGACCTCCTCGCGAGGTGCGAGCTCGAGCCCGATCCCGAGAGCGCGCAGCACCTGGCCGGCGCTGGGACCGTGCAGCTCTCCGCCGCCGGGCAGCCGCACGAGCGGCAACGCGCCGCCCCCGGGCGCGGCGGCATCCTCCCAGGTGTACGGGAGCCGGTTCGCGCGCGCAAACTCGAGCATCCGCATCGTCGCCTCGGAGCCGTGCGGGCCGACGATCTCGAGGCCGATCCCTTGCACGCTTTGCAGTGCCTCGCGGCGGGCGATAAACGTGGAGAGGACGAGGTCGCTGAGTGGGCCGTCCTCGTTGAGGAGCGACCGCAGCGCGGCGCGCTCGACCGCGATGTACCGCAGCGGCTCGGTCACGAGCGCGTTGACGAAGACCGTCTGCCCCGACAGGAGGTTCAGCTCCCCGAGGAAGCCCGAGGCGCCTTGGCTGATGAGCTCGTTCCCGGCGGCGTCGACGATCGCGACCGCTCCTTCGAGGATCGCAATGAACGGGTACGTCCGATCGCCGACCCGGTACAGCAGCTCACCGGTAGGAGCCGAGCGCTCCTCGCCGATCGCGGCGAGAGTCGTGAGTTGGGATGGGGAGAGCAGTGGGCTCGCGGGTGTTGACACGTTCGTTCCTCCGTGACGGCGGTTGGCGCCGATGCTGACGAATCGTGTCGTCTGGGGTCAGGTCCCCGGAGTCGACGGTCGCGTCTCGCTCCAGTCGAGGAGGAGCTTCCGCTCGGCGAAGTACCAACTACCGTCAATCTTTGCGAACGTGTCAAGGTACCGGAGCGAGGCGACCATGATCTTTCGCTCACCGTCTTCGGAGAAGAGGTGGTGGGAGCAGGAGGTCTCGGATGGCCATCGAGCGGACCGCTGGAGAACTGCGACGGCTGGTAGTCGATCACGACGAGCGCCGCGTTTTCCGGCGTGAGCAGGTGGTCGGCCAGCGGATCGCGGATCGGCGCGCCGGCCATCAGGAATGCACCTGGGAGTGGTGATGCGTTCTGCAGCGGCGAGATGCGCCGACAGGAGCTGTCCGGCTCTGTCCAGCGCCGCGGCCGCTTCGTCGAGGATCGGGTAATAGGCCTGGAAGACGTGCGGCACCGAGAGGTGACGTCGAGCGTGACCTCGACGTCGGCGGTGGCGGCTTGTTGCGCGAGGCGGACTGCGTCGTCGAGGAGAACCTCGTGTGTTCCGGCCTGGATGATCAGGGGCGGCAGGCCGGACAAGTCGGCGAATACGGGGCTGATGAGGCCGAAAGCGGCGTCTTGTCCCGCCGTGTAGTCGGCGACTCGGGGTCGGAGTGCTTCTCGGCTCATCAGCGGATCGACCTCGCGCTTGGTTTCCATCGTCGCCCCGGCCACGGTCAGATCGGCATACGGTGACATGACCAAGGCCGCGGCCGGCAGGGGCAGCCCGTGATCGCGGGCGTTGACCAGGGTGGCGACGGCGAGGCCGCCGCCGGCGGACTCTCCCGCGAAGGCGATGTCCGAAGGGGCGATGCCGTCGTGCAGGAGGGCTTCGTAGGCCGCAAGAGCGTCGTCAACCGCGGCCGGATACGGGTACTCGGGGGCGAGTCGGTAATCGACGGAGATGACCTTGGCCTGCGTCCGCCGGCCGACCTGCGAGGCCAGGTCAGCGGCGAGGAAAGCGTCCCCCATCACGTACACGCCGCCGTGGAAGTAGAGAACAACGTGACGAGGTTCGACTCCGTCTACCGTGATCTCGGCGGTTGGAACGCCGCCCAGCGCGCCCGCGGTCACCGTCACGTCGTCGGGCAGCGGATACGCCGATAGCAACTCCCGGAGCGCTTGCCGCTGCTCGTTGACATCGCTGTCGGCCGGGAAGGCCGACTGTCGCAGGATTGCGTCGAGGTTCTCTCGCTGCTCGGCGCTCACGGAGGATCTCCCTTCGGTTGGTTTGGTTTGGCAGCGCTCCAGGCTCGCTCGCCATGCCAATCCGCTACTGAAATTTCCTGCCGGGAGGTCGGCCACGGATTGCGGTGCTGGCTATCAGGGATGCACCTGGGAGCCGTAGCCGAGGTCGAGCCGGATTGATTCCATCACCCAGAACGTCGTGCTCTCGGTGAAGACGTCGGCCGCTGCGAGCACGCCGGTGTACTTCTCGATCACGGGTGCGGCTGCGACGGCCGTGACCTCGTCGAGGTAGC
Organism: uncultured Thermoleophilia bacterium; assembly: GCA_963827525.1. Taxonomy (GTDB): domain Bacteria; phylum Actinomycetota; class Thermoleophilia; order Gaiellales; family Gaiellaceae; genus GMQP-bins7. Next base: position 53,156 of record CAWHBH010000036.1, read on the forward strand.
CCTTCACCGCCGCCCACATGTTTCTCCGTACTTCACGAAGTAGCGCGTGGGATCGACGGTGTCGATCGCCGTCCTCGAGCTCTCGGCGATGTCGGCCATGTACTGCTGGTGCAGCGTCACGTCGTCGCGCGTGCCGAGGCGGCCGAGATGGCCGCCGATGAAGTGCTTCCACGAGTAGGCGAGCGCGTTCGCCGGAGCCTCGATGTAGCCCGGGATGTCCTCGGTCAGGTTGACGACGTAGACCGGCGCCCAACCGGGATTGACGATGTCGATCAGCATCAGCGTGTCGTGGTCGGGCAGGTGGATGATGATGTTGTCGGGGGAGTGGTTGGCGCCGTGCCAGGCCAGGTCGATCCGCTCGCCGCCGATCTCGAGCGTGCGCCGGTCTTCGAACGTCTCCTCGTTCGGGCGGCCTGGCGGGTCGTCGTCGCGCAGCAGGAGGCGACGGGACTCCTCGTGCCCGATGCGGGTGACGTTCTTGTCGAACAGCGAGGACGCGCCGGCGTGGTCGGCGTGGTGGTGCGAGTGATGAGGTACTCGACCTTGTTGCTGACGCCGTTGGCGGCGGCGATCTCGTCGACCGCC
>CAWHBH010000037.1:0-20148 GCA_963827525.1 uncultured Thermoleophilia bacterium
CCGTAGACTGGCGCCTGATTCCTGATGCCCGTAGACCTGCGAGAGACTCGTCTGCCTGGCGTTGGCGTGAAGTACGCCTTCCGTACGGCCCAGGGTGGCCGGCTGTCGGTGATCCTGCACAACGACGGTCAGCGCGAGATCTACTACTACCGCCGCGCAAACGACGATGAGCCGACGGCGGTCATCGAGCTCCACGACGACGAAGCACGGCAGCTGGGAGCCGTCATCGGGGGTGCATACGAGCGCCCGCGGATCGTCGAGGAGCTGGAGATGGCACTCGGGGAGCTCCAGATCGAATGGATCGATGTCCCTGACTCGAGTCCCGCGATCGGCAAGACGCTCGCGGAGTGCGGCCTGCGTGCGAAGACAGGCGTGACAGTCATCGCGATCCTGCGCGAGCCCGAGCCCGTCAGCGGAGCTCAGCCCGAGGACATCATCCAGAAGGGCGACACGCTCGTTGCCGTAGGCAAGGCCGGGCAGTTCGCCGAGTTCCGTCGCCTGCTGGCCGAGGGGCCGTTCTAGTCAGCCAGCCCGTTATCCGAATCAGCCTCTAGGACGACGAGCGCGAACGAGCGCGTCGATCGCCGGACGATCGGCACCCGCGACGTCGCGGAGCACGCGCTCGGCCTTCTCGATCTCGAGATCGGGGAGCTCGGCGGCGATGTCGTCGGGCGTGTAGAGAATCTCGGGGTCGCTCGGGCCACCCACGCCGTCGGCGAGGTTCGTGAGATCGTGACCCAGAAGCACGAGCGATCCTCCTGGGGCGAGTGCGGAGGCCGCCTCAGCCAGCACCACGCGCCGCTCGGCGGACGGAATCTGGAGATAGACCACGAGCACGAGGTCGAACGCGGCCGGCTCCGGCTTGTACCGCAGGAGGTCGGCGCACACGAACTGGATGTCCAGCCCCTCTCGAGCTGCTCGCGCGCGCGCCTTGGCTATCGGCGATCTCGGAGAAGTCGACGCCGGTGACGTCCCAGCCGAGCCCGGCGAGCATGACGGCATGCCGGCCCTCGCCACACGCAAGGTCGAGAGCGCGGCCGGGAGCCAGATCGGTGAGCTCGGCGACCACGATGCGGTTCGGCTTGGCACTCCACAGCTGTTCTTGCTCGGCGTACTTGCGATCCCAATCCTCACGCTGCACGAGGCCTCACCTTTCCGGCGACTCGGTACGTCGCGACGAGTGTAAGAGCGCAGAGCCCTGCGCCGAGGAGATAAGGGGCGGCATCTCCGTAGGAGTCGGCGATCGCGCCTCCGGCGGTCGGGCCGACGACCTCACCGAAGGCCCAAGCGGTGTTCATGACGCCGAATGCCAACCCCTGTGCGAGGCCGACCGCCTCAGCTCGGTGCGATGTCAGCGCCATGCCGGGCGTGTACAAGCTGCCGAAGCTGACTGCCGCCACGCAGATGACCAGTGCGATCAGCGCTGGACCCGAAGCCGCCGCAAGCGCTACCGCGGCAGCGACGGACGCCGTCAGTGCGAAGCGAATCGGGAGCAGGCGGCCGACGCGGTCACTAAATCGACCGAGGAGGGGGTTGAGGACAACCTCGACCAAACCGGATGCGAAGAAGACGGCTGCGATCGCGAACGTCCCCCAACCGGCGTCGTCGAGAGCGAGCGGTGTGAGGACGATGAGAACGCCGAACAGCATCGCGGGGAGCATGTTCAGCCAGAGGCCTCCGAGGAATCGCTCATCACGAAGAGCGCGCCTCAGCCCCGCGAGTGTCGCTTTCTGCACAGGGGCGGATCCGGCCAGCGTTGCTATCCCTGCGAAGCCCAGAGTAAGTGCGCCGACGATCGTAAACGACAGCCGTATTCCGACGAATTCGGCCAAACCGCCGAACATGGGTCCTAGAACGGCCCCGAAAATTGCAGCGCCGAACGCCGTTCCGATGATCTCTCCGCGCCTCTCGCGCGGCGCGACCACCGAGATCCAAGCGAGCGATCCCGCCCATGTCGCTGTGCTCGCGACCCCCTGGACGAAACGTGCAGCGCCGAGCGTGAGCGCGCTGTCGGCGGCGGCGAAGGCGAAGCACGCGAACGCGAGAACCAAAAGACCACCGACGACCGCGCGCTTTGGCCCGAACCGGGCCGCGGCGAGACCGCCGGGGATGCCTCCGAACAGCGCTCCCGCTCCGTAGGCGCCGACCAGGAGGCCCGCTCCTGTCTTGGAAAGGCTGTACTCGTCCGCGTATCCCGGAACGAGTGGCGTCAGTGCCGTGAAGAGCAGCGCATCGACGAAGATGATCGCGCTGACTAGGAAGAGAAGGCGTCCCACGCGCGCCAGGATATGCGCCGACAAAAAATGCACCGAGCCGGTGACGCCTTCGTCCGACCTTCCGACTGACCGCCGCCGAAGCGATTGCCTGTCGGAGAGCCATCAACCTTGGGCGCTCCGTACTCGGTGCATCGGGGACTCTATGGACCAGATGGTTCCCGGTCAAGCACCGGATCGACAAAATTCGGTGCAATTTGCGGCAACTCGAAAGTCGCAGTGCTCGGCACCGAACCTGTGACTATTTGGCGCCAGTCGATCCATCGGGTCCACAACGAAATGCACCGAGCCGGTGGCGCCTTCGTCCGGCTTCCCGACTGACCTTCGCCGAAGCGACTGCCTGTCGGGGAGCCATCAACCTTGGACGCTCCGTACTCGGTGCAATCACCACCCTAGGGGGGTGCGCCAGCACCGTCAAGGCCGAAGGGAGCGAACTCTTCGCAAATTGCGAGCTTTTCTTTTCGCACAGGGTCAAACTGCGATCGCCTGCGTGTGCTCTGGTCGATCGACAGAAACAAAAAGGGCCGGGCACGAAGGCCCGGCCGCAAAAGTTCGCCGAGCCGGGAACGCTTTCGTCCACCTTCCCGACGAACCTTCCGCTTCCGCGTAGTGCTCCTCGGGGGGCTTCGTCCTACCGGCGCCCCGTGCTCGGCGCAGGAGGAATCTATGTCAGGGGACGTGTCCGATCAAGGGGTGCTGGCGAACAAACTTGTCGCAATTTGCGGGCGGTCCTCACCCGATCCACGCTTGGCCGTTCCAGAAGGCGCGGAGCTTGCCGGATGACGCTGCCCGCCCTCGCACGTATTCGCGATACGCGCTCGGACGGGCGGCACCCCCGGCTTGATCTCAGGCATCCCCGCATCGACGGCAATTACCGTCAGCCATCTAGGGTGCCGCCCATGCGGAGTCGCGCGCGGGCGGTCGTGATCGGAGGTGGTGTCGGTGGTTGCTCGATCCTCTACTGGCTCGCCCGGCTCGGCTGGGACGATGTCGTCCTCGTCGAGCGCGCCGAGCTCACGAGCGGCTCGACGTTTCACTCCGCGGGTCTCGTCGGACAGCTGCGAAGCACGCTCTCCTTGACGAAGATGATGATGGCGAGCGTCGATCTCTACCGCTCGCTCGAGGACGAGGTCGGCCTCGAGACCGGCTGGCACGAGGTCGGCTCGCTCCGGCTTGCGTCGTCTCCCGAGCGCATGGAGGAGATCTCGCGTCAGGCCGGCTGGGCGAAGACGTTCGGCCTCCCGCTCGAGCTGATCTCGCCGGACGAGGCGCAGGCGCTCTTTCCGCCGATGACGATGGACGGCGTGCTCGGTGCCGCGTTCCTCCCGACGGACGGCTACATCGACCCGAGCCAGCTCACGTTCGCGCTGGCGGAAGGAGCACGGACGGCGTGGGGCGGAGATGCGACGAGCGGACGCGGGTGACCGGGATTCGCGTGCGAGCGTGGGCGCGTGACCGGCGTCGAGACGGACAGGGTCGACATCGAGACCGAGGTCGTCGTCAACGCCGGCGGCATGTACGCCCGGGAGCTCGGCGCGCTCGCCGGCGTGAACGTCCCCATCGTCCCGATGGCGCACGAGTACCTGATCACGAAGCCGACGGGCCTGCCGCTCGACATGCCGACGATGCGCGACCCTCGCTGCTCGTCTACTTCCGGCCCGAGTCGGGCGGGCTCGATCATGGGCGGGTACGAGCGCCACTGTGAGCCGTGGGGGCTCGACGGCATCCCTGTCGACTTCAACTCGCGGCTCCTCGAGGAGGACTGGCCGCGCTTCGAGGAGCTCATGGAGAACGCCGTCGTCCGCGTTCCGTCGCTGGCCGACATGGAGGTCGTCAAGCTGATCAACGGGCCGGAGGCCTTCACGCCGGACGGCGAGTTCATCCTCGGCCCGTCGGACGTCCCCGGCTTCTGGGTGGCCGCGGGGTTCTGCGCGCATGGGCTCGCCGGAGCCGGTGGCATCGGCAAGCTCGTCGCCGAGTGGGTCGTCGAGGGCACGCCGTCGCTCGACGTCTGGCACATGGACTCGCGGCGGTTCGGTGCCGCGTACCGCAGCCAGGAGTACGCATTGGCTCGAACGAAGGAGATCTACGAGACGTACTACGACGTCAAGTACCCGGGACACGAACGCAACGCAGGGCGGCCGCTTCGCGTCTCTCCCGCGTACTCGCGGCTGCAAGAGCTCGGGGCGGCTTTCGGGGAGAAGTCGGGTTGGGAGCGTGCGAACTGGTTCGAGCCGAACGCCGCTGCGGGCGAGGAGTCTCTTCGCCCGCGCGGGTGGGCCGGCAAGCTCTGGTCGCCCGCGATTGCCGCGGAGCACGTCGCGTGTCGTGAGGCGGCGGCGCTCTTCGACGAGAGCTCGTTCGCGAAGATTTCGGTCGCAGGCGACGGTGCGGCCGACGTTCCTCGAGCGGCTGAGCGGCAACCGCGTCGCGCGTGAGGTCGGCCAGGTGACGTACACACAGATGCTGAATCCGCGCGGCGGAATCGAGTGCGACTTCACCGTGACACGCCTCGCGGACGATCGCTTCCAGATCGTGACGGGCACGGCCTTCGGTCAGCACGATCTCGCGTGGCTCCGTCAGCACGCGCCGCGCGACGGCTCCCTTCACGTCGCCGACGTGACTTCGCAGTACGCGTGCTACGGCCTGTGGGGGCCGAGGGCCCGCGAGATCCTGCAGCCGCTGACGACCGCCGACCTGTCGAGCGAAGCGTTCCCGTACATGCGCGCCCAGGAGCTCGCGATCGGCCCTGTGCCGTGCCTCGCGCTGCGCGTGACCTACGTCGGCGAGCTCGGGTGGGAGCTCTACTGTCCCACCGAGTTCGGGCTTCGCCTCTGGGACACGCTCTGGGAAGGCCGGCCAGGAGCACGGTCTCGTCGCAGCGGGCTACAAGGCAATCGACTCGCTGCGGCTGGAGAAGGGCTATCGCGTCTGGGGGTCGGACATCACGCCCGAGGACTCGCCCTTCGAGGCGGGCCTCGGCTTCGCCGTGAAGCTCGACAAGGACGACTTCATCGGGCGGGACGCGCTCGTGCAGGCTGGCGAGCCGGAGCGCGTGCTCCGGTGCCTGACGCTCGAGGATCCACGCGCGGTGGCACTCGGGTCGGAGCCGGTGCGCGTCGAAGGCGAGCTCGTCGGGCGTGTGACGAGCGGCGGCTACGGGTACACGGTCGAGCGATCGATCGCGTACGCGTACGTTCCCGCCGAGCACGAGGTGGGTACCGAGGTCGGGGTCGAGATCTTCGGCAGCTGGGTCTCCGGCGAGATCGCTGCCGAGCCGCTCTTCGATCCGCGAGGTGAGAGGATCCGCTCGTGACGCAGCTCGAGGCCGCGGTCGAGCGCGTCTGGCCTGGCCAGGAGACGCATGTCGAGGTGCTGGGCGGCGGAATCACGAATCACAACCTGAAGGTCGAGGTCGACGGCGAGGTGTTCGTCCTGCGGGTCGCCGGGAAGGACACCAACCTCCTCGGAATCGACCGGAGCATCGAGCTGGCGGCGACGGAGGCGGCCGCCGTCTGCCGGGATCGGCCCTGAGGTCGTGGCGTTCGTGGAGCCGGAGGGCTGGCTCGTAACACGCTTCATCGCGGGCGAGACGCCCCCGTTGAGCGGATGCGCGAGCCGGAGATGCTCGGGCGTGTTGCGCAGGCGCTGCGCGCATTCCACGACGAGTCCAGCCGATTCCCGGGAGCTTCGACTCGTTCCGCGTCGTCGAGATCTATCGCGAGACCGCTCTTGCGCGCGGCGGCACGATCCCGGAGGCGTACGACTGGGCGCACGAAATCGCGCGACGGATCGAGTTCGAGCGTGGAGACGCCGAGCCACGGCCGTGCCACAACGACCTCTTGAACGCGAACTTCCTCGACGACGGCGAGCGCCTCCGCATCGTCGACTGGGAGTACGCAGGTATGGGCGACGTCTTCTTCGATCTGGCGAACTTCTCGATCAACCACGAGCTCGACTCGACCGCGAGCGCGGTGCTGCTCGAGGCGTACTTCGGCGAGGTTCGTCCCGCCGACGTGCGGGCGCTCGAGCTGATGCGCTTCATGTCCGACTTCCGGGAGGCGATGTGGGGAGTCGTCCAGACCGCCGTCTCCGAGCTCGACTTCGACTTCGTGGGGTACGCGTCCGAGCATTTCGAGCGACTCGAGCGGACTGCCGCCGAGCTCGAGCTCCGCGCGGCAGCCGACGCCTGAATGCGCGAGGGGCGCCTTGCGGCGCCCCTCGCAGTCGAGATCGGCGAGCTGGTTACGAGGCTTCGGTCGGTAGCGCGAACTTCCCGGCCTGCTCCTCCTCGAGCCGTTGGAGCTCCTCTTCGGTTCCCATGCGAACGGGGCCCGTGAACCACTTTCGGGCCGATAGCACCCACCAGCCGCCAAAGATCAGGCCGATGCCCGCGAACCAGAGAATCGCGTAGTTCGTGAGCTCCCAGGAGAAGTCGGCCTCCCAGGGCAGCCCGGCCTTGTACAGCGGGAAGATGAACAGGATCGTGATCAGCGCGACCCAGGCGATCGCGATCGTGTCGATCCACTTGTAGTGCCTCCCGAGACTCCACGCTCGCGGCTCGTCCCATGAGTCGCCTAGCCTGAGGCGCAGGATGACGGGAAGGATGAAGGCGATATAGAGGCCGATCACCGCGATCGCTGTTCCCACCGCGTACCCCACGAAGTAGTTCCACCACGCCGGGATCATCAGGACGGCGGCGAAGAAAGCGACCCCGAAGACCGAGTACACCGGGACGCGGTGTCGCGAGACCCGCCTCCACAGCGTGTGGCCCGGCACCGCGCGGTCACGGGAGAAGGCGAACATCATCCGCGACGCAGACGTCGTTGAGGCGGTCACGCAGAAGAACTGCGCGACGACGCAGATGAAGAGCAGGAACTCAGCCCAGTTCTGGCTCATCGACTCGGCCCAGGAGAAGGGGACGATGTAGCCGACGTTCGCGCCCAGCTCCGTACCGAACTCGGTGCTCGGAAGCTGGAATGTCACCGCGAGGAGCAGAATCCAGCCGAAGACGACGGAGACCACGACAGCCGTCCACATGCCTGTCGCTGCCATGCGCGAGGCGTTCTGGGTCTCTTCGGCGGTGTGAGCTGAGGCATCGAACCCGGTGATCGTGTACTGCGACAGCAGCAGGCCGAGTCCGAGGACGAACCACCACGCGGGATTGGTGAACGCCGTCGTGTTGTCCCCGTAGCCCGAGATGTTGATCCTCTCCGTGAAGACGTAGGAGAGCGACTGGTGGTTGTTCGGTACGAAGATCAGCACGCCGACGATGATCGCCACGCCGGCCATGTGCCACCACGCGGAGATCATGTTGAGCCCGGAGGTGATCCGGACGTTGAAGACGTTGACGAGACAGGCCGCCAGAAAGGAAGAACACGTAGAGCGGGTAGATCGCGGCAACCGCGTCGATACCGAACCAGTCGTCCATGTGCTTCGAGTAGCTGAACCAGTAGTCGAAGAGCACCTGAGCGAAGGTCGCCAGGCCGTAGCCGATTGCAGCGGTCACGGCGATCTGCCCTATGAGGTTGAACCAACCTGTCGCCCAGCCCCAACCCGGGCTCCCCATCTTCGACGCCCAGTAGTAGAGGCCGCCGGCCGTCGGGTAGGCAGACGCGATCTCGGCCATCGCGAGCGCGACGATCGTGCTCATCAGCCCGACGAGCAGCCAGCCCCAGGTTATGACCACGGGCCCGCCTCGCTCGAAGCCGACCCAATACGACGTCAGGCACCCCGCGAGGATCGAGATGATCGTGAACGAGATGGCGAAGTTCCTGAACCCGCCCATCGCGCGGAAGAGCTCCTGCGCGTAGCCGAGCTTGTGGAGGGTCTGTTCGTCCTCCGAGGTGCGATACTCGCCGGGCGCGGGTCCGGTACTCATGCCGCCTCCTTTGCGCTGCTCATGCGACCTGGACGGGGTATTACGCGCACCTGGACGCTGACATGTCAACCAGGTGCGGCACGCACTAGGATCCGGCCGTGCTCCCGCTCGCCGAGCTGAAGGCCGAGGTCGACGCCGGCACGATCGACACGGTCGTCGTCGCGTTCACGGACATGCAAGGGCGATTGATGGGAAAGCGGCTCCACGCGGAGTTCTTCGTGGACGAGATCGAGAACGAGCACTCGATCGAGGGGTGCAACTACCTGCTTGCGCTCGACATGGAGATGAATCCGGTTCCCGGTTACCAGATCGCGAGCTGGGAGCGCGGTTACGGCGACTTCGCGATGCAGCCGGATCTCGCCACGCTTCGGCGGATTCCCTGGCTCGAGGCCACGGCGCTCGTGCTCGCAGACGTTCTCTGGCACGACGGATCGCCGGTTCAGCCGTCCCCGCGGCAGGTGCTCAAGGCGCAGATGGCGCGGGCCGCCGCGCTCGGCTTCACGCCGATGACGGGCTCCGAGCTCGAGTTCTACCTCCTCCAACAGACCTACCAGGAGGCGTGGGCACAGCGATACGAGGACCTCACGCCGTCGGTTCCCTACATCCTCGACTACCACATCCTCGCCACCACCTACGACGAGGGCCTGATCCGCCAGATTCGCAACGGGATGCATGGCGCAGGCATACGCGTGGAGACATCCAAGGGCGAGGCGTGGCCGGGCCAGCAGGAGATCAACTTCCGCTTCGCCGACGCGCTGACGATGGCCGACAACCACGTGATCTACAAGAACGGCGCCAAGGAGATCGCGACACGCGAACGGGTGCTCCATCACCTTCATGGCCAAGCCGTTCGAGTCCTGGATCGGCAACTCGTGTCACGTGCACGCTTCGCTCTTCCGCGACGGCGAGCCGGCGTTCGGCGACGACGAAACACTCTTCCAGCGGTTCCTCGCCGGCCAGATCGCCGCCTTCAAGGAGCTCGCCGTGTTTCTCGCGCCGACGATCAACTCGTACAAGCGCTACGCGGCCGGGAGCTGGGCGCCGACGACGCTCGCGTGGGGTCACGACAACCGGACGTGCGGGTTCAGGATCGTCGGGCACGGTGCGTGCGAAGCGCGTGGAAACGCGCATTCCCGGCGGAGACGTCAACCCGTACCTCGCCTTCGCCGCGATCATCGCGGCCGGGCTGCACGGGATCGAGAACGAGCTCCCCCTGCCTCCGGGCTGGAAGGGAACGCATACGAGTCCGATTCCGAGCGGTTTCCGTCGACTCTGCGCGAAGCGATCCTGGCACTCGAGCTCGGGACGATGGCGCGCGGCGCCTTCGGCGACCAGGTCGTCGACCATTACCTGAACTACGCGCATACCGAACAGGCGCTCTTCGACAAGGTCGTCACCGACTGGGAGCGCACCCGCTACTTCGAGCGCGGTTGAGAGTCGTCCTCATCGCTCAGGTGCAGCCGGCCGTGGAGGGTCTCACCCGCCTCCTGCGCGGACTGGGCCACGAGCCGGTCGCGCTCATCTGTACGAGAGAGCACGCCGAGCGGTATGGAAACGCCTTCGACGAGCTCGTCCGTGAAGCGCCCGAGGAGTTCGACGTCCTGATTCCCGCGCAGAGAAGCGGAATCGCTCCACTCCTCAGGGTGTACGAGCCCGACCTACTGCTCTGCGCGGGATTCCCGTGGAAGATCCCGCCCGACGCGCTCGCGGTTCCGCGGCTCGGCGCGATGAACGGCCATCCGGGACTGCTTCCGGAGTACCGAGGCCCGAGCCCGGTCGCATGGGCGATCCGAAACGGCGAGGCGGCGGTCGGCTTCACGTTCCACCGCATGGACGCAGATCTCGACACGGGCGCGATCCTGGCCCAGGGAACGGTGCCGCTCGACGATGAGCATTCGTGGGAGGAGCTGACTCCGAAGCTGGTCGGTCTCGTCGCCGAGCTCTTCCCTGTAGCCCTGGCGCGCATCGAGGCCGGCGATCCGGGCGACGAACAGGAGCGAGAGGGGCGTTACTACTCCTTCTTCGAGCCCGAGTACGCGCTGATCGACTGGGCGCGACCGGTGGACGAGATCTACCGCCAGGTTCAAGCCTGGCGCTTTGCCTCCGCCACCTCCGGCCCTCGCGGCGCTCTTGCCGAGCTCGACGGTGAGACGGTTCGCGTGCTGCGCGTTAGCCGCGACCGCACCGAAGGGCGCGCGATGGAATGCGCAGACGGCACACTCTGGATCGTGGAGACTGAACCGGAATGAAGCCGCTCATCGGGATCACGTCGTATGCCCAGGACGCGAGGTGGGGCGTATGGCACATGCCTGCGGTGCTGATCCCGCTCGACTATGTCGACGCCGTGGAGCGAGCGGGGGGTAGGGCGATCGTGATCCCGCCGACCGAGGATGGTGTGGACGAGACTCTGGCAGTGCTCGACGGTGTCGTCTTCTCGGGGGGAGCGGACGTCGATCCTTCGAGGTACGGCGCCTACCCACATCCGGAGACCGACACGCCGCAGGCCCGACGGGACGCCGGCGAGATGGCGCTGCTCGAGGCAGCTCTCGAGCGCGACATGCCGGTGCTGGCGATCTGTCGCGGCTTCCAGCTGCTGAACGTCGCGCGCGGCGGCGATCTCGTCCAGCACCTCCCGGAGGAAGTTGGCAACGACGACCACCGGCAGGTTCCGGGCGAGTTCGCCGTGCACCCCGTCGAGGTCAAAGGGGGCACGCGCCTCGCCTCGATCGTCGGTGAGCGCTCGGACGTCACCTCACACCATCATCAGGGGCTCGGCAAGGTGGGCGAAGGGCTCGTCGAGACGGCCTGGGCGGCCGACGGGACTCTCGAAGCCGTGGAGGATCCGTCGCTCCGCTTCGCGGTTGGCGTGCAATGGCATCCCGAGGCCGGGGAGGATGCGGCGCTCTTCGAAGCGCTTGTCGAGCAGGCGCGCGAGTACCGCGCTGTGCGCGCGAAGTAGGCTCACGCCTTTCGTCGAGACAGGAGGCAGTGTGTACTTCGCGTTCTTCGCCATCTATGCGGTGCTGTGCATCGTCTTCATCGCAGACGTCGTCCGCAATCAGGCGCTCTCCGGAGGGGGAAAGGCGCTCTGGATCCTGGCACTCGTCTTCGTGCCCGTCTTCGCTTGGATCGTGTACGGGTTCTGGCGTATGCGTCAAAGCCGCGGGCTCTAGGTGTTTGAATCCAGGCCGTGACGCTCACGGTTCTCAACCCCGCCACCGAGGAGCCGATCGCCGAGCTGGAGCAAGCCGGCGTCGGGGAGACTGACGAGGCAGTCGCTCGCGCGAAGGGTGCCTTTCCGTCATGGCGCCACGTTGCCCCAGGTGATCGCGCGCGCTTGCTCCGGCGGCTCGCGACGCTCGTCGAAGAGAACGCCGAGGAGCTCGCGCGCATCGAATCTCGCAACGTGGGAAAGCCGATCTCGGGGGCGCGCGGTGAGATCGGCATGGTCGCCCAGGTGTTCCATTTCTACGCCGGCGCGATCGACAAGCACTTCGGCGAGACGATCCCTGTCGCAGGCGGAGTCGCTGCAACCTTCAGGGAGCCGCTCGGCGTCGTCGGCCTGATCGTCCCCTGGAACTTCCCTGCCAACATCGCGAGCTGGAAGCTGGGGCCTGCACTTGCGTGCGGGAACACCGTCGTCCTCAAGCCGGCGGAGCTGACGCCGCTCTCCGCAATGCGGCTCGGCGAGCTCTGCCTCGAGGCGGGTATTCCGGAGGGCGTCGTCAACGTGCTCGTCGGGAAGGGCTCTGTGGTCGGGCAACGGCTCATCGAGCATCCGGACGTTGCCAAGATCGCGTTCACGGGCTCGACCGAAGTTGGTCGGCTCGTCATGCAGGGTGCGGCAGGCACGATCAAACGCGTGACGCTCGAGCTCGGCGGGAAGTCGGCGAACGTGATCTTCGAGGACGCTGACCTCGAACGTGCCGCCGCTGCGGCTCCGTACTCCGTCTTCGACAACGCAGGCCAGGACTGCTGCGCGCGCTCGCGGATCCTCGTCCAGAGGTCGGTCTACGACAGGTTTCTCGAGCTCTCTGATCGAGGCCACCCGCGGTGTAAAGGTGGGGGATCCGGCGCTCGACGACACCGAGATGGGGCCGCTCGTGTCGGCGGCGCACCGCGAGACCGTCGCGTCGTTCGTCGAGAGCGAACCGGTGTTCCGCGGCGAGGCTCCCGAGGGCGCCGGTTTCTGGTTCCCGTGCACCATCGTCGAAGCGACCAATGACGACCGCGTCGCGCGCGAAGAGGTGTTCGGCCCGGTCGTCGCCGTGATCCCCTTCGAGGACGAAGCCGATGCGATCCGGATCGCGAACGACACGCCGTACGGGCTCTCCGGCTCGATCTGGACACGAGACGGAGCACGCGCGCTCCGGGTGGCCCGCGCGGTCGACGCGGGCGTTCTCTCGGTGAACGCGAACACGTCGGTGCGCGTTCAGACGCCGTTCGGCGGCTTCAAGCAGTCGGGGTTCGGCCGCGAGCTCGGGATGCACGCGCTCGAGGGCTACACCGAGGTCAAGAGCGTCTTCATCTCCACGGAGGGGTGAGTCATGGGCAGGCTGGACGGAAAGGTGTGCGTCATCACGGGGGCAGGCGGCGGCATGGGACGCGAGGCGGCATCGTCTTCACGGCCGAAGGCGCCAAGGTCTGCGTCGCCGATCTCGACGAGGAGCTCGCCGAGGAGACCGTGTCGCTCTGCTCCGGCGACGCGTTCGCGCTTCGTGCGAACGTCGCCGTCGAGGATGACGTGAAGCACGTCTACGCGGCGACGGCGGAGCGGTTCGGAGGCATCGATGTCCTCTACAACAACGCGGGCATCTCGCCGGCAGACGACGCGTCGGTCCTCGACACGAGCGTGGACGCGTGGCAGCGCGTACAGGACGTGAACACGAAGGGCGTGTTCCTCTGCTGCAAGCACGGCATCCCCTATCTCCTGGAGCGGGGAGGAGGCTCGGTGATCAACGTCGCCTCGTTCGTCGCCATTCTCGGGGCGGCAACGTCGCAGATCTCGTACACGGCGTCGAAGGGCGCCGTGCTCGCGATGAGCAAGGAGCTCGGCGTGCAGTTCGCCCGCGAGGGCGTGCGAGTGAACGCCCTCTGCCCCGGGCCGGTGGAGACGCCACTCCTACTTGCGATCTTCGGAGATGACCCGAGCGCGTTCAAGCGTCGCCAGGTGCACTGGCCCACGGGCCGGCTCGGCAAGCCGCGGGAGATCGTGAACGCCGCTCTCTTCCTCGCGAGCGACGAGTCCTCTTTCGTTACCGGGGCGACCTTCGTGGTCGACGGCGGCTTGACCGCCGCCTACGTTACGCCCGAGTAGCGAACGGGGTCCGACCGAGGTCAGACTCCGACGACCTGGACGAGCCAGCGCCGGTCGCGCTCGCGATCCAGCTCGAGGAACAGCACGCGCTGCCACTGGCCGAGAGCGAGCTCGCCCTCTCGCACCGGGATCGACTCACCGGCCGGGCCGAGGAGCATGGACATGCAGTGCGCGTGGCCGTTGCCTATCTCCATGTCCTCCTCGCAGACGTTCTCGGTGCGTCGGTCCCAGTCGTCGTGTGCGTAGTAGTGCTCCATCGGTACCAGCCGCTTGAGGAGGACGGCGAAGTCCTCGAGGAACCCGCGCTCCCACTCGTTCACCCGCACCGAGCACGTCGTGTGCGGCGAGTAGACCGAGCAGATGCCGTCCTGGATCCCGCTCTGCTGTACGGCCTCGCGGACCTCCTCGGTGATGTCCGTGACGGACAACCCGCCGGCGGTGCGAAGCTGCGACTCGGACTGGAAGGTCTCCACGCCACCCCCATTCTGTCAGCAGCGCGCGCATCCGGCCCAGCGGAACCGTCGGTTACGCTGGACGCGCGGGCCCGTAGCTCAGCTGGTTAGAGCAGCCGACTCATAATCGGTTGGTCCCTGGTTCGAGTCCAGGCGGGCCCATCAATACCCTGCACCCAAGCCAAATCCGCATGGTTATGCGGGTCAGGTGTGCCATGAGTGTCGCCAACGCTCGTGTGATGCACACCCCGTGCACACCTCGAGGACACGTCCTGAACAGCCTCTAGGCAGGACTCGTCGTCTCGGTCATCCTTTGAACATATCGGGGCCTTCGCCGCCAATGCTGACCCGGAAGGAGGACTCGCAGTTCGAGCATCTCCAGAAGACCACGCGCGACCCACACGACCAGCACCGCATGCCGACTGCAGCGCCAGGAACAAGTTGGTCGCGCCACAGTCGAGGCATTGCAGCTCGGTATCAGCGGCACCCCATCCATCTACAGCAACCGGGCCTAGGACTGATAGACGGGCCCTGTTTGCGGCTGCTTGCTTCTCCTCGGCGGCCATGGCTGCTGCCCGACTTCGCTCTTGCTCCGCGAGCGACTTCAGATAGTCCTCGGCGGTGCCGCTATCAAGGTGCTCAAGCATCCGCCACGCTTCTGCCCAACCGTCATCGTCCGCAGCAAAGCGCGCGACCCTCCTTCTTCCTGAACGTTCCGTTGGTAATGACGAACGCCCCGCCCTGTCCCGTGGGCTTGAAATCGATCTTCTAACCGCCCGGCGACTAGCACCATCGCATCCGCGGTTGCACCCGAGACTGACGGCTTCGGAGGGATTTCGTGAGAGCCACCGGACTCGACGACGGAACTCAAATGCGTCCTCTTTCGGGCGCTGACGGATCGGGGTCTTGATTCTGAGCCTGCCGGAGGAGACCCTGACGCCTCGCAGCGAACTCGGCTTCTCGCCCGGACCTCATTCGCACCCAATTCCGTCGCCGTCACCATCGAGGCCGTGCGGGTCGCTGCCGATGCTCCTGATCGGCGCTAGCCCCATCGCACGGAGGTCAGCGCAGTCGAGATCGGGTGGATAGGGCGGAACGCATCCCCCCGTGTAGTTGGGATCACACTTGCCGTTCGGTGGCGGGTTCTTCGTGGGTGGGCCGCTGATGCCGGTGTCAACCGCTCGATAGGGGTCGAGGACGGTGCTGGGGCAAGCTCCCCATAAGCCTCTCTTCAAGGCCTTCGCCTTCTGAGCGTCCGAGAGCAGCCGCAATGCGTACTTACCCAGATCACCGCCGTAGAAATAGGGCGCAGCTGCCCCCGCGCGCACGAGGGTGGTGTTCGCGTTCAGTGGTCCGCGATGCACATAGCGCAACAGCCGTCCGTACCGATCGACGTTGTCCAGACGAGCGTCGGCTTCGAGCCGCACCCGACCCCCGATCGGCACGAGCTTGATCAGCGCATTCCGAGCCGCGCGTGAGTAGCACTCACCGGAGCCGAGCTCGGGCGTGTCGATCTGGAGGAGACGCACCCGCCGCCCGTCCGTGAGTGAGAGCGTGTCGCCGTCATAGACGGAGGCAACGACTCCTGTTCGAGCCTCGACCGTCGCACCCGACCCCTCCGCTCCAAGAAGCGCGAGAGCGAGCGCGGACAATACAACGAGCCATCGGGTCATGAGAGTTAAACCGCTGCGCGCTAGCCGAAGCGCTGCTCGACGGCTTGCCGCGTCCGGTTTAGCGCCTCTGCGACCTGCGACCACGTAGCGCCTTGCGCACGAGCCTCCTCGACCGCGGCGCGCTCAACATGCTGCAAGATCTCTTGCATCTCCGCGAGTGAGTCGAGGATCACGAGCGGCTCGTTGCTCGACCGGACACGGAACATCGCTTTGCGGTAGCGACCCAGAATCTCCTCAGGAATCCGCTCGACCAACCAGGGATGATCGAAGGTGTCTGCGGTTGGAGGGTTCATGGTCCCGAGTCTACATCAGCATATGACCTTTACGCTCCTACTCAGCACACCTTGCGACTAGAAAGGAGGGTATCTTGACAGCGTTGGGCAGGCTATCTAGCATGCGCGCTTGCGCGGCACTGAGCCGCTCATTCGTGAGGGCGTTGCACCGTGACCGCCCGCTCGTAAAACCACATAGGAGGCAGCAGTGATCAGTAAGGGCCAGACCCTCGTCAACCCCGTCACGGGCGAGCGGATGACGTTTCTCCAGACCTCTGCGGAGACCGACGGCGAATACGTGCTGATCGAGCTTCACGCAGAGCCACAGGCGTTCGTCGCGGCAGCGCACGTCCACCCGGCTCAGGTCGAGACCTTCGAGATCGTGTCGGGCACGCTCGGCGCCAAGGTCGCAGGCAAAAAGATCGAGGCGCAGGCCGGTGACGTCCTCGTCGTGGAGCCTGGGCAAGCACACAAGTGGTGGAACGACGGCGAGGGGGACCTCGTGTTCCGCGGCGAGCTGCGTCCGGCGCTTCAGTTCGAGTCGTTGATCGAGACGATGTTCGCGCTTGCAGCCGCGGGGAAGACGAACAAGAAGGGCTTGCCGAACCCCTTCCGGCTTGCCGTCATCGCCCAGGCGCACTTCGACACGGTGCGCTTGCCGTTCCCGCCTGCTCCGCTCCAGCACGCGGCGCTAGCCGCCAGCGCCCCGCTCGGCCGGCTCCTTGGCTACAGGCGGACCTACATGTCGGAGCTGTCGCCTGATCCGGCGGGAGCAGCCGCTTGAGGAGACGTGGGGCACCTGAGGGTTCGAGCGCTAGTCGGGAACGGTCGAGAGGAGTCGAAATCGGCTTCACGGTTCGAGGGGACAGTTTCTGTAAGGAGGGTTGGGGAAGATGGCGAGCATAACCTCGCCGCTACCGCGAAGGCGGTGACGGCATGAAAGCGCGTCTTGCAGGCGAGGAGGGTCTCTTGACCCCCGAGCAGCGCGACCTCCTCAGGAAGCAGATCGACGCCCGTGTGCGCGAGCGCCTGGCCGCGCGGGGCGAGCGGCGGATCGCTTCTCCGGGCGGCTACGTCCCGAAGCCGCCGAAGCAGGCGAAGCCGTGATCGCCCCGGCCGAAGGAACCTGGCAGAAAGTGCCGCGCGCCGCGAGGAGGCGGCATGTCGGTTGCAGGTAGGAAAGGCGCTCGACCTACTTGTGTCGCTCAACCGCAGCACGTCGCTGTATCTGACGATCAGGTCATTCGGCGACGAACTCGACGAGCTGAATCGGGAACCCGACAGAATCCCGAGAGGATCGCTCGACAATCGATGCCTGGCGGCACTGCGCGACATCGAGGACGGAGTGGATGTCCACCAGAGCCCGACGGGTAAGGGCGATTTTTCCGGGTCGGCACGGCTCTATCGCCCCGGATCCTGTCGGCTGAGAAGGCTCGTTCGAGGGATTGCGCACTGCCCCGTGAGGGGGATACCGTGCGATGGACGACGCTGGGACACAAGGGGAGGAGAAGCCGCCTCGCGCACTGCGGGGCGGCAACTGGGATGAATACGACGAAGCTGATTGCTCAGTGGAGCATGCGCGGAGCTCACCACGATGTCGGCGGCCGCTTTCGAGCGACCGACGACATTCGCGCGGTGATCGCAGACAACCAGCCAACGCCCGAGCCAGCGGCGGCCGCAAGCTCCTTCTTGATCAAGGGATCGGACGAGGACGGCTGGCAACCACTCGAGGACTAGGAGAAGAACCACTGTGTATAGCGCGTGGAGGAGGCAGCACGACTTCGCGGAAGATGCGTGCCCCGAGTGCCAGGGATCGTGCTACGTCCCCGCCGCCATTAAGGGGGAGCGCATCGTGGACGAGTGCCCGGAGTGCGAGGGCACAGGCAAGGACGCAACGAAGAAAGCTGCCTGACGTTGCCGAACTGCGCGGGAAGAGAAAAGTGGTCGACGACTACTACCGGGATCGATTCAGGGGCGGGGCGGGGGAAGGTTCACGGCTCGATACCCCGCTCGCGAATGTCCTGTTATGTCCCCGGGAATCCGGCACGTCTTGGCCCTGGCGCTCCGCGTTGCGCGCGTGCCGGTAACAGGATTCGAGTTCCCGGGGCCATCCCAGCCCCTCCCCCTGACCTCCTCTGACCTCCTCGGATGATGGGTGACCACTCCCCCTTTTGGAATCCCTCGATCGTGTACCCCATTTCACGCCCGGATAGATCCCGGTCGAGGCTCGAAGACGAAGTGCGCATCGGGCACGACCCCAAAGAGCAACGCGTAGGTCCCGGAGTCCGCGTCGGATCTGCCGCGAGTTCAATGTGTGGTCGGGGCCTGGCCGTGCAGCCCGTCGCCGCGATAGGTAGACGACGCCGGTAGTCCGTCTTACTCTGACCGGAGCGAGCCGGAGCCGAGCTTCTTCGTTGCGCGCTTCTCGCTGCGGCGCTCCTTGAGCGTCCTCTGCGGCTTCTTCTTCAGCTGCTTCTTCGGCTTGTCTGCACTCTTACTCATCGACGGCCTCCGGACGTGGAGCCCGCCGCCAAGTCACAATGATGTGCCCGTCGCGATCCTCGGCGGCGTTCGCGACGATCCACTTTCCACCACTTCGCCGCAGGGTGTCTCCAACCTTCGGAACCTTGGCAGTGAGAGCAAGCTCCCATGCCCCGTCGGGGTAGCGAACAGTGACGAAAGGCGAAGACATCAGCTTTCTCTCACTTTCCGCTCGTCCTGGCGCAATGGCTCAGGACTCGGGTCACGACGAAAGGAGGAGCTAATGGGGGCCTCAAGTGTATCGCGTACTCCACTTCGATGACAGCGCCGCATGTGACACGCCGTTACCGCGCGCTACGAAAACCGCGCGGCGCGCTTCCGCCTATTCTCGACGGCGACAGCCCGGCGAGCGCGCTCATCCGGGGTAAAACGAGCTTCGGAGCTGGCTGTCTGCTTGGCCCATCTCGCCCGCTCCGCTTTCGACATCTCACGAATCACAAGCTGCCCAGACGCAACCTGCTCACGCACGAGCTCGAGCTTCGCCTGCCGCGCGTCGTGATCTCGTTCCCGACTCGTCTTCGCCACTATCGAAGTCTACCTTCTCCACACCTACTTCACCGATGAGAGAAAGCCGCTCTTGCAGGAGTTTCGACGGCGACCACTACTTTCGCTTGCAGCCGGGCGGACTATCGGGTGATGACGACGACGGAAGCCCGAGGTTTCGTCGAACTCAGGCTCGGGCATGAAGTAACGGGGGAAGGGCGGCGTCGCCCGGCGGGTATCTGTCCCGTCGCTTGCTCTTCTCCCATCCGACGCCGTGTGGATAGAGGTCGGAGGAGGCGCCCGCTGAGCGCCGAAGCCAAACAGGCGGCCGGGTTGGCCTGTGGCGTCCCTGTTCCCTCCCCTGCGACTGGGGGCGCGGTTGGGCTGCCAGCCCGGTCGCTCTGCCTCGGACTTACGAGCTCAGGTTTGTCGAGCCAAGATTCGGGCACAACGTAACTGGGGGATGGAGCGCGCCTGGCGGTCTGGCCCGTCGCGCGCTCTACTCCCTCTCGCTCGGTCGCCACGACGCCTGATTCCCGACCCGATGTCCGTCTTGCCTTCCTCGTGTGCCCTCTGGGGAGAGGGGTTGAACCCGTCTGCCGCTTCGGCTTCCCCGTACATGCAGGGGTCGAACCTCACCGAACGGACGCGCCCGTTGTCGCAGCTTAGGCGCCTCGCGAGATTGCGCTAGTGGCTCCGCCCGCAGTTTTCCCAGGCGTGATGCCAGAAGAGCCGTCGTTTGACGGATCTGCGCAGGTGCGACCTGGAACAATGGAAGACCGACGCGCGTTGCCGCGTGTAAGCACTTGAGCGCGAGGCGAGTTCCTGCGCGCCCGGGACGAGGGGGCTTCGGCCCCGAAGGAGGTGGGACATTGAACCTGACGATCAACGACACGGCTCCGGACTTCACGGCGCAGACCACGGAGGGCGAAATCGGCTTCCATGAGTGGATCGGCGACTCGTGGGCGGTGCTCTTCTCGCACCCGAAGGATTTCACTCCGGTGTGCACGACCGAGCTTGGGTACATGGCGAAGATCAAGCCCGAGTTCGATCGCCGCAACGTGAAGATCATCGGCATCTCGGTCGACTCGACGGGCGACCACGAGGGCTGGGCGAAGGACATCGAGGAGACGCAGGGCGCCGCACCCAACTACCCCATCGTCGGGGACGCGGACTTCGCGGTCTCAAAGCTCTACGGAATGCTGCCCGCCGATGTCGGCGGGGAAGCGGCGGATCGGACTGCCGCCGACAACCAG
>CAWHBH010000038.1:0-70641 GCA_963827525.1 uncultured Thermoleophilia bacterium
GCCGTTCGCGCAGGGTGTCCGGGGCGACGATGCGGTGGCCGGTGCCGGCCATGTACATGCCGTGCTTGAACGGGTTGATGTCGACGGCGACTCGATCTCGTCGTCGACCTAGTGTTCGTGAGGAACGAGACGCCCTTGGAGCCGGCGCCCCAGATCACCGCCGTCCCGCCATCTGCGTCAGGCGCGTAGCTCTGCGCGCCAGCTCCTCGTGCACCGCTCGCCGCGTCGCGTCGAAACGGCATCGACGGCCGCGGCGACGTCCTCCGAGGTCGTCCTCGAGGGCAGCGGCGGGCCGTCGCCGAGCCGATGGGCGGGCTTCGATCAGGAGGTACTGGTCGTCGTAGTCGAGCGCGAGGTCGAAGACCTCGAAGCCGCTGGCCCGGAACAGGCGGGCCAGCGAGCCCGGCGTGAAGTACGAGCAGTGCTCGTAGTAGATGTCCCAGAACGCACCTCTCGCAGCACGCGCAGCACGTCGGGCAGCTCGAAGAACACGAGCGTGTCGTCGCGGCCGCCAGCGATCGGCTGACGATCCGCACGAATCGGCGACCGGCCGCGATGTGCTCGAGCGTGTGCCGGCAGACCACCGCGTCGGCCGCGAGGTCGCGCGTAGCGCTCGGCGTAGAGGTCGTTGATGAACGTCGATCCGGTCCGCCGCGGCGCTCGTCGATGCGCTCGGCGACGTAGCGCCGGGTCGATGCCGATGCCGCGGTCGTCGCCCAGCTCGCACAGCAGCGACGAGGAACTCGCCCTTGCCGCAGCCGATCTCGAGCACGCTCCTTGCCGCGCAGGTCGTAGCGCTCGACCCAGCGCGTCGGCGAGCTGCTCGAGCGAAGCTCGTGAAGCGCGGCGAGAAGCCCTGCGTCTCCTCGTAGCGCGGCGAGTACTCGTTCAGCGCGGCGTCGAAGGCGGTGTTGGTGATGAAGCCGCAGCCGGGCAGAAGCGCGAGCCGCAGCGTGCCGCGCGGGAACCGAGCGCCGCCTCGCCGGCGTCGCGCAGAGCAGGCAGCTGTGCGCCGGGACGTCGCGGCTGCTCGTAGAAGACTCGAGCTCCGGCACGCCGCAGGCCGGGCACACGCCGGCGACTCGCGTGTCGGCGCACGCGACCGTCCGGACTCGGTCACACGATCTCCGGCTCGGGACGGGCACGATGAACCGGCCGCCGCGCGGCGCAGGTACTCGGCCTGCTGGCGCATGATCTCGTCGCTTGAAGTTCCAGGCGAGCAGCAGCACGTAGTCGGGCTCGCTCCTCGACGAGCGCCTCGGGGTCGCGGATCGGCAGATGGCGTGCCGGGCATGTAGCGGCCCTGCTTGTGCACGTTGCGGTCGACGACGAAGTCGACGAGGTCGGTGCCGATGCCCGACGTAGTTGAGCAGCGTGCTGCCCTTGGCCGCGGCGCCGTAGGCGGCGATCGTCGCGCCCTCGCCTTGAGCCGCTCGAGCAGCTCGAGCAGGTCGCTGCTGGAGCTGCTCGACCCGCGCGCCGAAGTCGGCGTAGTAGTCGAACGTCGGTCAGCCCGTGCGCCGCGCTCGTCGTCGAGGTACGCCGCGCCGACTCGTCGGCCGGTCCTCGCTGCTTGCCGACGTACCAGCGCAGCGTGCCGCCGTGGAGGTCGGGAAGTGCTCGACATCGTTCAGGAACAGCCCGTGCCGGCGCACCAGCGCGTCGACCGCGGTGCACGAGAAGTAGCAGAGGTGCTCGTGGTAGATCGTGTCGAACTCGCACGTGCTCGATGAGGTCGCGTGACGTAGGGGTTCTCGACGGTGACGACGCCGTCGTCGGCGAGCAGACGGCGATCCTCGACGAAGCCGTTGAGGTCGGGCACGTGCGCCATCACGTTGTTGGCGATGATCACGTCGGCCCGCCGTGCCCTCGGCTCGCGAGCCGCTCGCGCCAGCTCGGCGCCGAAGAACTCCGCGAGCGTCGGCACGCCGCGGCCTCGCGCGGCGTCGGCCTGCTCGGGCGCCGGGTCGATGCCGAGCACGGGATGCCCGCGCTCGACGAAGTTCCGCAGCAGGTAGCCGTCGTTGCTGAGCGAGCTCGACGACGAGGCTGTCGGCGCCGAGGCCGCGCTCGTCGATCAGCCGCAGCGCGTGCTCGCGCGAGTGGTCGAGCAGCTCGGTCGGAGAACGACGAGAAGTACAGGTAGTTGTCGACGAACAGCTTCTCCGGCGGCACCTCCTCGAGGATCTGCACCAGCGAGCAGCCGGGCAGAAGGCGACGTCGAGCGGGAAGCGCGGCTCGGGCTCGTCCGAGCTGTCCTCGGCGGCAGCAGCGCGTCGGCGAGCGGCGTCGTCGCCGAGGAGAGGAACGGCTCGCAGGCTCGGTCCGCCGCACGAGCGGCACCGCGACGCGCGCAGTCGGCGATCGGCACGTGCCGGCGTCACGGCTCGGCGCCACGCCTCGCGTCGCGATCGGCTCGCGCCAGCGGAGCGTCGCGTCCAGCGGCCCGCGTCCTGCAGCTCGCTGCACGTGCTTGATCCTGAGAAGCGCGAGCCCGATCGAGCTCCTCGTAGCGTCAGGCCGCGCTCGAGAGGCGCTCGTAGAGCTCCTCGACGCCCGCCGCGCACCGTCCAACGCGGCTGCGAACGCCGGCAGCGGTCGCGCGGAGCTTGTCGCAGTCGACGCGGTAGTTGCGCAGTGTCCGGGCCGGCGCCGTCGGCGAACGTCGACGCGTGCTGCCGGGGACGACCTCCTCGACGATCTCGGCGACCTCGCGGATGCGGTAGTTCTCCTCGGTCGCGCCCGACGTTGAACGCCTCGTCGTGGACGAGCTCGCGCGGCGCCTCGAGCACCGCGACGAAGGCGCGGGCGATGTCCTCGATGTGGACGAGCGGCCGCCACGGGCGTGCCGTCGCTCTTCATGAGGACCTCGCCCGTGGTGACGGCGTAGCCAACGAGGTTGTTGACCACGAGGTCGCCGCGCAGCCGCGGCGAGACGCCGTAGGCCGTGGCGTTGCGCAGGAACGTCGGGCTGAAGTCGTCGTCGGCGAGCGCCGCGAGGTCGCGCTCGGCGCGCACCTTCGACCGCCCGTACGGCGTGACCGGGTTGAACGCGGCCGTCTCGTCGAGGAAGTCGTCGCCGGCGGCGCCGTAGAGGCTGCACGACGACGAGAAGAGCGAACGCTCGACGCCGGCCTCCTTCGCCGCCGCGCGCGAGCCGCACCGCGCCGCGGTGGTTGATGTCGTAGGTGGTCTCGGCGGTCGAGGTCGCCGAGCGGGTCGTTCGAGATCGCCGCGAGGTGGACGACGGCGTCGAAGCCCTCGAGATCGTCGGCTGTCGACGTCGCGGACGTCCATTCGGACGGCTCGGCGGGATCCGGGCCTCGGCCGCCGAACGTCGCAGCCGTCGAACAGGTCGCTGTCGAGGCCGACGACCTCGTGGCCCGCGCTCGTGAGCATCGGCACGAGCACGCAGCCGATGTAGCCGTCGTGGCCGGTGACCAGGACTCGCATCGACGCGTCTGTCCCACGTCACTCCAGACTTCCAGGGCGCCTCGCCGCTCTCCCACAGCTCTTCGAGCAGCTTCTTGTCGCGCAGGGTGTCCATGCACTGCCAGAAGTCGTCGTGCCGGTACGCCATCAGCTGGCCGTCCTTGGCCAGCCGCTCGAGCGGCTCGCTGCTCCCACTGCGTGTCGTCGCCGTCGATGTAGTCGAAGACGCCCGGCTCGAGCACGAAGAACGCGCCGTTGATCCAGCCCTCGCCGGTCTGCGGCTTCTCGGAGAACTCGACGATGCCGTCGCCCTCGAGCTCGAGGTGGCCGAAGCGGGCGGGCGGGCGAACCGCGGTCAGCGTGGCGAGCTTGCCGTGCGACGCGGTGGAACGCGAGCAGCTCGTCGAGGTCGACGTTCGAGACGCCGTCGCCCCAGGTGAGCATGAAGGTCTCGTCGCCGAGGTAGTGGCGCGAGCCGCTTGATCCGCCCGCCGGTGTCGGTGACCTGCCCGGTGTCGATCAGCTCGACCGTCCAGTCGTCGCGCCGCGCCCGTTCGGATGCGTGCTCGACGGTCCCGTCGCGGAAGGCCACGGTCAGGTCGTTCGTCAGCGTCGCAGTAGTCGACCATGTACGCTTGATGTGCTCGCCCTTGTAGCCGAGCGCGACCACGAAGTCGCTGTGAAGCCGAAGTGCGCGTAGTACTTCATGATGTGCCAAGGATCGGGCGGCCCGCCGATCTCGACCATCGGCTTCGGCTTGACTACCGTCTCCTCCGCCAGCCGGCTGCCGAGCCTCCGGCGAGGATCGCGACCTTCATCGGCTGCCGTCCCGGTCGTTCAGGATCCGGGCTGGAAGACGAGCTCGCCGACGCGCGCATCGGCGTCGTCGTACGGCGCCACGAGCTCCTCCGGCATTTCCGCGAGATCGCTCGCTCGCTTGAAGTCACGCAGCGACGTTCCGACGGGAGCCGAATCCACGTTCGGCGCCCCACCCATGGTCTCGACCTCGTCGAGGTGGACGGTGCGGAAATCGATGCTGTACCGGGCGCGACCGGCCGTGTTCGGCACCGTCGAGTGCATGTGCCCCGCCGAGAAGAGCACGATCCCG
Organism: uncultured Thermoleophilia bacterium; assembly: GCA_963827525.1. Taxonomy (GTDB): domain Bacteria; phylum Actinomycetota; class Thermoleophilia; order Gaiellales; family Gaiellaceae; genus GMQP-bins7. Next base: position 4,541 of record CAWHBH010000038.1, read on the forward strand.
CCCGCGGGCACCACGAAGCGGATCTGCGGGTCGAGCTCCATCGGCTCCTCCGGCTTCGGCTGCTTGCGCGTGTCCGACTTGATGTGCTTCGCGGCATCCTTGCGTCCGCTCGAGTTCCACTCGTAGTAGTTGAAGTCGGCGGAGCCGTTCTTCACCGCCCGGCTCCAGTAGTCCGGGTGGAAGGCCATCGAACTCTCGGACTCGATGTCGTAGATCGGCAGCCACCAGTTCAACTGACACATCGGCGCCGAGTACCACGTGTCCCGGTGCGGGTGATGGGCGTACCCGACGCCAGACGTCAGATAGCCGTCGGTCGTGACCATGCGGAGCCGCGGAACGTCCTGGTACGTGCGCTGCAGGTCGCACCCGACATCCTGCAGCACCGCGCGCACCAACTGCTTCGTGGTGTCGTTGTGGATGAAGCCGGGCTTGAGCGGCGTGCAGATCTCGACGTAGCGCTCGACGGGCATCTCGAACTGGGCGTACAGCGGATCGACGTCGCCGAACGCCTCTTCGATCATCTGCCGTGCATGCTCGACGAGCGCTAGGGAACTCGCACGCGGACTGAACGTGAAGATCTGCCCCGCGTAGAGACGCTCGCGCCGCTGCGAGTCGTCGCAATTCGAGTCAAGGTATGCCGTATTCACCCCAAGAACCCCCTTTACCACCCCATTGGTATGCCCAGCCGAGACTCCCATTCGGCCAGCGTCATCATCTCACATGGTAGGAGGCTCAGGGCGTGCGTCCACCCCAACCGTCGACTTCGCGCGACGATCCTCCTGACCTTTCGCCTGATGCGCGCACCGAAGCCCCGACGGACGGCGACCGGCCGAACGCTCAGCACGACGCCCGTCGGAAGCTCGCTCACGCTCGTACGCCACCCGCTCGCCGAGGCGAGCTCCTCTATGGCTCCACGGTATCTGGCCGCATAGTCCTCGGCCGTCGTCACATAGAGCTTCGACGGCGACGACGCGAACGGCTTGATCCGCCCCTCCAGGACTGCGGGCCAGAGCGCCGCCGCCACCCCGGGATGACCGACGTTGGCGAAGTCGTCGAAGACGAGCACTGCCCCCTCGGTCGCCAGGTCGCACGTAAGTGCGATATCGTGCTTGACCGCCTCGTAGGTGTGGCTGCCGTCCACGTGGACGAAACGGAATCGACTCCGACCGAGCGTCTCCGCACTCAGATCTGTCGAGGGTCCCGAGTGCACCACAGGTGAGCCCGCGTGAAAGGAGTGGAAGCGTGCCAGGAAGTCGGCGGACGTAGGCCTCGACCCGTGATAGCCGTTGTGCTCCATCCGACCGGCCCGGGTCGCAGGGATCGCCTCGAACAGGTCGGACACGTGCAGAGATTCCTGCGGATCCCGCAGAAACTCGAGGAGGACGGCGGACCGGCCGAACCAGCAGCCGATCTCGAGGACGTCACCGCCGACCCGTGCTTCGTTCTGGGCGTCGAAGAGCCTGGCGAAGAGGACGGCGTCGGACGAGTCGAGAAAACCCGGTACCTCGTCCATCCGTTCGAGATATGCCTGGGCGGCGGGATCCATTCGGAACCCGTGATTATGACATCGCTTTCGACGAGCCTACTGTGGGTGCAGCAGATCGCTTCGAGTTGTTTCGCGCGACGCCGAACGGGAGAGCGACGAGGAGCACGATGAGGGTGCTCAGCGTCGGGTTCCAGAACGGGTACTCGAGGAGCCCGTTCGCGAGGAGCGCGACGAGCGCCGCCACAAGCCCCAGGGCGGTGAGCTGTCGCTCGTCCTCGCGCGTGCGGTAGCTACGCCACGCCGCCCTCACCGCCAGCAGGACCACACCTGCGAACGCCACGGCCGCCGGGATTCCGAAGAACACCGCCAGGCCGAGGAACAGGTTGTGGGGATGCGTCGCCAGGTCGGGCCGACCTGCGTATACGCCCACCTCTGCGAAGTCGCCCGCGCCGGTAAAGGGATGGTCGGCCGCAATTCGGGCTGTTCCAGAACGGGTATTCGAAGAAGCCGTTGACGAGGAACGCGACGAGGAGCGCGAGGAATCCCAGAGCGGTCAAGCGGAGCTCGCCGGCTCGAGTCGGTAACCCGCTCCACGCCGCGCTTGAGCGCGAGAAGAACGAGCCCGGCGAACGCGAGCGCCGCGGGAATCCCGAAGAACACGGCCAGCCCGAGGAAGAGGTTATGGGGATGCGTTGCGAGTCGGGACGGCCGGCGTAGACACCCATCTCTTCGAAGTGCCCGGAGCCCGTCAAGCGGATGTGTCGGCCGCGATCCGAGCCGCTCGCTCGATGAGCTCGAGCCGGAAGTCGTAGAGCCCTCGCGCCTCGCCCTGAAGAGCGACGAGATCCGAGCGCCGATCGCCCCCGGATCCCAGGAGCGCGGCCGCCGCGGCGCCGAGGCCGCGACACCGCCGGCGACGAGGACGGGGACGCGCGTCCTTCGCTCGACGAGGTAAACGGAGGCGCCGACGGCGAGGGCGATCCACGAAGCGCGCGAGAACGTCACGACGAGGGCGAGCGTGGCCAGCGCCCGCCGTCGCGAGCCCGAGCGACGCAGCGCTCCGCTGCTCCGCGAGAGCGAGCGCGAGGACGGCGAGGCCGGCCAGGACGAGGAACTGGGCGAGCGCGTTCGGGTGGCCCAGCGTCCCTTCCGGGAGCGGATAGACGATCGCCCCGCCGAGCGAGCGAGAAGCGCTCGGACCAGCGATCACGTACTCGAAGAGCGCCACCGACGCCTCGACGAGCGTCGCCGCGGCGAGCGCGACGAGGAGGAGGCTCAGATCGCGGCGGCCTGTCGAAGTGCGCGGCGACCGCGTGGAAGACGACCCCGAGGGCGCTCCAGAAGAGAAGCTCGCGAAGCCGATCGGAGTCGTCGACCGGGCCGAGCGTGCTGAGGGCGACGAAGGCGAGGAAGGCCACGAATGTCCAGTCGACCGGGCGGAGCCGGAGCGCCTCGCGCCGCGTCGCGAGCGCGAGCGACGATAGCCGATCGCGCCACCGCCGACGACCGCCTCGAGCGGGGCGACCTGCGCGCCGCAGCACGTGGAAGGTCTCGCCCGCAGGCAGCACCAGCGCGACGAACGGGCCGAGCAGATACGGGCGATCGAACGCCGTGACGAGCGCGGCCAGCCGCGAGGAGCGCCGAGCCCGGCCGCGGCCGAGCCCGCGACGACGCGCGAACGACCGCGAGGGCCGCCAGCCGACGGCGGCCGCAGCCGACCTGAGCGCGTGCGGCCGAGCGACGGAAGCTCCGCCGGCGCGCGTCGCCGATCGCACCGGACGATGCGAAGGGATAGCGTTTCCGGTCGGAGATTCGGTCCGCAACAGGTTCTCCTCCACGCCCCACTCATCGGTAGCGAGCCGAGCAACCGATGAATGCAGGGAATTGCCCGCGCAACGGTATCGGAGAAGAGGTTGGAGAAAACGGTTCGACGACGGAGGCGACCGCGCTGACGCATGGTTTCGGTTCGCAGCCGCAGCCGCGACTCGCGCGTGGCGATCGCGCACGAATGGCTCGTGCGCTACGCGGGCTCCGAGCGCTGCGTCGCCGAGATGCTCGAGGCCTTCCCCGGCGCCGAGCTTCTGACCACCGTGCTCGAGGCGTCGGCGCTACCCGCATGCGTTTCGGCGCGGCCCGGCCGTCGTTTCTCCAGCATGTTCCGGGGGCTACGCAGCACCACGAATGGTTCCTGCCGCTGATGCCGCTCTCCTGGCGGCTGCGTCCACCAGTCGCGCGACGTCGACGTCGTGATCTCGAGCAGCCACGCGTGCGCGAAAGCCGTTCGCATCGAGCAGGGGATCCCGCATCTCTGCTACTGCCATACGCCGATGCGGTACGCATGGGACTTCGACGCCGAGCGGGAGCGGTTCCCGCGTGTGGTCCGCCCGTTCGCACGGGCCGGCATGGTCTGGTTCCGGCGCTGGGACAGGAGAACTGCGAGGCGCGTCACGCGCTTCGTAGCGAACTCGTCCGCGGTCGCGCGGCGCATCGAGGAGTCCTATGGACGCTCCGCTTGCGTCGTCCATCCTCCAGTCCGGACCGACTTCTTCACGCCGGGCGGGGAACGCCAGGACTTCTTCCTCTACGTCGGGCGCTTCGTCGGCTACAAGCGACCTGATCTCGTGATCGACGCATTCGCCGATCTGCCCGAGCACCGCCTGGTGATGGTAGGAGAGGGACCGCTCGGCTCCGCGCTCGCAGCACGTGCGACGCCGAACGTATCGTTCGTGGGCACGCTCGGCGACGCCGGGCTCCGCGAGCTCTACCGCTCCGCCCGCGCGTTCGTCTACCCGGTCGACGAGGACTTCGGGATCGCCATGGCCGAGGCTCAGTCGTGCGGCACGCCGGTGATCGGCCTGTCAACCGGGGGCGCGATCGACATCGTGGAGCCGGGCCGGACCGGCTGGCTCCTCCGGGAGCAGTCGGTCGAGGAGCTCCACGCAGCGATCCGCCGAGCCGCCGCAGAGGAGCTCGACAGCGCTGCGATCGCGGAGAGCGCGCAGCGTTTCTCTGCCGCACGGTTCCGGCGAGAGATCACCGAGGCGGCGACCGAATGCGCCACGGCAGCGTGATGGGGCGCGCGGCAACTTCTCGAGTACGCGGAGCGCACGTGATCGAGCTGCGCTCGATCTTCTCCCCGCTTACGCTCGTCGTCTTCCTCTACATGCCGCTGCTCCTCCTCTACGCGGTCAGCAGCGAGAGCGCGTTCGCGGCCGAGTTCGACAGCCGGAAGACGCTGAGCTGGACCGGGTTCGCGTTCATCGCGCTGGCGCTTCTCTGCTTCGCCGCAGGCGCTAAGGTCGGCGACGACAGCGCGCGAGCGAGACCGCTCACGCGAAGCGCAGGAGCGGGCGAGGCACTGACGCAGGCGCAGCGTCGAAGCCTCGCCGTCCTGCTCGAGGTCGCGCTCGTGGTCAGCATCGCGGCCTACGTGCTCTGGTTCGCACGCGGGATTCTCAGAGCCGGCGGCATCACGGCGCTCTTCGAAACCTGGCGCCGCGACCCGGAACACGTCAAGGGAGAGCTCCTGGCGACGCTCCCCGGCGTCACGACGCTCACGCAGCTCGCCGTCGCGGCGATTCCTCTTGCGATCGCGTTCAAGCTCGTCCGGCCCGGCTCTGCGATCCGCGTGCTCGTGGTCGTCGTCTTCGCGCTCGCCGTCGTTCGCACGGCGCTCTTCAGCGAGCGGCTCGCGCTTATCGAGCTGCTGCTTCCCCTCGCCTTCCTGATCGCAGCCCCGCGGAAGGTGACCGTGCCTCGGATCGCTCTCTACGCGCTTGCGTTCCTCCTCGCTGCAATCACGTTCTTTGCCGCGACCGAGCTCCGCAGAAGCTATGCCTACACCAGCGACTTCTCGGCAAGCAGGGCAACCACGCGTTTCTTCGGCTACTACCTCACGAGCGTCAACAACGGCATGGCCGTCGTAGACGAGTATCCCGCGCGCACGCCGTTTTACTGGAGCGGAGAGTTTCTCTGGCGGCTGCCGGTCGTCGGAGACCTGCGGGTCGAGCATCTGCCAGGCATCGGCACCGTCAACCTCCGCTACGCAGACGCGTTCGGCATCGACCCCGAGAGCTTCTGGTTCCGAGCCTCCGCCGCCCAGGGCCTCGACTACGAGTTCAACGTCTTCACTGCCCCCGGGTACCTGGCCGCGGACTTCGGCTGGGCGGCCCTCGTCGCCGTGTTCCTTCTCGGCCTCATCTCGGGAAGGCTCTATCAGCGGACCGCGGAGAGCGCCTTCCACCGAGCGCTCTACGGCGTCTGGCTCGTCGGCCTCTTCGAGTTCATGCGGATCCTCTACTTCACGAACACGCGGATCTTCCCTGCGTATCTCGTCTTCCTTGCGGCGTACCTCGTCCTGCGGAGACGTGCGCCGATGCGTGCTCCGCGCCCGACGCCGGCCGTGACGGAGCTGCCACGGGCGACGGGCTGAACGTCAGAGCTCGTGCAGCGAGCTCACGCGCGCTGGCGACGGCTCGCCTAGCGGCGACTGCGCCTCGGGAGAAGCCCGCAACGCACGCAGGAAGAAGGCCATGGCGAGCGCCCAGCTGAGGAGCATGCCGACCACGCCGCCGGCCACCCCGAGCTCGCGGAGCAGGACCCAGCCGATCGCAAGCGACAACGCCGCGCCGGCGGCCTGGCCGACGAACACGTCCCGCGTCATGCCCCTCGCGCTGAGCGCTGCGATGGCGACGGTCGAGAAGGCCAGGACGACGTAGTAGAGCGCGAACAGCTGGACGACGTCTGCGTACTGCCCGTACTCCGAGCCGTACACGAGCTCGAGCGCCGGTTCCGCGAGGAGACCGATCACGACGCAGTAGGGGACGACGACGGGCAGGATCGCAGTCAGGCTTCGGCGCACCTTGCGGCGAATGCTCCCGGAGGCCTCGAGCTCCCGCGCGAGGACGATCGGCAGGTAGCTCGTGACGAACGTGAGAAAGACGCTGATCGGCCCGAGGAGCGTTTGCGACGCCTTGAGCGCGGCGCTCGCCACGGCGCCGATGACGGCGGCCGCGAGGTAGATGTAGAACTGGGTCGAGAACCACTGCCCGACCTCGGCGACGCCGAGCCACTTGCCGAAGTGCCAGTTCGCCGAGAGCGCCGAGCGGTCGAGCCTTCCCGAGAGCGTCGAGCGGAGCTGCCAGGCGACGACGAGCGCACCGACTGCAAACGCCGCGGCCAGCGTGAGAAGCGCCCTCGCACCCGTGAGCAGGTCGAGCTGCCAGAGAAGGAGGAGGGCGAACGCCTGGCCGCCGTAGCTCACGACGTCGTTCGCGAATGCGGCGGCGAGCCGCCCTTCCGTGTAGAGCATCCGCCGGCCGAGCTCCTGGAGCTGCCAGGCGACGAGGGCCGGAGCGAGCGCCAGGAAGAGAACGGCCTGTGAGAACCCTGCAGCGTAGGCGAGCCCGGCAGCGGCCAGGGCGACCAGCGCCAGGGCGCCCGCGAGGCCGATCTGAACCGTGGCAGCCGTCGTCGAGTAGTCGGCGTACTCCCGTCCGTGACGGACGGCGCCGAGCACGTTGTGCGGCCGCGTGATCAGCGACGCCTGCAGCGTGCCCGCCGTCTGCAGAATCGTGAAGGCGAGGACGAAGTAGCCGAAGTCCGCGGGCGCGAGGGATCGGGCGAGGAGGATGATCGTGAGGAAGTTGACCCCGGAGACGAGCGCCTGGTCGAGAACGCCCCACAGCTCGACGCGAATGCGCGTCCGTCCGGGAGATCGAGAGCGTTCGCCTCGGGGCTCCGCCGCCGTCACTCCGTCGGCTCCGCACCCCCGGGGACGCCCGCCGGAAGCGGCGGCACCGTCGTCGCCAGGCCAGCCCCAGCATCGAGGGGCGGGGCTTGCCGCGCCCTCGACGTGAGACCTCCCGTCGCCGCGACCCGGTGAAGCAGATCGGCGAAACGGTGGCCGACCTCCGGCCAAGAGAACCGCGCCGCACGCTCGGCACCGCGCTCGGAGAGATCCGCCCGCAAGGCGTCGTCGGAGCAGATCCGCGCGAGCGCGCGGCGCCACTCGTCGACGTCGAGCGGGTTCGACACGTACAGGGCCGCGTCGCCCGCGACCTCGCGCAGCGGAGGGATGTCGCTCGTCACCACCGGAACTGCGCTCGCCATGGCCTCGAGCACAGGTAGCCCGAAGCCTTCGTAACGGCTCGGCAGGACGACGGCCAACGCGTCGCGATAGTAGGCCGTCAGCTCCGCCGGGCTGACGAACCCAAGGTGGTGAACACGATTATCGAGTCCCTGCCGCCTGATGCGCCTGCGCAGCGCCGCGGCGCTCCGAGCATCGGTTGGTCCTGCCATCAGGAGCCTCGCGGGGACGCGTGGCTCTTCGGCAGCGAAGGCGTCGACGAGCGCGTCGACGTTCTTCCGCGGCTCGAGCGACCCCACGTACAGCAGGTACGGCCCGTCTGCCGCAGGTCGCTCCGATGCCCCGCCGAGGAGCTGGGGTCCTTCGCCGATCACCTCGCATCGGCCTGGGTCGATGCCCATCGCCGCCTGGAGGTCGGTGAGCGTCGCCTCGCTCACGCAGACGACCGTGGAGGCCATCCGACAGGTCCGCGGCAGGAATGCCCGATAGCGGAGCCTCTTAGCGAGCGAATAGAAGGCCGGCACCTCGAGCGGCCCCACGTCGTGCACGACGATGACGGACGGAACCGGGAGCCGCCGCAACGGAAGCTCGGGCACCGGCGTCAGCACGACATCCACCCCCAGAGACCTGGCGAGCGAGGCGAGATTCCGCTCTCGCCACAACGCCCGCGCGATGACGCCCTGCGTCCGCGCCGAAACCGGCACGACCTCGACTGGCCCGAGCTCGGCGACCTCATCCACGCTCGTCGCGACGACGAGAGCGATGTCCGGCTCTGCCGCCAGTGCCTCGATGAGACCGATCGTGTAAGTGCGGATCCCTCCCTGGCCGGGCTTCAGGTTCGTCGCGTCGACGAGGACCTTGAGCGGGCCGCCCCTGCCAGGCGCCGCGCGACGACGCACCACTTCGGCCGGTCATGAGCGACGCGGCGGCTCGCTTCCTGCGCAGTGCCTCGCTGAGGGTTTGTCGCGACGCGAGCACGATCCGAGCCTCGTCGGGGATGCCGGTGACTCGATTCGACGATCGCAGGAAGCGCGTGTAGCGGCGGGTTCGCAGCGCGGCGCCGCGGCCGCGCACCGAGGCCGTTCCGCTGCCCGACAGCGCCTGCACGGTCGCGTGACCGATTTCGGTCATGGTCCGCAGCCCCTTCGCCGCGAGACCCGGCGGGCCATGGAGGCGGAAGAGAGCCCTCCGGTTGCGGGCGACGAGAAACGCCTTGAGCCACGATCCTTCACCGATGGAGGCGGAGCCCTCGTGGAGGGCGACCGCACCCGGGACGACCAGCGTGCGATACCCCTTCTTCCGGAGACGCCAGCCGAGGTCCACGTCCTCGAGGTATGCGAAGAAGAGCGGCTCGAGCCCCCCGACCTCGGCCAGGGCGGCACGACGGACGAGGCAGCCGCTGGTGCTCGGCCCGAACACCTCGACCGTCTCCGTGAGGACGTCGGCCTCCCGTCCGGCATCGCTCTCCGCCGGGATCCCGATCTCGTCGACGTCGATGCCGCGGCTGTTGACTACGGACGGGTTCGACGCGTACCGGATGTCCGGTACGAGGCACGCGACGTCGGGCGAGGCGTGATGCGCGGCGTCGAGCATCGTGCGGACGAAGTCCTCCGAGACGGTGAGGTCGGGGTTCGCGAACATGACCCACGTGCCATGAGCCAACGCAGCTCCTTGTGACGCTGCGACGACGTACCCCGCGTTGAGTGGGTTCTCGACGATCACGTCAACGCCGGCTTCGGTCGCGAGACGCCTCGAGTCGTCCGTCGACGCGTTGTCGACGACGACGATCTCGAGCTCGACGCCAGCCGTCGCGGCGGAGTGCGTGAGGGCGCCGAGTGACGCGGGCAGCGACTCCGCTGAGTTCCAGGAGACGAAGACGACGGTGAGCTCTGTGTTGTTCACACGACCTCGAGCGTTTGCCTCCGGGCGGGCGGAGGCCCGTGACGGAGATTCAACGCGGCCAGGTACGACTTGTGCAGGACCGCGGCCTGCCCCTCGATCGTGAAGTGCTCTCGCACGCGCTTCGCAGCCTCTTCGCCGAGCCGCTCCCGCAGCTGGGGGTCGTCGTGCAGACGGACGACCCAGTCGGCGAGAGCGCTCGGGTTGCCGGGTTCCACGAGCACGCCGCTTTCGAGGTGCACGATCTGCTCGGGGAGCCCGCCGACGTCGCTGGCGATCACGGGCAGACCTGCCGCCATCGCCTCGAGGCTCGCGAGCGGGAACGCGTCCTGGCGGGAGGCGAGCACGAAGAGCTCCCAGCGATCGAGCCCTTCCCCTGCCGGCCGGCGGCCGAGCATGCTCACGGACCCTGCGAGCGCCGCGACACGCCGCTCGAACTCGACGTCGTCGTCGAGGCCGGTCTGGCCGATGTGCTCGAAGCGGAGCTCGGGACGGCGTTCGCGCGCGAGCGCGGCAGCCTCGAGGAAGACGTCGGTCCCTTTGGTTCGACACACGGTTCCGATCGTGCCGACCGTTGGCGACGTGGAGCCCGCTCTGCCGTCCGGAGGTGTCGCGACCCCGTTGTACGCGACGAGAATCGGCGTGTCGCCCGCCTGGGGCCTGACGACACGTGCAACCGCCTCCGAGACGACCACGAGGACGTCGGCGGTCTTCGCGGCCGTCCGGAGCGTGAGGGTCCGCTTCGCGCCGGGAGGAGGGAGCTCGTGCACGTGCACGACGACCGGAAGACCGAGCTTCCGTGCGACTCGTGCCTCCGGAAGCGTCCTGAGCGTGTTCGCGTGGACGACGTGCGGTCGCGCGTGCAGCAGCATCTGCCGGAACGCGCGCAGGTAGGAAGGCGTCTCGCGGAGTCGTGCGACGACGCCGGGGTCGGCGCGCCAACCGCGCACGCTGTAGCGGATCGGCTTTCGCCGATACGCCCTCGTCGGAATCGAGGCGGCAGCCTCCTCCAGCAGCGGCCCGTCGCCGGGGAACCAGCCGCTCGGCGTCCACCCGTACCGGCCGAGAGGGTCGAGCGCCTGTAGAACGGAGCGCCCGGCGCCGAGCGCTTCGGACTCGTGGAACACGACGAGCAGCCGCAGGAGTCCCGGAGGCGAGCCGCCCGCAGAGAGGGACGCCACTTACCCTCCCCGGACGACCCCGGTCCGGCCGCGCGGCTCGCCTCGGCGCGAGCGGCGGGGCCGTCGGGCAACGGCCCGCGCCGCCTCCGTCCCGCTCTTCATGGCGTGATCCATGTTGAGGTACTGCCACTCACCGAAGCGGCCGGCAAGCACGATCCCGTGCTCCGCGAGCCACGAGCGGATCACCTCGACGTTCGTGGAGTGCTCGAGGTCGTAGATGACGTATGCGGGAAGGATCTCCTGCGTGTGGACGAGCTCGATCCGGTCCTCGACACGCAGGATCCCGGCTTTCGTCAGCGCCTCGGTTGCCCGCTCGACGACGCCCTCACGATCGAGCTCGCGTGCATCGGAGAAGGCGATCTCCATCGAGATCGAGCTCTTGCCCGCCGGCACGTTCGCGGGCGTGAAGTTTCCGGGGAACGAGAGCCGGTGGAACGGAAACTCGTCCTCGTAGAAGTAGACCCAGTGCTTGTCGGAGACATCGGCGCGGTCGATGCCGATGTTCAGGCAGTAGATCCCCTGACAGCGCAGCGCGGCGCATGCGTCGCGGACGCGCGGAGGGACGTCGCCTATGAGCGAGGCGACCTGGGAGAGCGGAAGCGTGTAGATCATGCGGTCGAAGCCGACCCGCTCGCCGTCCCGGAGGACGACCGATCCGCGCGCGAATGTCGATCCGCTCGACCTCGCGTTCGAGTTGGACGCCGACGACGCGCTCTCCGAGCGCGCGTGGGAGCGCCTCGATCCCGCCTTGCTTCGGGTACCAGAAGTGCGCCGTCGCGCCGACCTGAACGACGTCGTCGCTCACCGCACCCGCAACGATTCGCTCGACGTCGGGAGTCGGGACCCGTCGGTCGATCCAGCCGAACTCCATCTCCCGCGGCTCGACCGTCCAGATCTTCCGTGCGTACGGAATCATCAGGTGCTCCGCGATCCCGTCCCCGAACGTGCCGCGCATCCACTCCTCGTAGTTCCGCGGCCGGAACTCCCCGCGTGCCTGCCGCTCGACCGCCCGGACGAGTCCGCCGAGGCAATCGACGACGATCTCCGTCGGCAGGCCGTACAGGTGCGCCTGGAACGGGAACCGCGTATAGAGGTCGTGTGCGTGGTGGTAGATGAACGCCTCGCGCGACTGCGCGACGAAGTTCGTCCCGAGAAGATCGCGGATGAGCCCCTCGATCTCGGGATCGGCGGTGAAGAGGATGTGCGGGCCGAAGTCGAAGACGTAGCCGTCGACCTCGATCGAACGCGCATGACCGCCGACCCGGCCCTCGCGCTCATATATCTGCCAGTCCAACTCTCCCAGCTCCTGAAGCATGTAGGCGGCGCTGAGGCCGGCGAGTCCGGCACCGAGAATCACGTCTTGACGGTCACTCATCATGGCCAGCCTCTGTTGTAGTTCACGCCGCAGATCCCCCACTGATCGGCATCGTCAGCTGGAGCCCTGAGCGCGCGGCCCCACGACTCGCACGTGGTTCGCGATCGTCGTGGCTGCGAACCAGACGAGCACCGGCACGATCGGGAACAGCATTCGCGGATACGCCGACACGAGAGCATGCAGGCCGAACGCGGCCAGCGCAAAAATCGCGAAGGGCGCCGTGGGAGGAGGCAGCGAGCCCCGCACCCGCACTGCTACGACCGCCGCGAGGAGAACGGCACCCAGCAGAAGCGCGTTCGGGACGACGAAATACGCCGCGGTCAGGCGCTGCGAGCTGTAACTATACGGCGCGTCGAAGAGCATGCGCGAGACGTTCGCGGCCACGTTCTCGACGTACTTCGCCGGATGCTCGCGTACGTTCTCGAGCGCTCGTCGTTCCAGCCTGGAGTTCTGCTCTGGTAGCGAGCGCCCCCTGAGACTTGCGAAGAACGACCTGTGCGGCGCGAGGTTGAGGTCGCTGAAGACGGCCTCCGCCTTCTGCCAGTCGCCGAGATCACCCTCGTACGGTGAGCTCATCCAGTAGACGGACAGACCGCCCGAGTTTCCCCATTGGAAGACGCGGCCGGTCTCCGCGGTCGTGTAGGCGAGCCACGGCAAGCAGAGGGCGAGGCCGAGGGCGTACATCCCCGCGAGGCGGCGCGGAGTCGCTCCTCGAGACACGAGCCACCAGACGAGCACGGCGATGAGGACGACCGTGAGCACCCAGCCGTAGTCGACGCGCGTTAGCGCGAGGCCCGCCAGGGCGACCGCTCCGAGCACGAGCCAGCCTCGGCCGCCTTCCTCGCACACACGCGCGGTCGCATACAGAGCGACGACGACGAACAGGACGGCCAGAGCCTCGCTGTGCAAGGCCGGGAGGAGCGTGTAGAACGGCACGTAGAGCCCTAGTGCCCCCGCCGCAACGAGCGCCGGCTTCGGCCGCGTGTACCTTCGCATGAGCGCGAAGAAGACCAGCACGGCGACGAAGAGGAACAGTGGCCCGGTCAATCGCACGAGCTCGAGGGGCAGGCCTGCGGCAACAGGGCCGGCGAGGACGAGCGGCAGGCCAGGGCCGAACCACAGATCCGGATACGTCTCGTCCGAGTCGAGTAGCGCGTCCGCGGGGCCCTTCGCGTAGTCGCCGTCGAGGATGTTCCGTGTGAGCCCGAGGTAGCCCGACTCGTCGTTTTGCCGCTCGGGAAGGAACAGCGCCGCGAGGACGAAGACCGCGAGGAGCGGCACGAGCAGGAGAGCGGGATGGTCACGGGCGAGGGCCTGCCACGAAGCCGCTCGCTGCTTGTACAACCAGGTGAGCCGACGACCCCTTGCGCCCACCGAGAGGATCGCCATCATCTCAGGGTAGTGACTGTGGAGCGCCGCCGTGGACAACGCTGGCCCCGGGGCGCCCCGAGTCCCCGTCCGCAGCCACGCGCTGGGCTTGTGCGCTCCGATCCGCGGCCGCCGAGATCGCCGCAGAGGCCCGGTCGGGGCGAGCAGATCGCAGGGGTGATCGTGATCGGCGTCGTCCTGCTTCTCGGACTGCTCGCCCTGGCGCTCGCGGCTATGTCCTTCGCCTCCTTCACGTCGGTGAAGTCCCATCTCGATTCGTTTGCGTCGGACGGCGACGCCGACGTGACGCGGACCGAGTTCGATGCCATCGTCATGCGGCTGCGAGTGGCCGCAGCCGCCGCGGCGCTCGCGGGTTGCGCAGTTTTCGGGGGCAGGCGGCGACTGGCTCGGTGGCTCGCTGAGTTCGCATCGTCGGCCGCAGCGTCGGTTGCCGCGCTCTGGCGCGGAGCGAGCGTCGACCGTGGCAGCCGAGTCGCGTCTCCATCTCGGGGCGCTCGGCCTTGTGACGCTCGCGGCGGTCCTCGTACGGCTCGAGTTCCTGTTCCAGCCGATGCGCTACGACGAGTCGGTCACTTTCGTGCACTACGCCTCGCGTCCCTGGTACATCGCGCTCACGACCTACACCGCTCCGAACAACCACGTTTTCCACTCGGAACTCGCGCAGCTGACCACGGCAGTGTTCGGCGGCGCGCCGTGGGCGGTACGGTTGCCCGCGTTCATGGCCGGCATCCTGCTCGTGCCGGCCACCTATGTCGCGGGACGGGCGCTGTACGGCAAGCACGCGGCGCTCATTGCGGCAGCGCTCGTCGCTGCCTCCTCGGTCGTCATCGAGTACTCCACGAATGCCCGGGGCTACACGCTGATTGCGCTCTGCTTCGCGCTGCTACTCGCACTCGGAACCCGGCTGCTCACGAGCTCCAATCAGGCCGAGTGGCTCGCCTTCGCGCTGCTCGGCGCGATCGGCTTCTTCACGGTGCCAGTGATGCTGTACGCCTTCGGCGCGGTCGCCACGTGGGTCGCGATCTCGCTGCTCCTGGCCGGCGAGCGGCGGCTGCTCGTGCGACGGCTCCTGCCGGCAGTGGCGGTCACAGCTGTGCTCTCCGGCCTCGCCTACGCGCCGATCGTGGCCGCCTCGGGGCTCGCCTCGCTCGTCGACAACGAGTTCGTTCGATCGCTGGCCTGGACGGAATTCGCGGACGAGCTGCCCGACTCGCTTCGATCGACGTGGGACGGGTGGAATCGCGACGTCCCGCTGCCGATCGCCGTCGCGCTCGTAGCCGGGTTCGCGACGGCGTTGCTCTTCCACCGCCGGCTCGCGCGGATCGCGGTGCCGCCCGCGCTCGCCGCGCTCGCGTTCATCGCACCCGTCGTCGTCGCGCAACGGGTCGTGCCGTTCGAGCGCGTCTGGCTGTTCCTCCTCCCGCTCTACCTGATCACGGCGGCGGCGGGCATCCTCTTCCTGCTGCGGCCGCTAGCGACTCGCGTCGGCGGAGAAGCGGTGGTAGCGCTCATCCTTGCCGTCGTGCTCGCCGGCTCGCTCGCCGGGAACGCCGTCGCGACGCAGTCCGTCGCCGAGTCGGAGGACACGTCCACGTTCCGCGACGCCGAGCGCGTCGGCGACCTGCTCGCCCGCGAGCTACGTCCCGGCGACAAGGTCCTCGTCGCGCCCCCTGCCGACGCGATCCTCGAGTACGACCTCCGCCGCCGCGGCCTCGATCCGGCCGCGCTTCTCTACTGGCAGGAGCCCGGCGCCACGGGGCGCTTCCTCGTCGTCGTGAAGGAGGGCCCCGACGACTATCCGCTCGCTGACCTGCGTGCCGACCCGCGTCTCGAGGGCGTCCGGCTGAGCTCCGCTCGTCCCCTCCGTCGATTCGACGAAGCAAGCGTCTACGAGGTCTTACGTGCGGGATGAGCCCAGACATGGAGCGTGCGGCCGTCCGGCATGGGCAGCGTCCGCGAAGGTAACGTAACCGAGTGACGCGGCTGCAGTCTCGACGTGCCGTTGCGTCACTTGCGGCCCGAAGTGACACGCTTCGGCAGAGGCGGTCAGCAGCAGGTCGGGCTGCATGTCGGCGAGGAAGCGACGGTACGCAGCCATCGTGTCGTCGCCGCCAGTGTCGACGTAGTCGAACACGCCCCCCTTGCGGCTATCACGCAGCGACGCCAGCCGAACCGAGCTCGCGTTCAGCACCGGTTCCTCCAGTGCGATGTACGTGCGCGGCTCCCGATCCGAGAGGTCCAGAGCGTCGAGCGACGATACGGCGTCTCGGAAGAGCACGAGCCAGCCGCGCTCCCGGTCCGGAAGCCATTCGGTCGGAGGCCCCAGGTCATAACAGGCCTCGTTGACGAGATGCTGGTGGAGGAACCCGCGCCCGTTCGTCAGCGGCGCGCGGCCGATGAGCGGCACCTCGACGGTACGAGCCTCCGACACCGGGTCGACGACATCGGCCTTCATGACGACGTTGAAGATGGAGGCGGCGCATAACGCCCCGACCAGTCCGAGCCGCACCCGCCGCCACGGTACGCGAAGCGCCGTGACGCAGGCGAGCGCGAAGAACGACGGGAGCAGGGGGACGACGAAGCCCGTGCCGTCGTTGCCCGACGAGGTCAGGGCGAGGTAGCCCTCGCCGACCACGAAGGCGGGCACGACCGCGTCGCTCCTCGCCGCGCGGCGCAACCAGTCGGAGAGTGTGGCAACCCGGTTACGCGATCGTGCGAAGGCGATCCCAAGGGCAGCAATACCGGCTACGAGCGCGGCTACCAGCACCGCGGCGAGTGGAAGATACAGCGAGACCTCGAGGGCGCCCAGGAGCTCGTCGGTCCAGTACGCGAGCGACAGGGGCGTGGCGGCGTCGCCTGGGGTCGCCGAGCCATAGCCGAAGTCGAGGAGGTACCGGAAGATCGGCCGCCAGCTCGTTGCATACCAGAGCAGCGCCGTCGCTGCGAACGCCGCAAGGCCGAGGCCGAAGTTGACGATCCGCCGTCGCTCCGCACGATCGACGACGAGCATCCAAGCCGCCGCGAGAACGAGGGCCGGCGCGAAGGCGATGATCATCGAGCGGGAAAGCATCGTCAACCCGAGCGCGACGCCCCAGCCGATCGACCACGACGGTCGCCGAAGCCGATCCGAGGCCAGAAGTGCGTAGGTCGCGAGCGCGTACATCGCAGTGCTCGACAGCACGAGGTGATAGGTGCGCACGAAGTCGAGCAACGCCGGAGCCGTAACCGTGACGAACGCGGTCAGCAGACCGGCGCGCCGGTCGAGCAGCCGGGTGCCGATCCCGTAACTCGAGACCACCAACACCGCGAGGAAGAGGAGCTGAACCGCAATCGAGGGCACGATCTCGCGCGCTCCGCCGGGCAGCCCGGCGAATGCGGTCACCGCCGGCAGAAGTGGTCCAACCCAGCCCTCGTGCTGGAAGCCCCGCACGACGCCGAGAGGCCCGTCTTCGCGCAACGCGTCGTGCAGCACGATCGAGAACCAGAGGTACCCGGACTCGTCGATGTCGAGCGGAAAGCCGCGCCGGAAGCGTACGAGCCACCACACGTGGAGCCCCCCGAGCGCGAGTAGCAGCACCGCGAGGGCAGCCGCCGCCCGCCACGGTGCGACGCTGGAACGAACCGGCATGCCTTCGGCCGTACGAGCAACCGCCACCTGCGTGCCGCTGTTCGTCACGCGTCCCGGCCGTTCCGGGTCGGCTCCCGAGAGCGCCTAGACGTCGTGGGACGGGCCTCTCGAGTTGTCGCTGACGCACGATTTCGGTGATCACGAAGTGCGGACGGCTCTTCGCCTCGTCGTACACCCTGCCGAGGTACTCGCCGATCAATCCGAGGAAGAGCAGCTGGATGCCGGCGAAGAACGTGATCGCCACGATGAGGGCCGTGAAGCCCTGCGGGCTCGTGCCGAGGAAGAGGCGTTCGAAGATCGCCCACAGCGCATAGATCGACGCCGCCGCGGAGGCGACGGCGCCGAGGATCCAGGCTGCGCGAAGCGGCGTGACCGAGAAGGCGAAGACGCCGTCGAAGCCCAGGCGGAGGAGCTTGCCCACCGTGTAACTCGGCTCGCCCCCGGCGCGACGGTCGCGTTCGACCGGTATCCCGGTTTGCCGGAAGCCGACCCAGGTCCGGAGGCCTCGCAGGTAGCGGTGGCGCTCGGGGAGCCGATTCAGCTGATCGACGACTCTCCGTGAGAGCAACGCGAAGTCGCCCGAGTCCACCGGCACCTCGAGCTCCGAGAGGCGATTCAGCAACCGGTAGAACAGGAAGTACGACGCGCGCAGAGCGACCCCCTCCTTCCTCTCCGTGCGCTGCGCGTATACGACGTCGTAGCCGCGCTCGTGCTCTGCCAGGAGCCGGGGTATCTCCTCCGGCCGGTCCTGGAGATCACCGTCCATGACGACCACGACGTCCCCGGCGACGGTCTCGAGCGCAGCTGTCAACGCGGCCTGGTGCCCGAAGTTCCGGGACAGCTGAACGCCCACCACTCGGCTGTCGCGTGCCGCCGCCTCTCGGATCAGCTCGAACGTCCGGTCCTCGCTGCCGTCGTCCACGAGCACGATCTCGTGGGGCCCGCCGGGGAGAGGGTCGAGCACCGCCGATACCCGCCGGATCAGCTCGGGAAAGACGTGCTCCTCGTCGTGGAGCGGTATCGCGATGGATATCCGGGGCGGGTTCACGGGCGCGGGAAAGCCTGACCGATCTCGAGATGTCGTGCGAGCGGCCTCGGTCGCATCATCGGTCGTATCGCTCGCGACTGTAGGTCCCTTTGCGGCTGGTCGATGACCGTGACGACCGCTGTCCGAGAAGATGTGCAGACGGCGGCCGTGACCAGCCTGAGCCCGAACATGACCGATTTCACTCGCGACACCTCGGCGACGCCACCGCCGACCGCGCGATCAGCGGCCCGCAGGCTACGCGTCGTCGTGGGACACGGCTTCGGCCCGGGAAGCGACATGCCCGAGCCCGAGCGCGAGCGCCGCACCCAGGGGGGCGCTGATGGCTGACCACGGCATGACCGCAGCGAAGCGGACAGGAGGACGACGAGTCGCCTGGGCGCCGTCGCTTGTCGGGTGGGAGAGCATTCGAGACCGCACCGCGCGCCTCGTCGTCTGGCTCGCGGCGCTCGTGTACGTCGTCGTCCTGTCGCTCGAATCGGTCTCGGCCCACCGATCGTTCGTGACCGGGTACGACACTGCGCTCTACGATCAGCTCCTCTGGCTGCTCGCGAACGGCGAGGAGCCGTTCTCGACGATCGTCTCCAAGCCTATCTTGGCGGATCACTTCCAGCCGGGCCTCGCGCTACTCACGCCGCTCTACTGGCTCGGTGCCGGCGTGCCGGCCCTCCTCGTCGTGCAGTCTGTCGCGCTGGCCGCCACGGGGCCGGCGCTCTACGCGCTCGCTCGAGCATCCGGCGCGCGGCCGGCGCTCGCAGCGGTACCTGCCCTCCTCTGGATCGCGTGCCCGTTCGTCGCTCGTCTCAACCTATGGGAGTTCCGGCCGACGGCGTTCGTCTCCGTGCTGCTCGTGCTCAGCGTGCTGGCCGCTGTCCAGGGGCGGCTCTGGCTCCTGGGAGCGACGGGGGTCGTCGCGCTGAGCCTCAAGGAAGACGTCGCGCTCGTGTACCTGGCCCTCGGCGTCGTGCTCGCGATCCGGGGCGAGCGGAGGCTCGGCTCGGTCGTCGCGGCTGCCTCTGCGGCCTGGCTCGTCGTCGCGTCCCTCGTCATCCGGAGCGGAAGCGGATCGCTGGACGCGTTCGGCCGGAGGTTCGCGGGCGACCGAGGAGACTCCGTGCCCGAGGCGATCGCGTGGATCATGCAACACCCGTTGGCGGCGGCGGACGACATCGCGCGGGAGAGCCTCGTGTACCTCCTGGCGCTCTTCGTCGCGACCGGCGGGCTGCCGCTGCTCGCACCCCTCTGGATGCTGCTCGCGCTTCCGACGGCGGCGCACAACGCGCTCTCCGCCTACGAGCCCCAGCACCTGCTGAGCTTCCACTACCACCAGCTGACGATGACCGGCCTCTTCATCGCCGCTGCGCTCGGCGTCCATCGGCTGCAATCCGCCGGGTGGCGCGTGCGGCTCGGAGCCGCGGCGGGGGTCGCGGCCGCCGCGATCCTCGCCGTCGCTGCGGGAAGCTGGGCACACGCGCACTGGACCGAGGGCATTCGCCTGCCGCGAGAGCCGACAAGGGCCGCTCTCTCGGTCGTCCCACCGGACGCGCCGGTCGCTGCATCGCCGCACCTCCTGCCGCACGTCAGTCAGCGATCCGAGGTGTACACGCTGCCCGCACCGTTCCTTCCGCTCGACATCGGGAGCCCGCTGACCGAGGCTGAGCTCGCGGAGCGGGCGAGACGCGTCGAGTACGTGCTCTATCGCGAGGACGACATGCCGGTGGAGTACTCCGGCACGCCTGAAAGCGTCCTCGCGATGCTCGACCGCGAGGGCTTCGTGCCCATCAGGCGGGCAGGACGCGTCACCGTCTTCGGCCGGAGCCGAGGGTCGTGACGTCAGAGACGCGGCCGACGATGCGAGATCCGGGGACACACCGCCTTGAGCGCCAGCGAGGAGCCGTCCGGCGACGGGTTGCGTCCGGCGTGCCGACGCTCGGTCGGGTCAGGACGACACTCGCGCTTTCGCCGCTGCTCTGTGTCTACGTGCTGGCCACGTTCTTCTTCCCGCGCCGCCCATCCGACGAGCGGAACTACGTGGAGCTGGCGCACAACCTGCTCGACGGCCACTACGCCGGGCTCGGGTGGCGGCCCGCCACTCCGTACGGCACGTCGGCCGATCCTGCCAACCCGGACCTCTGGTTCGGGCCCGGGCTGCCGAGCGCGCTGGCGCCGCTCGTTGCCGTCGATCTGCCAATCGAGGCCCTGCGGCTCACCGGAGCGATCTTCCTGTTCGGCGCAGTCCTCGTCTTCCACGAGCTCCTGCGACTGCGCGTCGGCGAGGGAACCGCCCTCGTCGGCGCCTATGCGCTCGGCCTCTACTTCCCCTTCTACGTGCTGCTCCCGACGATCCACAGCGAGCCGCTCGCGATCCTGCTCATCGTCTCGATGCTCTACCTGCTGAGTCGCTACCTCGCCGGCAGCGGACTTGCGTACGGGATCGCCGCGGCCGCGGCGGCGGCGGGCGTCGCCATGACAAGGGTCGCCTACGGCTGGGTGCTGACAGGGATGCTGGTCGCGTTCGGCCTCTGGTGGCTCGTGTCGCGGCGACGGGACGTGCTGCGCGTCGTCGGCGTCTACGCGCTCGCGCTCGCGCTCTGCCTTCCGTGGCTCGCGTTCACGTACTCGGTCACCGAGCGCCTCTTCGTCTGGGGGAACTCGGGAAGCCTCTCTCTCTACTGGATGTCGTCGCCCTACCCGCAGGATCTCGGTGACTGGAGGGGCGGCGCCTACGAGGTCGTCGTCAGCGACCCCAGGCTCGCGCACCACAGGGAGTTCTTCCTCGAGCTCGCGCCGCTCGATCCCACCGAGCAGAATCGCCGACTGGAGCGGCGAGCGATCGAGAACATCCGCGGCTCTCCCGGCAAGTTCGCGAAGAACGTCGCGGCGAACGTCTCCCGGATGACTCTCGGGTTTCCGTTCAGCGCGACGCAGGAGAAACTGAACACGCTCTACTACCTCGTCCCGAACGCCATCATTCTCTGGGCCGTCGTCGGCTGCGCCCTGTTGCTTGCGACGCGGAGGCTCACGTTCGGGTTCGAAGGGATCGTCTTCGGTGCCTTTGCGGGGCTCGCCTTCGCGCTCCACTCCCTGCTCGCCGCGTTTCCGCGCATGCTCATGCCGCTGATACCGATCGCGCTGTGGTTCGTCTTCGTGACGATCGGGACGCTGGTCGTCCCCTATCTCGCGCGGACGAGCGGAACTCGAGACGCATCCTCCGGAGTTACCCGCAGCTCGGCGACGTCGAGGTAGATCGGCCTCCGCGAGCGGTACCTCGTCAGCATCCAGTTCTGCAACTCTCGCGTCCGGACTCGTGTGAATCCGGGCGGCGGGCTCAGCGCCCCGACCGCGGGGCTGTACGAGGGCACGTGCCTGCGGACGAGGAGATCGACCTGCCGCGTTGCGACGCGGCTGCCGCCGAGCTCGCGTAGCGCCGGGGACGTAGTGCTGCAGAGCCGCGATCTCCCACGACGGCGAGAGCACGACGACCTGGCCCGCGGGACCGTCCAGCGCCGCCGTGACGAGGCGCCAGTCGTCGCGTTGCCGCTCGGGCGCGGTCGCGTCGTGGACGACCACCGCGAACGACCAGACGACCAGAGCGGACGCGGCGACGAGGCCCACGCGTCCGGCCCTCCGCGCGCCGAGCGCGGCGCCGACGACGACTGCGAGCGGTAGCCAGGCGACGATGACGTTCCGGTAGAGGAAGACGTCGCCGCGGCCACCCGTCACGAGCGCCGCGGCCAACGACATCAGGATCGGCGTCCCGGCGGCGACGACCCCGACACTCAGCGCAACGAGCGCTCCCTGCTTCTCCCTCCGCGTCCCGAGCACGACGAGCGCTGCGACCGCGCAGATGATCATGACGATCCCGACAGGCCACCACGCGCGCGCGACGTCCTCTGCGACACCCGCCCCCGCCCACAGGCTCGGCGGGCCCGGCACGAGCAGCTGGCGAACCGTCTCCTCGATTCGCGCTGCGAGATCGACGAAACGGATCCACCGCGAGGAGCTGTAGATCGCCTGGTAGACGGCGAGCGGGAGGACGGCGAGGCCGACTCCGACGATCGCGCCCGTCGCCGCCCACGTCGCGCGGCTGCGACGCAGATACAGGAGCATCAGCGCTTCGGCTGCGAGCAGGAACACGCCGAAGTAGTGCGTCACGATCATGAGCGAGGAGGCCCCCGCCCAGAACGCGAGATGCCGCAGCGACGGTTCTTCGAGCGCCCGCGCGAACGCGAGGAACGACAGCGCGCCGAGGAAGACGAAGAGGCTGTACGCGCGTGCTTCCTGCGAGTACCAGACGAGCAACGGGTTCACCGCGGCGAGCGCTGCGACGATCACACCTACCCGGTGGCCGATCAGCGTGCGTGCGGCCCCGTAGCAGACGGGAATCGTGAGCGTCCCGAAGAACGCTGACAACGATCGCAGCCCGACCTCGTCGAGACCCGCCATCCGCGACCAAAGCCAGGCGAGGACGTAGTAGAGCGGAGGCGTGGACTCCGCGTCGGGAAGCGTTCCGAGCATGTCGGGCAGGGACTTGGCGAGGAGCTCGACGGTGATGACCTCGTCGATCCAGAAGCTCTGTCGGTCGAGGCCGACGAAGCGCACGGCTGCGCCGATCGCGGTGAGCGTCGCGACCGGTACCCACGATGCGGTCAGCCAGCGCGACGCGTTCACGCGCGACCACGTCGCTGACGTGTCGGTACGGGCTCCATGCGGCCGCTCACGGCTCTGGCCGCGGCTCGTAGATCCAGTCGCCGCCAACCGTGGACGCAGGGCGGTAGTTGCGCTCGATGGCGTCCACGACCGCGATCGCCGCGAAGCCGAGGCACGCGCCCGCCAGTACCACGCGGCTCGCAGCTCCGAGCCCGATCCCCGCACGGTTCACGGGTGGGACCTCAGGACGAGCCGCCGCCACGGACTCGTCACGCGTCACCGGACCGGAGCTCACCGACGCGCTCCCGTGCGGTAGAGCTCGACGTGCACGTTCCCCTGGAACTCCCGCTCGTCGACCAGCGTCGCCCGGCGGCGCAGCGCCGCGCTCGCCGGCTCGGCCGGCAGCCACCACGTCACAAGCCAGACCCTCGGGTGCTCGCCGACGTCCCGCACCGCCGCCTCGAGGCTGTCGTGGCCTTCGGTCTCGTCGCCGAGGAGGCCCCAGCGCTCGGGGTACAGGAGGCGCGGCCGCTCGCCGCCCAGGTAGTGGTCGAGCGGCGTGCGCACCTCCGCCGGGTAGACGACGATCGCATCGCCCGGGCGAATGCGCGCCCGAAGGTCCGCCACCGCGGCCTCCCAGTCGTCGTGCCGGATCTTGCAGTCCGGGCGGCAGCCCTCAACCGTCCGCACGGAGAGCGCGCAGGCGAGCGCCGTGAGCGCGATGCCGAGCCAGAGCGGTCGCAGCCGAGCGAACCCGGCCGCGACGAGCAGCACGAGCGCAGGGAGGCAGACCAAGAAGTAGCGGTAGAGGTAGACGGGATCGCGGACGTACGAGAGGACGAAGGCGACGGCGGGTGGGAGCAAGAGCCAGAGCAGGAGGAGCGTGTACGGCCGGCGGTCTCGGGCCCGGACGCCTGCGGCGAGAGCCGCGACAGCGCCCGCGAAGTAGACGACGAGCGTCACTCGGCTCTCGACGAACCATTCGGCGAGGCCCGGCAGCTGCCGTAGTCCGGGCCGGCCGAGCCAGTCGAGCTGCGCGCTCTGACCTCCGAGCACGACGGCCAGCGTCACGGGCAGGAGCAGCGCTGCCGCGCCCGCCACCGCGACCAACGCCTGCCGACGTGGCACGGACCTCCGCTCGAGGAGCAGCCACGCGACCTGGGCGACGACGACGAGCGCGGCCAGCAGATGCGCCCAGACGGCGAAACCAGCGAGCACTGCCCAACCCGCCCAGTCTCGCGTGCGCGAGTCCTGCACTCCGCGAACGAGGAAGTAGGACGACGCGGTGACGAGCAGCAGCACGAGCGCGTAGCTCCGGGCGTCGCGCGCGTACCCGACGTAGGAGACGTTGACGCACATGAGCGCGACCGCGAGCGCCGCGGTGGTCCGGTCGAACAGTCGCCTCCCGAGCACGTAGAGGAATGGCAACGTGACGAGTGCGAAGACGATCGACGGCAGCCGCACCCACGCCTCGTCGTCGCCGACCTGAAGCCAGAGCGCGAGCACGGCGTGGTACAGCGCCATGTTCGACTCGACGCCGAAGACGTAGGCGGCGAATGCGCGTGGCTCGAGCCCGGCGATCTCGAGGCTCACGAGCTCGTCGAACCAGAACGGACGGCGGGCGTACGAGGGAGCGACGAGGGCGAGCGTGACGAGCGCCGCCACACAGACGACGAGCACGTCGACGGCCGGAAGACGTCCGGCCCGTGGCGCGGTCAGGGCTCGCGTCGCCATCGTCGAGGCAGGAGGCGGCTCCGGCGGCCGCCGGCCGGCAGCAGCGGCATCGCCCCGTGGCGCGGCAGCGCTGCCAGGGTCGTGAGCGGGTCGCGCGCGAGCGCCCGGCGCAGCTCGGCGAACGCTGCGCGGTAGCGATAGAGGCTCGTCGCGAGCTGGACCGCCGCGAAGAGATGATAGAGCGCCTCGGCCCGGCGCTGGAGCCGGCTCCCACGTTCCTCGGGATGACGGTCGAAGTAGCGGTCGACGACGAGGCGGTAGCCGCGGATTCCCTCCGGGACGTTCCGACTGTTCATGCGCTCGTGCAGCCGGTAATGGGTGGCCACGCGGCGGTCGCCGCGGACGGGAACGCGCTCGAACGCGCGCAGGGCGTAGTCCCAGTCCTGCGACACGACGATGGACGGCTCCCACGGCCCGATCTCCTCGACGACGCTGCGGGGGTAGAGGAGCGAGTGCACCGTGGTCGCGAAGCGGTTCAGCAGGCACGCCTCCGCGACCCGCCCCTGGGCGTCGGTCGCGATCGTCGAGAGCGGCCGCAGATTCTCGTCGCACACGACCGTGGCGCCGTACGTGACGACTCGATCGTCTTGCCCGGCGAGCGAAAGCAGGTGGGCCGTGCTGTCCTCGAGGATCACGTCGTCGCAGTCGATGAAGCGGAACCAGTCGCCGCGCGCGACCTCGATGCCGGCGTTCCTCGCCCGGGCCACGCGACCGTGGCGGACGCGGAGCAGCCGCAGTCGCTCGTCCTTGACGCCGGTGAGCAGCTCCTCGACCGGGGCGTCCGACCCGTCGTCGACGACGATCAACTCCACGTGGCAGCCCCGCTGTCCCAGCGCGCTCGCGACTGCCTCGCGGAGCCAGCGGGGCTCGGGGTTCCAGGCTGCCATCACCAGGCTGACGAGCGGCGGCTCTCTGCCGGTCCGAATGTCCGAATTCGTGGTCATGGGCGAAGATGCGACCGGTGAGGATCGCGTACGCCGTCTCCGCCTACAGGAACCCGGATCATCTCTCGCTTCACGTCCATCCGCTTCATACCGTCCCCAAGACGCCCTTCCTCCTGCCCCTCGAGCGGAACACGGACGAGGCGAGGCACCGAGCGACGGTCGACGGTCTCGCGGATCTCGACGACGTCCTGCTCCTGCCCCGGCACGAGCTCGTCGACGAGCAGTTCCTGCGCTGAGATGGAGGAGCCGACGTGAACACGCTTCGACGTGCGCTTCGACGCGCCGGGGCGCGCGCGCTCGGACTCGTTCTCCGCCTCTCCGCCAAGCGCGCAGGCGTCGTGCTCGTCTATCACGCCCTCGCGGAGTGCGAGCGGCGATCCCGAGACGAGCTGGTGCCTCCGCACTCCGTCTCGCTCGTCGAGGGGCAGCTCGGGCACGTCGCTCTCCTCGTACCGAGTCGTCGCCCCGCCGAGCTCCCGGCGGCCGTCGCGGGAGGCGACGTGGGGGTCGATTCCCCGTGGCGGTGACGTTCGACGACGATCTGGCGTCGCACGCGGAGCTCGCCGCTCCGCTCCTGCGGCGGCTGGGAGTCCCCGCGACGTTCTTCCTCACGGGGCGTCACTCGACGCGCTCGGCGCCCTTCTGGTGGCAGCGCTGCAGTCGTGCCGCCGTCGCGGCCTCGAGCTGCCTTCCCGGGCGAGGCGTCCACGAGGTCGCGGGCGGTTCGAGAGAATGCCGCGCCGAGCAGCGTACGCCTTCGTGGCGATTGGGTACCGAAGCCGACGAGGTCGACGAGCCCGGCCTGCGCGCGCGGACGTGCGCGAGCTGGTCGCTGCGGCTTCGGCGTCGGCTTCCACACCCTGCGTCACGAGCGGCTCGACGAATCTCGACGACGTGGCGCTCGCGGCGCGCGCTCGCGGAGGGGCGCGAGGATCTCGAGGCGGTGGTCGGAAGGCCGGCTCGAGCGATCGCCTATCCCCATGGCAAGGCGGACGAACGCGTGGCGCGGGCGGCTCGGCGCCGGCTTCGCGCCTCGGGTTCACCGGCCGCTACGGGCCGGTCCGGCACGACGAACCCGCTGCTGATTCGGGCGCATCGAGCCGTCATTCGGCGACGGCCGGGCGACTTCGCGGCGCAGCTCGTCGCGGTTGCGCACGACGGCCTCATCGGTAGTCTCGAGCCAGTCCGGCTCGCGCGCCACGCGTTCGCCCTCGCCGAGGCCGCCCGGCACGTATGCGCGGCGCGCGCTGCGGCCGCGGTCACGGACGGTCCGAGTAACGCGCCGCCGCGCGGACGACGTTGGCGGGTGCACGTGTTCCTCGAAGGTACGTGCGCGCCGCGGTCGCGCCGGCGCCCGGCACGAAGTGGCCCGCAGCCGCCCAACGGGCGAAGCGCGCGGCGTCCGGCTCGACGCTCCGCGCTCTGCGGGCCGCGATGCTTCCCCGAAGGTAGTCGAACTCGAGCGAACACGTCGCGACGGTCGACGAGGAGCATGCTCCCGCGATGCACGAGGAGCGCGACTGAGCACGTCGTCGACGACGGCCGCTTCGGAGCCGAGCGCGAGGCGAATCCACAGGTCCCAGTCGGCGAGCTGGAAGAGCTCCTCGTCGAAGCCCCCGAGCGATGCACGAGGTCGCTCGCGGCGAGGACGTTCGAGCCCCTCCCCAGAGGACGTTCCACCGCAGGAGTGCGCGCGCCAGCCCGTCGGCACGCGGCGGCGCGTGCCCGTAGACGAGATGAAGCTCTCCCGGTCCACCCAGACCGCGCCCAAGTAAGCAAAGCCGGCGCCCGTCGTGCGCGCGGCGTCGATCTGCGTTCGCAGCTTGCTGCGGCGACCAGAGGTCGTCGTCGTCCAGGAAGGCGATCCACTCGCCGTCGGCCTCACGAACGCCCGTGTTGCGTGCCGCTGCGATACCGCGGGGCTCCGCGTGGCGCACGAGCCGGACGCGCGCGTCGTCGAGCCCGGACAGCCCGCCGGGGGCCTGCTCGGCGGAGCCGTCGTCGACGACGAGGACCTCGAGGTCGAGGTCCTCCTGGACCAGAGCCGCCCTCAGCGAGGTGCGCGCCATGAGCGGCCAGCGGTTCTGCGTTGAGATGACGACCGAGACCTCCGGCTGCTGCCTACCGGTAGAGGCCGAGCCAGGCGGGCTGCGGGGGCCGTCCTCGAGCCTCGGTCAGCCGCTGGAGCCGGACGGAGCCCGTCGATCGGAAGTGCGGAACAGCCGAAACCGCCGCGAGCAGCGCATCCTGGGGCCGTCGGTGGCGGATGGCCGAGCCGAAGTAGAGCAGCGGCGCGCAAGCACGTCGGCGGCGACGCAAGTGGCCCCAGGCGACCTAGTGCGTAAATGCTGACTCGAGTCGAGCTCGACTGCCGTGCGATTGCCGCAGCACGTCGTGCTTCGCTCGAGGTAGTGCGAACTCCGCGAATGACGTGCTCGGGGTCGTCAGGAGCATGTTCTCGCCGCGATGTTCGACACAGGCCACGAGGAGTTCCGGCACCGCGACCGCCGGCCCGCCGAGGCCAGCCGGATCCAGAGATCCCAGTCGTGCGAGTTGAACAGCTGTTCGTCGAAGCCGCCGAGAACGCGTCGACGACCTCCGTGCGAGCCAGGACGTTCGACACCCGCCGGGACCACCGACGAGGCCACGAGTCGGCGGCGAGAAGCCCGGCGCGGATCGGGAAGCGGAATGCATACTTGCGCAGTACCCAGTCGTCGACCGACACGACGCCCGCGTAGGCGAAACTGCGTCTGCCTCGCGTGCAGCGTCGATTTGCACGCCGCAGCTTGAATGCGGTGCCCAGAGATCGTCGTCGTCGAGGAAGGCGACCCACTCGCCCGCGCGTTGGCGATGCCGGCGTTTCTGCGCCGCGCCGCCCGCCGAACGTCGCGACGAACACGCGGAGCCGCGGGTCCCGCAGCTCCTCGAGCCGCTGCGAGGTTCGTCGGTCGAGCCGTCATCGACACCATCACTTCGTGGTCGACCGTTCTTGGCTCAGAGCGGACCGAGAGAGCGGCCGTTGGAGCAGGGGCCGGCGATTGCGCGTCGGGATCACGACGCTAGACCTCCCTGGTCGCGTCATCGGCGTAGGCCCGCGAGCCAGTCCGGTGATGCGACGGCCGCTGGGGAGCCGGTTCTCGACCGCTGAGACTCCGGAGCGCTCGGCTGAAGCGCTTGCCGAGCAGAGCGTCGACGGCCCGGACGAGATTTCCGGGCGAGCGGTAGCGAACAGCACGCGAGGTAGACATGGGCAGCGTCCGTGTGCACCGGCACGGCTCCGCTGGCCGGCCAGCCAGCGCGAATAGCCGACTCGGTCGACCGCGATTCGACACGGTCCTGGCGGGCTCTCGGCGTGCTTCCGGACGAGGCGTCGATCTCGTCCCAGGGATCGTCGACGACGTGGATGTTCTGCCGTCGTGGAGTGGTAGGCGACGAGGACGTCGTCGCAGACCGCGGCGTTCGTGCGTCGGAACGAGGCGGATCCAGAGATCCCAGTCCGCGAGGTGGCGAAGCGCTCGTCGAAGCCGCCAGCGGCGCACTGACTCAGTGCGCGCGATCACGTTGGAACGGGCCGGCGGGACGACGCACGCCTGGTCGAGCTTCGCCGCGAGCTCGTCGCGCGGGCGGCAGGTAGAGCTCATGGAGCACAGTGCCTCGTCGTCGACCGCCAATGCGCCTGCGTAGACGAAGTCCGCATTCTCGTTGCACCGACCTCGAGCTGCGTGCGAAGTTTCGTGGGCGCCCAGAGTCGTCATCGTCCAGAAAGGCGAGCCATTCGCCGCGAGCGGCAGCGATCCCGGCGTTGCGCGCGATCGATATGCCGGCGGGCCATCGACGCGCACCACACGAACGCGTGCGTCGTCCCAGGCTGCCAGTCGGGCCACAGTGTCGTCCTCGAGCCGTCGTCGACGACCACGACTTCCTGATCCACACCCTCCTGGGCCGAGGCGGACGGGAGCGCCCGGCTCGCCAGCAGCGCGCCACGGTTCCGAGTCGGGATGATGATCGAGATCTCTGGCATCAGTTCGTCGTGCGGCTTCCGCGCTGTTACGAGCAGGTTCATGGGCAGCGTGATCGCGCCGTCCACCGTGCGCTGCTCGAGCGTGTCGAGGAGCGACCCGCAGCCGTTCAGCGCCAGGTAGAGCGGCGCGAAAGAGCGCGCGCATAGGCCGTGGAGCGCGACTGCGCGCCCGTTCGCAACATCGAGCCGGTGAGGGTCGCCCAAGCGACGGCTCGACCCCCGTTCTCGACGACGCGAACGTCCTCCCAGCCTTCGAGCAATGTCGCAAGCTCGGGACCCGTAAAGCGGTGCTCCAGGATGGTGCGGTCGTACTCCCACACGAACGGCACCGCGATGATCACCGTGCCGCCCGAGCGCAGCACGCGACGGATCTCGGCAATGCCGTCGCCCTGGGTCTTGGACGTAGTGGAACGCCTCGTAGCAGGTGACCAGGTCGAAAGAGGCGTCCGGGAACGGGAGGAATTCGTCGGAGACCACGTCCGCAACGCCGTAGGGATTGGCCTCGACGTCGAGCCCGACGCAGCGCGCACCGGCGGGAAGGAGGTCGTCGTAGGGCCTCGTCCCACAGTAGATGTCGAGGACATCTCTCACCTGGCCGTCGACAGCGCCGAGCGCGGCGCGGAGATCGTCCACCAGACGCCGGACGTGCAGGTAGTCGAACTGGCTGCGACGAGGGTGCCTGCGCGTGCGGCGCATCCGGGCGACATGCGCCGGCGAGAAGGATGTGCGACTCATGCGACGTTCTCTGCGTCCGTCTCGGGCCGGACTGCACGCCAACCTCGGACGAGCCCGATCGGCAGCCCTCGGGCCAGCCCGGTTCGCCAATCCCCATGCGGCCGTCGACCGCGCACCGCACGGTCGACGACGCCGCGGACGGCCGCATAGGCGTCGCGGACGACAAAGCGGGCGATATGGAGGTCATGGCGGCGAAGGTGCTTCGCGTAGACCATTCCCTGTCCGATCCCGTAGTCGATGTACAGACGCTCGAGCTGCTCGCGTCGTCCGCCAGTCTCGGTGCCAGACGACGAGGCCCGGCTCGTAGTGGATGCGGTGACCTGCGCGTAGCCAGCGGTAGGACAGGTCGTTGTCCTCCGCACACGGTCTGATCCGCCCGTCGAAACCGCCGAACGCGAGCACCTCGGATCGGTTCAGCGCCATGCACTGCGTGAACAAGGAGAAGCCCGGGGCTCCCACGTGCTCGCGAGGACGGACATCGTCGATCGTGGAGGGCACGACATCGGGGTCGCCGTCGGGCCGCACGCGTCCGGTGACGATCGAGTCCGCCGCGACCGGCCAGCAGGGTGTCGCCGGCACCGACCCAAGACGGCTCGACGACGCAGTCGTCGTTCGTGAGCAGGATGGTCTCGTGCACGCGCTGCCCGAAGGCCGACGTTGAACGCGTTGCCGAGTCCTCGCCGCGAGCATGGGATCACGCGGGCGCCGAGGTCGGAGAACGATTCGACGACCCGCGAGACCGGCGTCGTCCGTGCTCGAGTCGACGACGAGGATCTCGTCGGCTCGAGGATCGCAGCGAGCGAGTGACGCGAGACAGTCCTTGACGAGCTCGAGGTCGCCCGATCGTCGGGACGACCACCGTCACTGGAGCAGTGCTCGGCGATCTGCGACATCTGCGCTCAGCGGTCGGCCTTGACGACGTTCCAGACGACCCGAGGTTGGATCATACGGCTCCTGTGCGTCGCCTTGTCGTCGGGGCGCGGGTCGAGGGCAGAACTGCCAGGGCAGCACCTCGTGCAGGAGCAGCTCGTCCTCGTTCGCCGAGCCAGAGACCCGACGATGTACGTCCCCGCGGCGAGGACGTGTCGGAAGCTCGAGGCGCACGACGTACTGCGCCGGGCTCCCGGATCGTCACTCCGTCATCCGAGCAAGTTCTCGTTCAGGAGCTGCGTCCCGATGTCGGTCGAGGACGTACAGCCCGAGGTCGAGGCCCGAGCGGGGCTCGGCGAGTGACATCGACCTCGAAGCGTGAGCGGCTCGTCTCGTCGCAGGCGATCCGACGGATTCCCGTGACGCGTCGAGCAAGGTGAGGGAGAGCGCAGAGATCGGGCTGCTCGGCTGAGAGCGCAATCTCGGCCAGTCCGCCGCGACTCGCAACGGTCGCTCGGAGTACGCATCGATGACGTCGTTCGCGGCTCCGCTCGAGCCTGGACGCGCCCCTCGTCGAGCCAGATCGCGCGTCGGCAGAGCTGTCCGACCGTGCCCGTGTCGTGACTGACGAAGAGCACGGTGCGACCTTCTCGCCCGAACTCGGACATGCGGCCGAGGCAGCGGCGCTGGAACTCGGCGTCGCCGACGGCGAGCACCTCGTCGACGATCAGGACGTCAGGGTCGACGTGCGCCGCCACCGCGAACGCGAGCCGCAGGTACATCCCCGACGAGTAGCGCTTGAGCGGCGTGTCGAGGAAGCGCTCGACGCCGGCGAACTCGACGATGTCGTCGAAGCGGCGCCTGACCTCGCGCCGCGACATGCCGAGCACGACGCCGTTCAGGAAGACGTTCTCGCGGCCGGTGAGCTCGGGGTGGAAGCCCGTGCCGACTTCGAGCAGCGCACCCACCCGGCCGCGGACGCGGACGACGCCCGGTCGTCGGCCGAACGATGCGGGCGACCGTCTTCAGGAACGTCGTCTTGCCGGCGCCGTTGCGACCGACGATGCCCACGACGTCTCCTTCGTCGATCTCGAGATCGAGGTCGCGGAGCGCCCAGATCTCGCGCCTCCCGTTCCCGTCTGCCTCACGTCGCCGCGCGCGCAGGTCGAGCCGCTCGCGCAGGGTGGCGTAGCCGCCCTCTCCGAGGCGATAGCGCTTGCCGAGCCCTATCTGCCTGGATCGCGACCGACATCTCAGATCAGATCGGCGAAGCGCTGCTCCGCGCGCAGGAAGTAGACGAGCCCGCCTGCCAGCCCGATCGCGACGACAGCGAGCGACACGAGCGCCTCGCGGCCCGGGCGCGGGGCCGTCGACGAGCGACCAGCGGAATCCGTCGAGAACGGTCACCATCGGGTTGAGGGCGTAGACGTATCGCCAGGCGCCCTCGACGAGCGAGCTGGCATAGACGACCGGGCTCGCGAAGAGCCAGACCTGGAGCAGGAACGTCATCGTGTGCCGCACGTCGCGGTACTGCACGTTGAGCGCGGACAGCCAGAGGCCTGCCGCGACGACGACGAGCACGCACGCGAGGATCCAGAACGGCAGCAGAACGAGCGCGGCGCTCGGCGTGACCCCGTAGGCGACCATGAAGATTGCAACCACGACGAGCGAGACGAGCAGGTCGGCCAGACCGGGGAGTGCCAGCGCAAGCGGCACGACGAGGGCGGGGAAGTACGTCTTCGTGACGAGATCGCGGTTCTGGACGAGGCTCTGTGCCACCGAGTCGAGCGCACCCGAGAAGTACGCCCAGAGCACGAGCCCGGAGTAGACGAAAACCGCATACGGCAACCCGTCGCTCGGCAAGCCGGCCAGACGCCCGAAGACGATCGTGAAGATCGCAGCCGCGGCGAGCGGCTGGACGACGACCCAGGCGACGCCGAGGAGCGTCTGCTTGTACCGGACCCTGAGATCGCGCAGCGCGAGAACAAGCGCGAGCTCGCGAAAGCTCCAGAGCTCGCGAAGATCGAGCCCCGGGAGCCAACCGCTCGGGGCGCGATTCTCGATCCACTCCTTGGCTGCCACGCGCGGCGGCACCGTCACCGCAGAGATCGTGCTCTCCATGTCGGTCGTCGGCGTTGAGGCCCGGTCCCCGGCGGCGGGCCGCGGCCACGGGCTCAATACGCCCCGTGCCCCTTGACCAGTGTCCACGCGGTCTTCCCGAGAACCGCGAGGTCGAGCTTGAGCGACCAGCCGCGGACGTACGCGAGATCAAGACGGACGCGCTCCTCGTAGCTCGTTCGCGAGCGGCCGTTGATCTGCCAGTAGCCCGTGACGCCGGGCCGGAAGCTGAGGAGCGTCGTCACGTCGTCGTGGTAGCGGCCGAGCTCGGACTCCGTCACCGGTCGCGGTCCGACGAGGCTCATGTCCCCGAGGACCACGTTGAGGAGCTGTGGGAGCTCGTCCAGCGACGTGCGTCTGAGGAAACGTCCGAACCGCGTCACTCGAGGGTCGTCCGCGAGCTTGTGCGTCCGCTCGAACTCTTCGCGCGCGGCAGGCTCCTCGAGGAGGCGCTGCAGCTCGCCGACCGCGGCCTCTCCACCGTAGCCCTCTCCGATGGAGTGTTCGAGGTACATCGTGCGGAACTTGATCAGCTTGAACGGCTTGCCGTTCTGGCCGACGCGTTCGTGCTTGTAGAAGACGGGTCCCGGTGACCCGGTCTTCACGCGGAGCGCGAGGAACGCGAAGAGCGGCGCGAGCACGATCAGGCCGAGCGCTGCGAGCAGTATGTCGAGCGATCGCTTGATGGAGAGCGACGATCGCCACAGACGCGCCGGCGGCAGACCGATGAGAGGGAACCCCTCGAGCGTGTGGATCTGCGCACGTGGATCCACGGCGCCGAAGAGCCTCGGCACGATGTCGATCTGGACTCGGAGGTTCTTCGCCCAGCGCACGAGATCGATCGCCTCGTCGATCGGCCTGTCGAAGAACGCGACGACGACGCGCTCGATGTCGAGCGACCGAACGATCTCGGGCAGCTCATCGGGAGGGCCGAGCACCGTCAAGCCGTCGAGCACCTGGCTCCCGCGATCCGACGCCGAATCGACGAAGCCGACGATGTTCACTCCGTACTCGTCGTGGCGGAGGATCTTGCGCGCAACGAGCTTCGCGACCGGGTCGACGCCGACGATGACGGCGTTCTGCACGTACGCGGGCCTCGTGCGGGCGAACGCCCTGGCGCCGACGCGCGCGAGCGCGACCAACGCGATCGCGAGTACCCAGAACGTGAGCAGCTTGGGCGGGTACGGCTTCGCGAGCCCCGTCACCCACGAGGCCGCGAAGAAGAGGAACGTCCCGACCGTCACGAGCTGGAAGACGCCGACGAGATCGTCGAGCGTGGAATGACTCGCGCGCTCCTCGTCGCGATCGTAGAGGCCGTGCAGCCGAGCCAGCAGGACCCAGCCGGGAAGCGTCACGAGGAAGAGTGGGATCTCGCGGCTGTGCTCGATCGGGTCGTCGGGCCCGACGGTGGTCCGGAAGAGGAGGACGGATAGCGCGAACGCGAGGGTCAGCCCTGCGACGTCCGCGAGCATGAGCATCCGTCGAACGAGCCAGCCGCGGCGATGACGGCCGGTAGCGCGGGCCGACGCGACGCCAGGCGTCAGAGCCTCGTGGGACAGGTCTCGACGGGTCGCCGTGCCTTTCATGCCACGTGCTCCGGGTCGCCGGCCCGCGTCGGCGCGGGCGCCCTGCCCCGGCGGAGCTGGCGACCGTACGGCCGCTCGTCGCCCCCCTCGGTCAGCGCGAAGCCCAGCTTGGCGAGCGGCCATGCATCGACCGTGCGACGAACGTCCGCCAACGTGGGGCCGCTGCGCATCGCGAGAGCTCACGACGAGGAGGAGCCCGTCCAGTCGCGACGCGACCGAGGCGGCATCCGGGGCGTCGAGGAGGGGCGGCGTCTTCACGAGCACGATGTCTGCGCGTTGCTCGAGCTCGTCGAGGACGGAGGCGAGCGCCGTCGAGCTCAGGATCTCGGACGGATGGCCGCGCCGAGGACCGGAGCCGACGACCTCGAGGAGCGCACCGAAGTCGCGACGGCCGTTCGTCGCGGCCGCGGGCCGCCTGGCTCGTCCAGCTTGGTCGAGCGGTATCGCGACGAGTGCCTCGGCGAGCTCGCAGTCCCCTCGGACGAGCGACGTGACGCCTCGCCGGCTCGTCGAGTCCCATGAGCCGCGTGAGCGCCGAGCTCCCGTAGATCGAGGTCCACGAGCGTGACGTGGCGCCCTGCGCGTGCGAGCGCGATTCCGAGCTGCGCGGTGGTTGCGCTCTTTCCCTCACCGGCTCGCGCGCTCGTGACCATGATCTTCCGGGCTCCCCCGACTGCGCTGCTGGCCAGCTCGAGATTCGTGCGGAGCGTGTGGACGGCGTCCGCCTCGCCGCCGGTCGCAGCATGCGTGAGGAGCGAGGACCCGCCGCGACCGGCTTTCAGTCGGGCGAGGAACGGCATGCCAAGGAGATCCTCGAACTCCTGGGCGGAGCGAGGTCTCGTGCTGAGCGTCTCCCAGAGGAAGACGAGGATCAGGCCGACGACGAGACCCGCGACGAGGGCGAGCGCAGCGTTGCGGCGGGGCCGTGGCGCGACCTGCTCGGCGTCGCCCGCGGTCGAGGTCTGCACGACCGAGACGTTCGAGGTACGGAGCGCCGTGAGCGACTCGAGCTGCTGCTCACGGTCCGCGAGCCTCACGTAGAGCGGCGAGTTCACGTTGCCGGCGGCTTCGAGCTGCTCGATCTGGCGCGTGACCTGCGCCAGCGTCGCTTCGAGGCCGACCGTGTCGAGCTCCCGCCTGTAGCGGACGAACTCTCGTGCGTACTCGCTCGCAAGCCGCGCCGCACGACCGGGATCTTCATCGGAGACGACGAACCGCAGGATGTCCGCCAGTGGGAAAGACAGTCGAGCTTGTCGCGCAACTCCCCGGCGACAGATCCGGTGACGCCCGCCGCCTCGATCGTTCGCTCGAGGACCTCCGGAACACTCGCGAGCAGGACTTGCGTCTCCATCGTCCGCCTCGGGTCGTCGAGCACCGGCGTCTGGCCGATCAATGTGGTCGTCGCCGCCTCCTGCCGATTGACGAGGACATCTGCCGATGCCTCGTAGACCGACGGCTGACGGAGGCTCGCGAGGAGCGTCACGAGCGGAAGAAGGACGAGCGGGACCAGCACGAGCCACTTCCGCCGCCAGACCGCCTGCACGTAGAGGCGAAGCGTCGAAACGCCGTCCGGACGGACCTCCGTCCGGTGATCGTCAGCTGGTACCGCAGCTTGGATGTGAGCCTCCTCCCCCTTCACGAATCCTGGGAGAAAGTACCGTTTCCGTCAAGTTCGCGGTCGGAGCGCGACCCGTCGATGGTTGACGGACGATCGACTCGGCAGTAGAGATCGAACTGGTCTCGATGAACGCGACCACAGGCATGGTAGATCGGCATCTCCTTCCGGAAGACGTAGAGCGGATCGTGGCCGGAGTGGAGGGATGGCTGGATCCGCAGGAGGGCCGGCTGCTCTACCGCCTGGCGGCCGAGGCCGATCCGGCCGGAGACATCGTCGAGATCGGCAGCTGGCACGGCAAGTCAACGATCTGGTTGGCTGCGGGGGCGCAGGCGGGCCGTGGAGCGCGCGTCGTCGCGATCGACCCGCACACGGGAACGCACCTCCGCGGTGAGGGCGAGACCACGGATCAGATCTTGCGCGCGAACCTCGAGCGCGCGGGGGTCGCAGACCAAACGACGGTGCTCGTCGCGACGTCCGAGGCGGTGGCAGCCGAGTGGTCCGGGGCGATCTCGCTCCTGTGGATCGACGGTGACCACGAATACGAGAGCGTGCGACGCGACTACCTGCTCTGGCAGCCCCACCTCCGGCCGGACGCCGTCGTCGCGCTCCACGACACCTTCGTCTGGCCCGGCCCCGAGCGCGTCGTGCGCGAGCTTCTCATCGAGACCGGCCACTTCACCTCGTTCGTCTATGCGGACACGACCACCGCCGCGCGTCGCAGCGGACGCCTGGCTTCGCGAGCCGCGCTCGCACGCCGCGTCGGTCTCGCCCGTCGTAGCCTCTACGGAGTCCGCCTCCGTGCCTACGACGAGAACAAGTACGGATTCGCAACGGTCCGCGACGCGATCGTCCGCGGCTGATGCGTTGCGAGGCGTGCGCGGCCGCGTGAGCTGGCCGTGAACCCCGAGACGACGCGCGCGAGAGAGCATGCGCCTCGACCAAGTTATTGTTCCGCGCGGGCGTCCCGAGCTAGTGGTGATGCTCTCGCCGCTCGGGATGAGCGTCCTCGTGGTCGGCTCCTGGCTCGTCACCGCGATCGCGCACACGGACGGCTACGCGATCGACCACGTCTCAGCGACGTGGATGGCGCTCGCCGCGCATGCCAACTCAGGAACGCTCTACCCGCCGCTCTGCGAAGGCCTGTCTTCGGAGGTACGCGGTTCATGCCCATCCTGCTCCAGGCGGGAGCCGCGAGAGTGTCGGGCGAATACCACAGAGGGCTCCGGCCCGCTCGCCGTGCTGCTCATGCTCGCGATCCTCGGAATGTTTGTCTCCGCGAGGCGGCAGCCGACCTACAACGTCGCGTTCGCGTGTGCATCGGTCGTCACGGCGATCGTCCGGTGGATCCACGACGTCACGCCATGCCCGCACTTCTAGTGCTTGAATCCCCGGCATGACCGCGCTCTACCGGAAGTACCGCCCCAGGGCTTCGACGAAGTCGTCGGGCAGGAGGCGGTCGTGCGGACGCTCCAGAACGCGATCGAGAACGACCAGGTCCGACAGGCGTATCTCTTCGCGGGACCGCGCGGCACCGGAAAGACGTCGATGGCGCGGATTCTCGCGAAGGCTCTCAACTGCATGGGCACGTCGGGGCCCTCGCCGTCCCCGGACAAGACCTGCCACGTATGTGTGGCGATCGCCAACGGAACCTCCCTCGACGTGGTCGAGATGGACGCCGCTTCTCAGCGCGGGATCGACGACATTCGCGAGATCCGCGAGCGCGTGGTCTTGCAACCTGTCGAGGGGCGCTACAAGGTCTACATCCTCGACGAGGCGCACCAGCTCACGGATGCCGCCTGGAACGCGCTGCTGAAGCTGATCGAAGAGCCCCCGCCCCACCTCCTGTTCGTCTTCTGCACGACCGACCTCGTGAAGGTCATCCCAACCGTGCGTTCGCGCTGTCAGACATTTGCCTTCCAGCGGCCGCGGCTTCCCGAGCTCGTGACGCTCCTACGCCGCGTCGCCGACGGGGAGGGGATCCAGGCACCGGACTCGGCCCTGTCGCTGATCGCACGCGGCGCGCGCGGCTCGTTCCGCGACGCGGTCTCGACTCTCGACCAGCTCGCCGCTGCCACGAACAACTCCGTCGACGCACAGGCAGTGCTCCAGCTCGCGGGCGCGGTCGAGGAGGAGTCGCTACTCCGACTCTGCGACATGGTCGTCGACAGGGACACGGCCGGTGCGCTCGTCTTCATCGAGGAGCTCGCGGAGCAGGGACAGGACCTCGGCCGCCTCGTCACCGACCTGCTCGAGCACCTCCGGCATCTCCTGCTCGTCCAGCACATGGGTCACGTCCCCGAGTCTCTGCCGGTGACGCAGGAGACGAAGGAGCTCCTGCGGGAGCAGGCCAACCAGCTTCCCGAACCGACAGTCCTACGGCTGATCGACCTGCTCGCCGTCGCTCTCGACGACATTCGCCAGGGTGGCGATCCGCGGCTCCCGCTCGAGCTGGCCATCGTCAAGGTGACGCGGCCGCATGCGGATCTCTCGCGCGAGTCGCTGGCACATCGGGTGGAGCTGCTCGAGAATCGAGCGCCTGCCTCCGCGCATCAGGTGACTTCGGCCGTCGCGCGTGCCGAGGAGGTGCCGACCGCGGAAAGCCCTCCTCCCCGGGCCCAGGACGCTGAGGCTCCCTCGATCGAGCTGGAGCAAGTCGCCGACGCGTGGCAGCGCAGCATCGTCGAGGCCGTGCGCGAGCGCTCGATCCCCATCGCGAGCCTCCTCACGGAGGCGACGCCGACCGAACTCGCCGGCGACACGCTCACCCTCGAGTTCCCCGCAGGTGCGGACTTCCACCGCCGCCAGATCGCCGAGCCGCAGAACATCGGGCTGCTGCGCGAGGCTCTCTACGAGGTCACGGGGCGCAAGCTTGCGGTCGTGCTCGAGACCGGCGAATCCGAGGAGGACCGTCGGAACGAGGAGGACGAGCCACCTCGCGAAGAAGATTCATCGAAGCGCTCAAGGAAACCTTCGACGCGGAAGAGGTGGCTGACGACGCAGTGAACTTCGACATGAACAAGATGCTCCAAGAGGCGCAGCGGATGCAGACCGAGCTCGCGAAGGTGCAGGAAGAGGCGGCGAGCGAGATCGTCGAAGCCTCAGCCGGCGGCGGCATGGTGACGGTGAAGGCGAACGGCGCCGGCGAGGTCGTGTCCATCACGATCGATCCGCGAGCGATCGATCCGGACGACCCGGAGCTCCTCGCCGACCTCGTCCTTGCCGCGGTGAACGAGGCGCTTCGCTCCGCGCGCGGACTGATGGAGTCGAAGATGTCGGGGCTCATCCCTGGCGATCTGGGCGGGCTCGGCGGGTTGCTGCCCGGCAGCTAAACAGCGTGTCCGAAGCAGACGGCTAGGCTCCCGGCGTGCTCAGCCCGGCCGTCGAGAACCTCGTAACCCAGCTGACGAAGCTGCCCGGGATCGGGCGGCGCTCCGCACAACGCCTCGCCTTCCACCTCCTCTCCGCCCGACCCGAGGAT
Source organism: uncultured Thermoleophilia bacterium (assembly GCA_963827525.1). Classification (GTDB taxonomy): domain Bacteria; phylum Actinomycetota; class Thermoleophilia; order Gaiellales; family Gaiellaceae; genus GMQP-bins7. Next base: position 44,386 of record CAWHBH010000038.1, read on the forward strand.
GCGCTCGAGCTCTCGCGTGCGATCGAGGAGGTGAAGGCACGCGTTCGGTTCTGCCGCGAATGCGGGAACCTGACCGAGGAGGAGCTGTGCGGCGTCTGCGCCGACGCGCGGCGCGATCGCACCGTCATCTGCGTCGTCGAGCAGCCGGTCGACGTGGTCTCGGTCGAGCGAACAGGGGAGTTTCGGGGCCTCTACCACGTCCTCGGTGGCGCGCTCTCGCCTCTCGACGGGGTCGAGCCATCGGATCTCCGCATCGAGGGGCTGCTCAGCCGGGTCGAAGAAACGGCGTCGCCGAGGTCGTGCTCGCCACCAACCCGACGATGACCGGCGAGGCCACGGCAGCCTATCTCGCCGATCGCCTGCGCGGGAAGGTGCAGGTGACGCGGCTCGCGAGCGGGCTCCCGGTCGGAGGCGACCTCGAGTACGCAGACGAGGTCACGCTCGGGCGAGCGCTCGCCGGGCGCCGCGAGATGTAGCTCACCGTTTTTCACGCAAATTGCGTCACTCCGGTTACGGAGCCTCTTGCATCCGGTGGCCGACCTTCATAGATTGCGCGCAGTGAACCGGAGGGCCCTCGGGTCAGCCGGTTCACTATTTTTCGGCCTTTTTGGGACTTCTTTCGGGCCGCCCGAGCACGTCCGTACACTGCGGCGGTGGTGACGATGGGCTCCGCCGAGGGAGATCCGTGACCAGGCGTACGCGTGTCGCCGTCGTGGGAGCGACGGGTGCAGTCGGCACGGTGACGCTCGCTCTTCTTCGCGAGCGAGGCTACGGTGACGTCCGCGCCTTCGCGTCTGCTCGCTCCGCCGGCTCCACGCTCGATGACTTGACGGTAGAGGAAGCGACCCCAGAGGTACTGGGCGCCGGGGATCTCGACCTCTGCCTCTTCTCCGTCGGAGCGACCGCGAGCCAACAGCTCGTTCCGGTCGCAGCGGCGGGAGGCGCACTCTGCGTCGACAAGTCCTCCGCTTTCCGGCTCGAGCACGGCGTTCCGCTCGTCGTGCCCGAGGTGAACGGCGATCGGGCACACGAGAACGACGGAATCGTCGCCAACCCGAACTGCTGCTCGATCCCATTGGCGATGGCGCTCGCACCACTGCGGGACGCCGCGGGACTCCGCCGTGTGCGCGTGGCGACGTACCAGTCGGTGTCCGGTGCCGGTGCATCGGCGATGGACCGACTCCGCGGAGAGCCGGTAGAGGAACACGACCTCCGGATGGACTGGGCCTTCGACGGAGTCGAGTTCGATGAGGAAGCGAAGATCCGGGCCGAGACACGCAAGATCCTCGAGCTCCCGGACCTCCCGATCAGTGCGACGTGCGTTCGCGTGCCGGTTTTGGTCGGTCATGCAGAAGCTCTCTGGGTCGAGACCGAACATCCGCTCTCGATGGCGGAAGCGAGGGAGGTCCTCAGCGAGGCCAGCGGCCTTCGGTTCGACGAGTTTCCGACTCCGGCCAAGGCGGTCGGGTATCGACGACGTGCTCGTTGGACGAATACGTGCGGACCCGACGGTCGAGAACGGGTTAGCGCTCTTCGTCGCCTGCGACAACCTCCGTAAGGGTGCCGCGCTGAATGCGATCCAGATCGCCGAGCTCGCGCTCCGAGAGCGCTCGGCAGCGTAGTCAGCTAGCCGCCGCCCGGAGGCGCTGGCGCCGGAGCGGGCTGGAACGCCTCCTGCACGACCCGCAAGACCTTCTCTCGCGCGCCCTCCTCCACCGGCTGCAACCCCCCGAGCGCGAGACGAGTGAGCTCGATCCGCCCGGCCGAACGAACCGTGCGGAAGCCGAAGTCGGCCAGGAAGTCGCGCGGGAACACCGTGCGATGGACGAGGAACCGGTCCGTGGCGGAGGCTCCCTCGCGATAGCGGTACGCGAACGCCTCGAGCGCGTTCGCGCCTTTGTCACGCGACTCGCCGATCGCGGCAAGGAAGAGCGACTGCTCGACCCAGGGCTGGGAGTCCGACAGCAGATACGCACACGTGACGAGCACCGCGTCGTCCGACGGCGGCCCCGCCGGGAGATCCGCAGCGCGCGGGAAGAGCTGCGCAGGGCCATACTGCATCGAGCCGAGAACGCGGCCGTCGTCGTCGCGGTAGATCGTCCCCCAGGCTCCCCATTCCTCCTCGGCTCGCTCGACCCACTTTCTCTTCTCGGGCTCGCGGTTGCCGCGGCTCTGCCACCACACGCACGACTGGCACACCGCGGGCACGGTCTCGAGAGTCGCGCCCGTGAGCCCGGCCAGCCGAGACGTCATTGCTTCGCAGGCGGAGGGCCGACGCCGGCGATGACGACGTCGACGGAGGCGATCGTCAGCTTTGCCATTCGCTCCAGATACTCGGCGACCCGCCGCTGCACTTCTCGAGCCACGTCGGCCGCGCTCGACCCCCACTCGAGCTGGACGTGCACCGTGATCTCCGTCGAATCGCTCGATCCCGAGATCTCGACCGGCCGATCACGATGCATCGAGCTCTCGGCAAGACCCGCCACTCCTGACACCTCACGGGCGGCGTCGGCTGCATAACGCGCGAGGACTTCGGACGAGATGAGGGACTGCTCCTCCATCAGCTCGATCGTACAACCAGCTCCGTCACCTCCGGCCTGGCGAAGAACCGGAACGGGACGAACGTCGTGCCGAGCCCGGGCGAGACGTGGAGCACCGACGAGCCGTACCGGTAGACGCCGTTGGTATCACGAGAGTTGAGGTGCGCGAGGCGAAGCCCTCCGCCCGGGAAGGGGACGACGATCTGCCCGGCGTGGAAGTGACCCCCGAGGATCAGGTGAAACGCATCGGAGCTGCTTCGCACGATTCCCGGAAAGTGGCAGAGGAGGATTCTCAGGCTCGTAGCCGGGTCTGCGAGCTCGTGCGGGCGCGCGTCTCGCGCCGCATAGGTTTGTGGGTCGACGCCGACGATCTGCACGCGTAGCCCGCGAAGCTCACGCTCGACGCTCTCGTCTCCCAGGAGCACGACACCGTCGAGCGCGTCGATCGCAGCCGGGTCGATGCGCTGCGAGAACGGGTCGCGGCTGTCGGCATAGTCGTGATTTCCAAGGACCACGTAGCACGAGCCGAGCTCGCCAAGTAGGCGCTCCAGCAGCGGCATCCCTCGACGGCGCGACACAAGATCGCCTGTGATGCAGACCAGATCCGGCCGCCGTTCCACAACCCAGGCAACGGCATCCTCGACCGCGCGCCGGCCGCGCGAAGGCACCCCGAGGTGGAGATCGGAGAGGTGCGCGATCCGGACGCCGTCGAGCTCGGGCGAGACCCCCTCGAGCTCGATCTCGACAACCCGGCGACGGAGCCACCCCGCCTCGAACCATCCCCAGGCGAACAGGACCGCAGCGACGGCCAGGAGGGCGCCGAGGATCCATCCGCCCATCTACGCTCTCTCAGGTCCCAGTTTCAAAGTGTGACTTGGGAACGAACCCAACGGCTCGGGTTGCCGCCAGCGGCTCAGACTGCGAGCTTCTCGGTGACCGGATCCACCGAGACAACGTGGCGCTTGAACTTGAGCTCGGAGCTGTCGAGCCCGGCCGCAACGCCGATCAGCTGCGAGAGGTGGAGGATGGGCATCTGGAAGTCCTTGCCCGTCTTCTGCTTCAGCTTCGACTGCCACGCGTCGAGCGAGAGATGGCAGAGCGGGCACGGCGTCACCATCGCGTCGGCGCCCGCTGCCTTCGCTTCCTCGATCGGCTGGATGAGCTCCGCGAGAGCAACGTCCTCGCGAGCCTGGATGATCGGGAAGCCGCAGCACTTGATCTTGGCGGGATAGTCGACCGCCTCGCCACCGCACGCCGCGATGATCCGCTCGAGCGACTCGGGCTTGTCGGGATCCTCGAAGCCGAGGAGCTTCGACGGACGGAGGATCTGGCAGCCGTAGAAGGGCGCGACCTTGAGCCCTTTGAGCCCTTTGTGCGCGGCGTCCTTGAGGAGCTCGTATCCCTCGCCCACCGAGATGAGCCAGAGGAGGTGCATGACGTCGACGCCTCCCGTATACGAGGGAGCACCGACCGAGACGAGATTGTCGTTCACGCGTCCGAGCAACGCGGGATCGCCCTTCAGCGCGTGGTTCGCCTGCCGGAGGTTGAGCGTGCAGACGTTGCACACCGTCATCAGCGTGTCGGCACCCGTGGCCTCCGCGTACGCGAGGATCCGCGCGTTCAGGTGCAGGTAGAAGTCGGGCTCGGCCTCGTGGATGTCGCCGGCGCCACAACACGTCACCGCCTCGAGCTCGATCAGCTCGAGCCCGACCTTCGGCGCGAGCGCCTGGGTCGACGTGTCGAGCTCCTTCGCCGAGAGCGACGCGAGGCAGCCCTTGTAGTAGGCCACGGTCCTCACGTCGAGGCTCCCTCTTCATCCGGTGGAAGCGGTGCCGGGAACGACTCCGGCCCGTACGGGTCGCGCGCCTCCTCGCCGCTCTCCTGGACGAACTCGAGCCGCGAGAGGGCGTGCTCGCTCTGCACGATCCCTGCCGCGCCTTTACGTCCCTCGAGCTTGACGATGTCGTACAACGCCCGCGCCTCTCCGACGTGCTTGGCGACGTGCGGCGGCACGGGAGGCGGAACCTTGCCGTGCCGAAGCAACCCCATCGCGAACTTGACCTCCTTCAACGACTTGGCGACACCCTGCGTCTTCGGCACGAGCTCGGTCTCCCGTAGCCAGCCCGTCGTCTTCGCCGAGGTCACGAACCACTTCGCATGCTTGGCGCCCATATCGGAGTCGATTCCCTCGCGCATCGCTTCCGCGCCGAGCTTCGCGATCGCATCGCGTGGATCAACGCCTTTGGGGCAACGCTCCTGGCAGAAGTAGCAGCGGGTGCAGTCCCAGATCCCGTGGTCGCCCGAGTACTCCTGAAGGCGCTCGACGGTGGCCTGATCGCGCGCGTCACCGACGAACCGCATGCCCTTGGCGAGTGCGGCCGGGCCGAGGAACTCGGGATCGGCCTCCATCGAGTTGCATTCGGAGACGCAGCAGCCGCACATGATGCAGAGCGACTCCTTGTGGATCACGTCCATGCGCTCCTGGGAAACGACGTTCTCCTTCTCGCCTGGGTCGGCGTAACCAGGCTGGAGAAACGGCGTGACGGCACGGATCTTGCCCCAGAAGGGCTCCATGTCGACGACGAGGTCCTTGACGATCGGCATGTTCCCCATGGCCGAGATCACCGGAACATGGCCTGACTCGGCGATCTCGACCATCCGCGTCTTGCATGCGAGGACCGCAGCTCCGTCCATGCGCATGCCGCAGGAGCCGCAGATCATCATGCGGCAGCTCTTGCGGTAGGCGAGCGTCCCGTCGTGCTTGTCCTTGACGATGTCGAGAACGTCGAGGAGGGTCGCCCAGTCGGGAGCGTCCACCTCGTACTCCTTCACGGCTCGCTCGCCGGCGATCGGGTCGTAGCGCTGGATCTTCAGAGCCATCTTCATCGAGTCACCTCCACTAGTACGTCCTCTCCTGCGGCTGCCACTTCGTCATCGTCACCGGCTGCCAGTCGAGCTCGGGCGCTCCATCCTTCCACGTGACCAGGGTATGTCGGAGGTAGTTCTCGTCGTCGCGGTCCGGGTAGTCGTACGGTCGCGCGTGCGCGCCACGGCTTTCCTTCCGGGCGAGCCCGGAGACGACCATGCACTCGGCGAGCTCGAGCAGGAAGCCGAGCTCGAGCGCCTGCGTGAGATCGCTGTTGAAGACCTCGCCCTTGTCGTCGACGACGACCTGCTCGTAGCGTTCTCGGAGCCCCTGGACGATCGTCCCCTGCTCGAGCATCTGCTCCTCGCGGCGAAACACGCCGAAGTTCACGTGCATCGTCTCGGCGAGCTCGTCGCGAATCCGCCACGGGCGCTCGCCGTCGGTGCGGTCGAGGAGGGTCTTCAGCTCCCGCTCGGCGTCGGCCTCGACCGAGGTAGGGACCTCGACCGTCGTGTTTGCGAGCGCCCACTCGGAAGCGTGCCGACCGACGCGCTTTCCATACGTGATCGTCTCCATGAGCGCGTTGCCACCGAGCCGATTGGCACCGTGGACGGAGACGCACGCGACCTCACCCGCGGCGTAGAGCCCCTCGAGGGAGGTGCGGCCCCAGACGTCCGTGTCAACGCCACCCATGTGGTAGTGGGCGCCGGGCCGCACGGGGATCGGCTCGTAGATCGGGTCGACGCCCGCAAAGGTCATGGAAAGCTCGCGTGTGCCGTGCAAACGCTCGAGGATCTTCTCCGCGCCCAGGTGACGCAGGTCGAGCAGGACGTTGCCGTCCAGGCCTCGCCCGGAGTCGATCTCGGTCTGCTCCGCGCGTGAGATGACGTCGCGCGAGGCGAGCTCCATCGCGTTCGGCGCGTAGCGGACGAGAAATCGCTCGGCCTGCGAGTTGAGCAGGTACGCGCCTTCGCCGCGGCAGCCCTCGGTGATGAGCACGCCGGTTGGCGCGAGCGTCGTGGGATGGAACTGCATCATCTCCATGTCCTTGAGGGCGACGCCTGCGCGAAGCGCCATCGTCATCCCGTCTCCGGTGCACGCGTACGCGTTCGTCGTCCCGGTGTACAAGCGCCCTGCGCCGCCCGTCGCGAGGATCACGGTCTTCGCGCCGATCGACTTGAGCCCCCCGCCGAGGAGATCCCATGCGATGACGCCCTGGCAGCGCCCGTCGTCCACGACGAGCTTCCACGCGAAGTACTCCTCGTACGTCGGGATGTCGCGCTTCATCACCTGCTCGTAGAGGACGTGGATGAGGACGTGGCCGGTGATGTCAGCGGCGTATGCCGTCCGCGGCTCGCCGGCGGCCCCGAAGGGTCGCTGAGCGATGCGCCCGTCCGGTGTCCGTGAGAAGACCGCCCCCCAATGCTCGAGCTGGTAGACGTCGTCGGGCGCCTCCTGGCAGAGGATCTCGATCGCGTCCTGGTCGCCGAGGTAGTCGGAGCCCTTGACCGTGTCGAACGCGTGCTTCTCGGGGTCGTCCTCGGAGGCGTTTCCGAGCGCCGCGTTGATCCCGCCCTCTGCCGCTCCCGAGTGGCTTCGAACCGGGTGGATCTTCGACAGCATCGCCACATCGGCACCGGCGTCGAAGGCCTCGATCGCTGCGCGCATCCCTGCGCAGCCTGCTCCGACGACCACGACGTCGTGTTTCGCCTCCACGTTCTAGGACGCTACCTGATCAATCCTGGCCCTCCCGGTAGAACGATCAGGCTCGAACGAACACGGCCCGAGCGCTCGCCGCTGCCGTCATCGGCACCGTGCAAGAGCGCTTCGATCCACGGCAAGCGCCACTCCAGGTACGAAACTTCCAACCCTTCGCTGCCGTCGCCTTGAGGGTGACCGGCGAGTACGAGGGGAACTTCGCAGAGCAGCGGGGGCGGCACGTGATCCCCGAACGGGAGCTGCGCACCGCGCCCTGCCCCGAGACACGCACGGCCAGGTTAAAGGTGGCCGGAGCGAAGAGCGCCGACAGGCTCGAGCCGGACCCGACCGTGACCGTGCAGCCTGCCGAGCCGACACAGGCCGCTCCCCAGCGGACGAGCTTCGCGCCCGGGTTAGGGGTCGCCGTTAGCGCGAGCCGCGTGCCCGAGTTCCACGTCGTGCTACAGCTCTGGGCGCACTGCAGGCCTGGCACATCGGCGGAGACCGACCCGGGGCCTGAGATCGAAAGCGCGAACGGCGCCTGGTTGTCGAGTCGCACGAGCCAAGGCGAGTCCTGAGTGTCGGGCCACGCTCCGGCATGACCGTAGTAGTCGTCTCGCCCGGGATCGAGCGCCTTGGCGGAGAGGGGCTCGTCGCCGATGGAGGGGTACAACAGGTCGGTCGCGTTGTCACAGGTGTGCCCACTGTCCTCGCCGGAGCACTCGTTGGGCGCACCTCGGGGAACCGCACCGAGCGTGTGCACCACCTCGTGTACGGCGACGGCTGCGGTAGAGACACCGGTGCAAGCCTGGTAGTAGACGACGGCAAGCCCGAAGCCAGACGGATCACTCCCACCCTGGCCGCACACGTTGCTGTCGCTGTCGGAGACAGGGCCGTCGTAGTAGACGAGGTATTTGGTGAACGACGAGCGGAGCGCCGCCGCATCCAACGCGTTGAAGACTGCGGTGAATCTTCCGTCGAGAGACTCGAGCTGGGCGCCCGACTGCGGCAAGCGAACCGTCGTGATGTCGAGCTGGAGCCCGCATGGGAACTGAGTCAGGTCGTACCGAGGGAGGCGAGTCGTGTCCTGCGTGCGCCACCAGGCAGCGATCTCGTCGCCGTCCGTCTGCATGGCGCTCCCGATAGTCGACAGCCGATCCTGCCCATCCGAAGGGACCGCGTACACCCAGTGCACCGGATTGCCTGCGATCGCATTCGGGACGCGGTCGATCTGCGACGCGGCGCCGCACCATGTGGACGCGGCGCGTGCCGAGCTCCCAGGCAAAGCAAGTCCGGCGACGTCGGCTCGTGCCGAAGTCCTCATCGTAAGACCGTCTCCGCTCAGGTCTCCGTGGTGAACAGCGGTCGTGCCGGCGATCGCAACGGATGCGACGAGCAGAGTCGCCGCGACGATGACTCGAGTCACGGGGTAGCCGCCGACACCAGGACTCGCCCAAGAGCGCCGCTTTGCGTGACGCGAACGAAGAGCGTGCGCTGACCACAAACGGAGCCGGTCAGCCTCTTCACGCGCTGTCCGACCCATTGCGCGCGTCGGATCACAGTGCGGCGATTGGCGGCGACGAGTGCGACCTCGTGACTTCCAGCGCTGGGAAGCGTCGCGCTGATCCGAAGGTCGCCATCGAGCGGCGTCTGCAGCGGAATCCACCACACCTTCTTCGTCGCCTTGCCGAAGACACGAGTCGAGAGCGTCGACTTGCCTGCGGTCCACGGCTGGAGGACGTCTCGCTCGGCCGCCTGCAGCGCTGCTTCGCTCGGATAGAAGCTCTGCGCAATGATCGGCCAGGTCGCCGTGGTGATCCCGGCCTTGCGCTCGTCCATGAGTCGGTACGTCTCGGCCCACGCCTCCCCCGGGTTCCGGGCGTAGTTCGACCCTTCGTTTCCGGGGAACGCCTCCTTGCGCGTGACGCGGGCGCACACGTCCGCAGAGCTCGCCCACCGCTTCGGTCCCCAGTCGAGGGCAACCCACGGCGTGTTGAGCCGGTGCATCGCGATGTGGTGCCCGTACTCGTGACGGACGACCTCCTCCGGGCTCACGTCGGGAATGTTCGTATCGCCGAGCGCGACCATTTGATCGCGTGCATAGCAGCCGAGCGCTCTGCTGCCGCAGATCTCTTGAACCTCGTCGAGCGTGGCGATGTGGGTAGTGAGCAGGGTGATCTCCGGCCCATGGGTCAGCCCGGTGAGGAACTCAGCCCAGCCTTCGGGTGTCGACGTCTCGACCGGCAGCGTGTCGGAAACAAGGACCCTCACGGTCTCTCCCGTCGAGGTCGTGATAGGACCGCCACGAGACGTGGCTGCAGCACGTGCGAGACCTTCGGTGCGCAGTGCAGTCCCGGGCGTGGCGTCGATCGATCTGGCGTACGCGGGCTGGATCGAGGGCGATGTCGCCGAAGTTGCATGAAAGGCCGCGACGACGAGAGCCGCGACGAGAACCGCGCCCGAGACGACGACGGCGAGCGGCCGGCTTCTCGGGGACGCCACATCGCCCTTATAGCCGCGTGGATGTGAACGGGGGGTTAGAACGGGCGTTAAGGCGTTGCAAACAGAGAGAGCCGGCCGCCGGCGCGGGACGCAGTGCGCGCCGGCAGCCAGGCCTTCCTCCCCCTACCCGATGCAGACGGCGTAGACCGTCGTGTTCGGTGCCGGTTGCGTTTCGTCTCCGTTGACGAGATAGAGTCGCCAGGTCGTGTCGTTCGCCGGATGGGAGTCCAAGTTGTACACAGCCCCGTCCGAAGAGAAGCCTCCTCCGATGACCTTCTTCCCGGAGGCGCAAACGACAGAGACGGCGGCTTCAAAGCCCGGCGCGAACGTGCCGACGGACTGAGAAACGGTCGTCACGAGGCCCGCGGCGGTGCTCGCCGGTCCGGGCGCGCTAGCCGCCTGCGACGCGGCTCGCGAGACGATCTGCGCGGACGTCTGTCCGCCAAGCTTCTTCGCGTTGTCGGCGACGAGCGCTCGCTTGGCGAGCGGGACAGCTGCCGTTACGACCGCACCGGCCGTTCCGCCCAGTGCCACAAAGAGAGCGACCATGGCCACAACGAACGCCGGGCTGGGCCGCTTCATCCGTAGTGCATTCATTCCGAACCTCCTTCTCCTGCGCCGGCCTCCTGGTCAGCGCGTCGTGTTTACGAGACAGACCCTGGCGCCGTGCGCTCAAGAAACGCTCAAGAACAAAGGCGGCCACCGGCGCTGGGCGACGAGCGCGCCGGCGGCCGTTTCACTCTCCCCTACCTCAGGAGCGGAGCGTCGCCGACCATCTGATCTCGCCGGAAGAGCACCTGAGTGGCGAACCCTGGTACTTGAGCCCGTAGTTCATGACGATCGTTCCGGTTACGGACGTCGCAGTGTCGAACCGTCCGGCGACCCGGCCGTCCCAGTGGGTGAACTCGACGTCGCCCTGAACGATGGAGCCGTCCCAGGTTCCTGCGGCTTCGAAAGCTCCGTCGTCTCTGATACTGAAGACGCTGTCTCCGAAGTCCTCTCCGCCGGACAGCGAGCCGCCCCCCTCGCACTCTGCGGGAAGGTCGTTGACTCTCAACCCGGTGAACGTCCGGCTGGCCGTCACCGTCAGGAAGACGAAGTTGCCGTTCTGCGTCGTGCCCTGGTAGGAGCCCGGCGTGAGCGGACTGACCGGAGGCGGAGGCGGAGGCGGCGGAGGCGGCGGTGGTGCGGGCGGCTGCGGTTTCGGGACGCCCGTCACGACCTCGCAGTCCTTCCCGACCTTGTCGAGCCTGTCGCCGCGCGCGGTGTCTCGCCCCGTCCCGCACGACAGGGTGTCAGCGCCGGCTCCTCCTACGAGCAGGTCGTTCCCGGCGCCTCCGGCGAGGACGTCGTTCCCTGCTGCGCCATACAGCTTGTCGTTGCCGCCCTTGCCGGTGAGCTTGTCGGCCGCTGCGCCGCCGCGCAGCGTGTCGTTGCCCGCTGTCCCGGTGATCGTCGCCGCGCCTACGGTGGCCGCCGCGAGCAATGCACCGCATACGAGGAGCGGGATGATGCTCGTGCGCTTTGTCAGTGACATCTGAAGACTCCTTCCCGCGCCGGGCACGACCCGGCGCGTGCTGTGTAGACGGAACCATTCGCCGGGCTGCTCAAGAAACCCTCAAGGTTCACGAGATCCGGAACGCAAACGGCCGCTTCACCGGGCTCGAGTCCTCCGCGGAAACCGTCACCGAGCCGCGCAGCGTCTTGCCCGCCGTTCCCTTCGGCACCTTCATCACGCAGCGGGCCGCGCCCGAGACGACTGAGCCGACCGGACGAAGCGCGACGTTGCCGGCCTTCGCGGCGCACACGACGTTCCCGGCTCCGAAGGGCTGCGCATCGCTGCGCGTCACATTGGTCGAGACGACGAATCGCTTACCCGCAACCGGATGCTTGGGCGTGGCGGCAACGGGCGCGACCGTCAGCACGAGCGGCACGAACGAGTACTCGAAGAAGGGCGGCGCGTCCGGCGCGTAATCGACCGCGATCGTGTCCCCGTTCGTGTCGTCCTGCTCGGACTCGACGAGGAATGCGAACCTCTCGGCATTCCCGAGCTCGCTTCGGCTCAGTCGCGCGGTGAACATGCCATTGGCATACGACGCCGAGAAGCTCGAGTCGAAGTCGACCGTGATGATGTTTCCGTTGATATGGAAGACCACGCCGCCGTCTCCGTCAGCGATGAAGAAGTGCTCGGCTCCCAGTCCGCGATAAGGGAAGCCGGTCGTTGAGTTGCGGTCTGTGTCGATGTAGCCCCAGAACGACGCGTCCTCCGCGAGTGTGGGCTGATTAGTCGTCACTGCGAGCGACACGACGTCAGCGGCGTCGTGCGAGACCTTCACGCCGGTGATGTCCGGCGCCGCGCCAGAGTCTCCCGCCGGATCCACGTACGAGCGGTCGGCGAAAGCTCCCGGAACCAAGAGCAGGGCGAGTGCCACGACGGTGAGTGCGATCGGAGTGCGCATTTTGTCTCCTTCGGTTGCTTGCACCGATCGTCGGCGCAGTCGCTCAAGAAACGCTCAATGGCGCCTCGTGCGTGGGGCCGGCGAGCGCCGACCCCCACGCGACCGTTCGCCGCCTACCTAACAACGAGCTTTGCGCAGCTCATCGGGCTCGAGTTGCCGGCCCGATCCTTCACGCGGACGCAGTGCTGATAGGCGCGCGCCTGCCTTGGCACGGACCTTCCAGATCGATGCGACCGTCTTCGAGCTCGCTGCGGAGACGAAGCCCTGCCGCTTGATCGTCGCGACAATCTTCGCCGCCGAGCTTGACCTGCTCGACCACGCTCACCTCGCCCGAGTCGTCCGAGACCAGGAGAGCAGCTTGAGCATGCTCCCGCGACGACCAGTGCTGACGAGCGCCTTCGCGGTAGGCGCGACAACGTCGGGAGGCTTCGGGAGCTGAAGCTCGCCTGCGCCGTACACGCTGTCTAGACCCGGAGCTCCAAGATCCCTCGCCCCGCGCATGAGCAACTGCTTGACCTGATCCGGCCCGAAGGTCGGATATGCCTGCTTGACGAGGGCTGCGGCACCGGCGACCTCGGGAGAGGACGCAGACGTTCCGGCAAACGCAGACGGACAGGACGAGAACGCGCCATACGTAGCTCCGGAGACGCTGTCGTGACCAGCGAGGTCGGGCTTCACCCGACCGTCGATGGTCGGGCCCTGCGAGCTGTACGGCTCGAGCTGCCTCGACTGCCAGCACAAGGCGCCTACCGCGAAGGCCGCCGGCGAGGACGCCGGGGCGGCGATGCTTCCCGCGGCGGTCTGATACTCCAGCGGCGGGCTCCAGCTTTCCAGGTCGAGTCGCGGCGAGGTCGAGACGCGATAACCCCGAATCGCCCAGAACACGCGGAGGTCGGCGCCGGTCGACTGCTCGACGCACAGCGCCTCGAACGGCGGCTGACTCCCCGTCTGCTCCTCCTCGGAGCTCGCGAGAAGCACGTTCGCCCCCGAAAGGAAGAGACCGAGATCGAAGTCGGAGGCACCCGCGGGCCATTCATCCCACTTCAGGAACCCGCAGATGGTCTCCCCGCTCGGCCAGACGAACGTGTTGCCCAGGTCTCCGTTTGGATCCCACACGTGAACGCCACCGCCCGAGCTATAAGTGCCCGACCAGTGCGTCTGGGCTTCGTTTCCGGCCGAGTTGACCCAGAGGATCCCATTCGCTCGAGCGTCCGCGACGATCGCGCCGATCGGACCGCTCCCGTCGTTTCGAAAGGGCCCCTGCCAACCCGCGGAGTGGTTGATCACATGGACGCCCTGGCTCTTGGCGTACGCCTCGGCTGCGGCCAGATCGACCTCGGTGTCGACGCAGACGAGGTAGAGCTGCGCATCGGGAGCCATCTCGTGGACAATCTCCGCAACGGCGGTGCCATGATCGGTCGCCGTCGCGAAACGACCGCCGCAGAAGTCCTGCGACACGACGTTCGCCGGCAACTCACCCTCGGCCTGACGCTCGGCTAGGCCATTGAATCCGCCATCGATGACGGCGAGCTTGACACCCTTGCCGGTAAGCCCCTTCTCATGCCAGGCCGTCGCGAGCGTGGCGGTGACGGCCTCGCCGCTTACCGCGTGCTCGACGCGCATGAACGGCGCTCTCACGAGATCGACGGTCGATCGCTTCGAGAGCTCGAAGAGATTGCTCGGCGCGACGACGGCCTGCACGAGGGTTCCCGAGGTTCGTTCGACGCGACCCCCGAGCGCTGCGACGCTGGCAGACGCGCGTGCGGGACTGCGGGACTCGATGACAACGCGCACCTTGCCGTCATCGGTGGTGGCAAGACCGGCTGCGCGGATCGCGAACGACGGCTTGCAACAGTCTGTTGCAATGTTGGAACTCAGCGACACGCCTACCCCGGCCACCTGCGCCAGGCTGGTGTCGAGCTTCGACGATCCGGGCGCCCGCGGGAACGAGAGCTGCCGCGCGACCTCGAGTGCGTGGGACGGCTGCCCACGCGCAAGTGCTCCCGTCAAGAACGGCCTGGCGTCGGCGCTAGGCCCCGCTGCCGCCGGAGCAGACGCGACGACGAGCAAGCCGAGTACCGCCACGCTCACAACCGCTCCTCCTGAAATCGCCTTCCGAATCCCGTACATCGGTCCCTCCTCCGTGGTTGACAAGGGGCACCGTGTGAGAAGGCGCTCAAGAAAGGCTCAACGTTTCGGCGCAATCACTCCACGAATTCGATCGACGCGCGGCTCGAGAGAATCAGCTTTCCCCCGTCGTACCAGCGCCCGACGAACTCGTGCCAGCCGGCCGGCAACCCCGAGGGGAAGTCGGCGAGGTCGGTCTTGCGCATACGAGCTGTGCCCTCCATCTGCACGTCGGTTCGCATCTCGACGGAGCTGCCGTCGACGTCGAGCTCGAAGCGAGTGTTCTCACCGAGCTCTTGCATCGCTCCGCGCGGAGTCTCCGAGGTCCGGAGCAAAGCCATAGCCGATCCAGAACGCCGTGTCCGCGGGATAGATCGCGGGCGTGGCGCCGCCTGGAAAGATGCCGATTCGCGCACTGGCTCCTCCGATGCCGTTGGTCCGCGAGACGCTGACGACGACGAGTGCAGCCATGCCGGCCTCCTTGGTTCGGGTGATTCCATGCGCCAAGGGTGCGCGCCACTCCTCAAGGACGGCTCAAGGCGGGGATGGCAAGTCGAGCACGACCGTGAGAAGCTACGACGCCGCCGATAGCTCGAAGGAGCAGAGATGAGCGGAGCGCGTGGGGCAGGCGACCCAGCGATCGAGCTAAGGCTTCTCGGGCCCGCTCGAGGCTGCTCGAGAGGCGGCCGAGCAAGTCGCGCTCGGAGGGCCGAAGCCGCGCGCACTCCTCGCGGTACTCGCGCTCGAGCCGGGGCATGTCGTCTCCGTCGACCGCCTCGTCGAGGCGCTCTGGCCCGGCGAGACGCCCGACACCGCCGCGCATGCTGTCCAGGTCTACGTGTCCCAGCTCCGCAAGGCGCTCGGCGCAGATCGTGATCGCGAGACGAGCGCCCGGCTATTCGCTCGAGGTCGAGCCCGAGCGAGTCGACCTGCATCGCTTCGTCCAGCTCGCGAGCGACGGTCGCGAGACACTCGCCGCCGGCGACGCCGCCTCATCGGCAACCGTTCTCCGCGAGGCCCTCGTCCTCTGGCGGGGCCCTGCGCTCGCGGACTTCGCCTACGAGCCGTTCGCACAGACCGAGATCGCACGGCTGGAGGAGCTTCGCACCGTCGTGCTGGAGGAGCGCGTAGATGCGGATCTCGCGCTCGGCCGCCACGCCGAGCTCGTCTCCGAGCTCGAGGCCCTCGTCCAGGCGCAACCACTCCGCGAGCGCCCCCGAGCCCAGCTCATGCTCGCGCTCTACCGCTCCGGGCGCCAGGCGGACGCTCTTGCTGCGTACCGCACGGCTCGCGAGACGCTGGTCGAGGAGCTCGGCATCGACCCCGGCCCGGAGCTCAAGGCACTCGAGGCCGCGATCCTGCGCCAGGACGAATCGCTGCTGCTCGAGGAGGCTCCTCTCGCCAAGCCGGCGATGCAGTTCCGCAGGCTCGTCACGATCCTCTTCGTCGACGTCGTCGAGTCGATGGCGCTCGCCGAGGCGCTCGACCCCGAGGCGCTCGGGCAGGTTCTCCAGCGCTACTTCGAGACCGTCTCGGCAGCGCTGACACGCCATGGCGGGACGGTCGAGAAGTTCGCGGGAGACGCCGTCATGGCCGCGTTCGGCATCCCCGTCTCACACGAGGACGACGCGCTGCGCGCGGCCCGCGCCGCTCTCGACATCCGGGTTGGGATGGCCGCGCTCAACGAACGACTCGTCAACGACCACGGAATCGGGATCGAGGTGCGGATCGGCATCGAGACCGGCGAGGTCGTCGCCACGCCGACCGACGCGCGACAGCGGCTCGTCGCCGGCGAAGCCGTCGGCGTCGCCGCCCGGCTCGAACAGGCAGCAGGAGCAGACGAGATCGTCGTCGGCGAGCTCGCCGGCCGGCTAATCGACCACGCCGCGCGGCTCGAGCCACTCGGAGCGCTCGAGATCAAGGGCAAGCGCGAGCCGGTACGTGCGTTCCGCCTGCTCGAGATCACGCCCGTTGCTCCCGCGTTCGAGCGGCGCCTGGACGCGCCGCTCGTCGGGCGCAAGCGCCAGCTTGCGGCCCTTCGCAGGTCACTCAAGCGCGCGACGGCCAACTCGACGGTTCGCGTCGCCGTCGTCGTCGGCCCACCCGGAGTGGGCAAGTCTCGCCTCGCCGCGGAGCTCGCCCGCCGGGTGAAGGGAGTGACGTCGCTCTTTGGCCGCTGCCTCTCGTACGGCGACGGCATCACGTACTGGCCGCTGCACGAGGTTCTCGCGCAAGCCGAAGGAGGCGAGGAGCGCGACGTCATCCTCGCCGCTCTCGGGGCCGACACGCCGCCTCCGGCTCCCGAGATCGCGTGGGGGTTCCGGCAGTTCTGCGAGGCCAAGGCGCGCGAGCAGGCGCTCGTGCTCGTCTTCGACGACGTCCACTGGGCGGAACCGACGTTCCTCGCGCTCGTCGAGCACCTCGCTGACAAGGGCGAAGGGCCGATCCTCGTCGTCTGCCTCGCCCGCGAGGAGCTGCTCGAGAACCGCCCGGAGTTCCTCGAGGGACGGGAGAACGCGGAGCGGATCGAACTCGATGCGCTCTCGGCCGACGAGACGGATTCGCTTCTCGAGGGCCTCGGCGGGGCGATCCTCGAAACCGACCAGCGAGCACGAGTCGTCGAGGCGGCCGAGGGTAACCCGTTCTTCCTCGAGCAACTCCTCGCGCTCGCGCTCGAGGGCGGCCTTGTGGAACGCGCCTTGCCGGAGACTGTCCAGGCACTGCTCGCGGCGCGCCTCGACCGCCTCGGGCCCGGCGAGCGCGCCGTGCTCGAGCGAGGTGCGGTCGTGGGCAAGGAGTTCACCGCCGAGGACGTCACGTCGCTGCTCGATCCCGACGCCGCACCCACCGCGAGCGCCCACCTGCGAACGCTCTCAGGCCGCGGCTTTGTTCGGCCTCGGGACGAGGAGGTTTTCAGTTTCCGGCATGCTCTCGTCCAGGAGGCGGTCTACCGAGCCGCGCCGAAGCGGCTCCGCGCGGACCTGCACGAGCGCTTCGCCGACCGGCTCGATACGGGGACGCACGACATTGCCGAGATCGACGAGTTCGTCGGCTACCACCTGGAGCAGGCCTACAACCTGCGCACGGAGCTCGGCGAATCTGACCGGCGCACCGCACGGCTCGCCGAGGACGGTGGCCGCCGACTCGGCGAGGCGGGTGTTCGAGCGCTCAAGCGCGGTGACATGCACGCGACGACGAATCTCCTCAGACGCGCGACCTTGCTCCTGCCATCGGACGAGCCAATCCGGCGCGAGTTCCTCTGCGAGCTCGGCATCAGCCTTTCGCACTTCCGGAGATCCCATCGCCGCCGAGAGCGTGCTCGCAAAGGCCGTCCGCGATTCACAGAAAGCCACGGACAAACGGATCGAGCTCCGGGCGCGGATCGAGCGCGAGTACGTCCGGTTGCTGCATGAGCAGGGGACGACTGCGGACGCGCTCCTCGAAGCCACCGCGGAAGGGGATCCCACTCTTCGAAACAGTCGGCGACGACCGGTCGCTCGGCCGGGCTTGGCTGCTTGCGGGATTCGTTCAGGGAGGTCATCTCGGACAACTCAAGGCGTGGGGCGAAGCCGCAGAGCAAGCCATGGTCCACTACAGACTGTCGAGATGGCCCATCTCCACGTGCGCTGGAGAGTTCGCTGCGGCCCTCTACTACGGTCCGACGCCCGTGCCCGATGCCATCGCTCGCTGCGAGCAGCTCCTACGTGACGAGTCACTCGACCGCGCTGGTGGAGCAAACGTCCTCACTTTCCTTGGCGGCCTCGTCGCCCAGCATGGCGAGTTCGACAAGGCACGGGAGCGCCTCGGCTCCGCCCGCTCCATCTACGAGGACCAAGGGCAGCGAACCGTCATGGCGACCTACTGCGCCGCTGTGCTCGGCGATGTCGAGCTATGGGCGAGCGACGCGGTAGCGGCGGAGGTAGTTCTGCGCGAACTCTGCGCGGAGCTCGCTCGAACGCACGATGTCAGCCACCTGGCAAGCAGGGCCAGCGATCTCGCCGAAGCACTCTTCGCCCAGGATCGCCTCGATGAATCTGAGGAGTGGGCCGATCTCGCCGCGGCGCATGCCTCGAGCGATGACCGCGACGCTCAGACGTTGTGGAGATCCGTACGAGCGAAGATTCATGCTCGCCGCGGGGAGTTCGAAACTGCTCGGAAACTAGCAGTCGAAGCAGCACGGATTGCGGAGCCGAGCGATGCCCTCAACCGCCGCGCAAGAGTTCAGCGGGACCTGGGCGAGGTTCTCCGGCTTGCCGGGAGCGCGAGCGAGGCGGCCTCCGCATTCGAACACGCGATCGATCTCTACGAGCAAAAGGGCAACCTCGTCGGAGCGGCGCAGGTTCGGGCGCTCCAGGACGATCTCGCGCTCGTCTGAGACGCGCAAGGGCCCGCTCGGAGCGGGCCTTGCGACGCATTGGTGGTGTAGTTGCTACTAGCCCCGCGGGCCGCCGTTGTTCACGTACGCGACGAGCAGAGCCGCGGGCGCCAACCAGGCTGAGGAGCAGCCATCGGACACGAAGCGTCATGAGCCACCCCTTCCTGACAGCTATGGGGGACGACTCTGACACACACACATACACATCAAGCAAGCGCAAGGCCCGCGCTGTGGCGGGCCTTGCGCTTTCGCGGTGGCATGATCTCTAGCCGCCGCCCGGGCCGCCGATGTTCGCCGAAGCGAGCAGCGGAGCCGCGAGCGCGAGCAGACCGACTGCGAGCACGACGAGCGTGCGGTGCATGCGCGTGACCTGGTGCATGGTGTCCCTCCTTTCGGGTTCCTGGGTGCACCGGTCACGCTCGAACCGACCGCTAACCGCGCGATCACGAGCGGCTAACGAACCACTAATCGCTCGTGCTGTCTTCGCGTAAATCCGGCGCATGTTTTCCATGCGCCGGATGCTCGAATTTTGCGAGCCAATTTCACATCGGAATACTTCTGATATTCGCTCGGGTGAATCCCGATTCGTCGAGATCGCCGCTTCCGGGATCTCCCCGAGGGCCGGGAGTCAAGGATTCGGGCTATGCAGGCGCCGAGCTGGAAGGCGAAGCGCTTGCTCAGTGCGAAGGACAGAGGCACGAGCAGCGTGAGCGCGAGCGCCTGTGCCGGGCCGTGGGTCGATCCCGAGGCCCTCGACGAAGGCGGCCAGCAAAAGCGCCGTGAGGGCCGCGACAACGCCTCCAACGACGAGGTAGCGGAGGTATGCGCGCCAGGAATCCGACGTGGGAGAGCCCGAAGGTGAAGTAGCGATTGCCGAGGTACATGGCCGCATTCGAGAGGAGATACGCGAGCACCGAGGCGGCGAGGTACCACGTCCCGAGCCCGAAAAGGGTGGTGAATGCGCAGACGTTGAGCACGAAGCCGCCGATCCCTACGAGCAGAAACTTGAGCGGCTGAGCGAGCCGGGAACACATCACGCCACCGAGGGCCGAAGAGCCTGCGCCGGCTCCGACTCGGCAGCTCGCCTGAGCGTGCGGTCGAGCAAGGCCACGACGGGCACGATCCCGGGCCGCAGGCGTGGCTTTACGTGCAGGAGCGCGCGGGTCACGGTGAGCCGGACGTCGCGGCCTGCCGTCGCAAGCGCGAGCGACTCCTCGACCGGGAAGAACGGGTCGGTGGGCGACGAGGCGAGCTCAATGGGCGCGCGCACGTCGCCGATCCGCGCGATCGGCGACAGCTCCCACACGAGCGCGCGCGTCTCGGGCGCGAGCGCCTCGAATAGCTCGTCGAAGCGCCTCGGATTGCGGTTCGCAAGTAACGAGGGCACGGCCGGATCGCCGGGTGCCGAGGCAGCGAGTGACCGCGCCGCCGCACGGGCGAGCAGCGGCGCGGCCAGGTAGGGCCGATCGTCGTAGTGCCCCGTAGTCGCGAGCTGGAGAACGTTGCGGAGGCTCGCGAACGGCCCGACTGCAGCGACTGCTGTCACGCGGCTCACGAGCCGAGGATCGCCGGCGGCGAGGATCGCGAGCCCGGCTCCGGTCGAGGCGCCGATCAGCGCAGACGCGCGGGCCTGCAGCGCCCGCGACCCCGACCAAGGCATCGATCGTCTCGGGCGTCACCACTCCCTCGCGGACGTGCGGAAGCTCCGGCGCGAGACGCGACGAAGCCGGCGCCTGCGAGAGCGCTCAGAAAGCGGCCGACCGCAGGCTGCTCGACGCCCTGGGGAGTCGCCGCGTTCGCGAACACGACGACCGGGCCCGAGCTGCCCCTCGGACGGGCGACGAGCGCGTCGACGCCTGCGATGCGCTCGCGCTCGCATGCCCGCGCATCGCCTCGGAAAGTCGAGGCGAGAACGGTGAGCGCACAGATCACGCGGCCGCCTCCAGTTCGATCGCCGAGCGGAGCCAGCGGTACCAGTCGCTCTGGAAGAGCTCGCCGGGATCCCGCTCGAGCTTCGCGTCGAGGAACTCAGGCAGTTGGGGGTAGGCGGTCAGGAGCTGCCGCCTCGTCGCCCAGCGGTGGTAGGTGAGGTAGAAGCTCCCACCCCGCTCGAGAGCGAGGTCGATGAGCCGACGGAACGCGACCGCGGCGCGCTCGATGCCCGCCGGAGTGTGCTCGACGTGGAGGTTGAGGACGACAGCACGCCCAGGGCTCGCGCGCCCACGCGAGGAAGCTCTCGTCGTCGCGCTCGATCAGACGGACGGTGCCGTAGACGATGTCCGCCTCCAGCGCGCGCATGTCGCGCGCGGCGGATGCGAGGAAGTCCGCGAGGAGCGGTCTCGGGACGTACAGCTCGGTGATCATCTCGCTCGATCCGGCCCAGTGATAGCCGGGGACGTAGGTCGCGAGCTGGTGCCGGTCGGAGAGGTAGACCTGCCCCGACGTGGAGAGGTAGTGCGCCGCGTAGAGCTCGAATGCGCGCGTCTTGTCCGAGTGCGCGAGGTGAAGGAGCGTGCTCCAGTCCTCGGCAGTCAGCTTCGTTGCCGCTCCGAGCGGCGTGTCGTCGGCGACAGCCCGGTAGCAGGAGCAGATCCCATGCTGGAGGAATCCGGGGGACGCAGGGTCGATCTCGAACTGGAAGTCGCCGTAGAGGTAGTCCTCGCCGATCCGCTGCGCGAAGAGATCGTCGAGCTCGTCGGCGTGAGCCAGGCGCACGACCCGCTCGATCTTGCGGCGCGGGTCGAGTCGGAGCGTCGCGGAGTAGACGACGCCGAAGAGGCCGTAGCCGCCACAGACGAGGCGGAACAGGTCGCGGTTCTCGTCGCGCGAACAGGTGCGAGCGATGCCATCGGGTCCGACCACGACGAGGCTTTCGATGTCAGCGATGAACGGGCCGTACGCGAGCCCGCGTCCGTGGACGTTCGCCGAGACGGCGCCGCCGATCGAAAGGTCGTCGGCGCCGGTCTGCTTCTGACGGATGGTCCAGGAGCTGCCAGCAAGCGCCTCGACGAGAGCAGGCCACTGGATCCCCGCCTCGACCTCGACCAGGCCGCGCTCCTCGTCGAGCGAGAGGACGCGCGAGAGCGGACGGGTATCGAGGACGACACCGCCAGAACAGAACTGCTGCCCGCCCATCGCGTGGCGGCCGCCCGCGATCGAGATCGGCTTGCCCGAGGCGTGAGCGCGACCTAGCGCCGCACACACGTCCTCGAGCGAGTCGACCGGGACGACCTCGTCGACCGCGGTCTCGTTGAGCCGCGAGTGGACGTCGTTGACGAGCATGCCGCTCATCGCACCCTCGGCGGGGTGAGGTCGAGCGGAACGAACGTGAAGAACGCGAGCCAAGCGCCCGTGAGCGCTGCGGCCACGAGGAGCACGAGTGCGACCTCGGCGGCCTTCCGTGCGAACTGCTTCCTGCTGTGGGCGCTCCACAGAGCGCCTTGAAGCCACGTGTATGAGCTGAGATTCGTCATGCCCCGACGCTAGGCCCGGTGGGGCTTTCCGGACACCGGGCCCGCTTGGGACTTCCCTCGGGGTTTACCCGGGTCTTGGCTCCAGGGTCTGCCCGGTGGAATCGGCGGGGGCGATCTGTGACGATCCGAACGAGATGTCCGAACGGGCGACGCGAATCACTCTCGCGCTACTGGCAGTCGCCGGCGTCGTCCTCGGCGTCCTCGCCTATCAGGTTCAGGTCGACAACCTGCCGGAGCCGCTCACGACGTCGGGCCGAGCGATCGCCACCGTCGTCGCCGCCTGGTCGTTCCTGGTGGCAGGCCTCGTCGCCTGGCTCCGCCGGCCGAACAACAGGCTCGGCCCGCTGATGGTCGCGACGTGTTTCGCGCTCCTCGCCCGCCAGTTCCGCTACAGCCACGACCCGCTCGCGTTCACGGTCTTCTTCCTCGTCGGGGAGCTCGGCTACGTGCTGTACACGCACGTCGCGCTCGCGTACCCGTCCGGCCGTGTGACCGACCGCCTCGAAAAGGCGTTTCTCGCGGTCGCGTACACCGTTGCGCTCGCGTTCCCGCTGGCGATCCTGCTCACGTACGACGCGACGGAGCGCCTTCGCTACTTCGATCCGTTCCTGCGGGAGAGCCTGCTCCTCGTCTCGGGTGACGCCGACCTCGTCGGGCTGCTGCAGGACGTATATGGCGTCATCGCGTACGGCGTGCTGGCAAGCGCCTTCGTCCTGCTGGTCGTCCGGAAGTTCGTGCGGGCGACGGCGCGAGCCCGCCGAATCTTGGCTCCGCTCCTCCTCGCCGCCGTCGTCGCGGCCTTGTGGGCACTGCTCAATGGAATCCTCACGTACGCCGAGTCGCCACCCGGCCTCACGTACGACCTCTTCTGGTGGCAGATCATCGGGCTGACAGCGCTGCCGATGGCGCTCCTGGCGGGTCTTCTCCGTGCGCGGCTCGCCCGCGTTCACGTCGGGGAGCTCGTCGTCAACCTCGAGCAAAGCTCGCCCGGGGAGCTCCGGGACGAGCTGGCGCTGGCACTGGACGACCGGACACTGGAGGTCGCCTTCTGGTTACCCGAACGCGGCGAGTTCGTGGACGCTGACGGCTTCGTGCTTGCGGTACCCGAGGACGGGCCGAAGCGTGCAGTGACGCGACTCGAGCAGGACGGGGAGCCGCTCGCGGTTCTCGTCCATGACCCATCCCTGCGCGACGAGCCGAAGCTCGTCGAGGCGGTTGCAGCCGCCGCGCGACTCGCTCTCCAGAATGCGCGCCTTCATGCCGAAGTCAGCGCCCAGCTGGCAAAGGTCAAGGAGTCGCGCTCGCGCATCGTCACAGCAGCCGACGAGGAGCGGCGCCGAATCGAGCGCGACATCCATGATGGCGCTCAGCAACGGCTCGTAGCGCTCGCGCTCGAGCTCCGTAGTGCCCAGCGACGGCTCGGCGAGGACGTCGACCCCGAGCTCGAAGGGCTGCTCTCGTCGGCCGCCGACGAGCTCCAGGTCGCCGTCGACGAGCTACGCGAGCTGGCGCACGGCATCCATCCGGGAATCCTCGTCCAGGGAGGTCTCGCCGCCGCGCTCGAGTCGCTCGCCGGAAGGTCGCCGGTCCCGGTCTCGGTGGAGGCCACCCAGGAACGGTTCCCGCCGGAGATCGAGGGCACGGCCTACTTCGTCGCCTCGGAGGGCCTTGCGAACGTCGTCAAGCACGCGGGCGCCTCGCGGGCGGCCATCCGCGCTCGACACGCGCACGGCCTGCTCGTCGTCGAGATCGAGGACGACGGGGTGGGCGGTGCCGAAGCGCAGAACGGATCCGGGCTGCGCGGTCTCGCGGACCGCGTCGAGGCGATCGGCGGTCGCCTCCGGGTCGAGAGCGTGGCTGGCTCCGGAACGAAAGTCGTGGGGGAGATCCCGTGCGAGTCGTGATCGCCGACGACTCGGTCATCCTCCGCGAGGGGCTCACGCGCGTGCTCACCGAAGGCGGCTTCGAAATCGTCGCGCAAGCAGCGGACGCGGACGAGCTTCGTCGGGCTGTACGCCGCTTCAAGCCGGACATCGCGATCGTCGACGTACGCATGCCGCCGACACATACCGACGAGGGCGCGCGGGCCGCGGTCGAGATTCGCGAAGAGCAGCCAGATGTGGCCGTTCTCGTGCTTTCCCAGGTGATCGAGGCAGCACACGCCATGCGGCTCTTCAGTGAGCGGCCGGAGGGGTTCGGCTACCTGCTGAAGGACCGTGTGCTCGAGATCGACGACTTCCTCGAGGCGGTGCGGCGTGTGGGCAAGGGTGGCACCGCGATCGACCCGGAGGTCATCGGCCAGCTCGTCGGCCGGCGTCGCGAGGACGACCCGCTCGAGGAGCTCACACCGCGCGAGCGGGAGGTGCTCGAGCTGATGGCACAGGGCCTTTCGAACCGAGGGATCTGCGAGAAGCTCTTCATCAGCCCGAAGACCGTCGAGACGCACGTGAACTCGATCTTCGGAAAGCTCGGTCTCATGCCGACAGGCGACGAACACCGCCGCGTGCTGGCGGTGCTCGCCTTTCTTCGCGCGTAGAAGTGGCAGGTGGATGACAGGCGGTGATCGGTTGAGTGTGGGGCCGACATGCGGCCCCGCACTCTGCCCCCCATTCCCCTAGCCGTTGACTTCGCTCGGAAGGAGATGGCCTCGTTGTCCGCCAGGAAGGCGTCCCGTGCTCTGACGACTGGGAGATCGCCTTGAACGTGACCTTGCCGAGTGCCGCATCGGCGCTAGTGAACGTGTACGAGAACTGGAAGTCGGTGGTTCGGCCGCCGCCGCGAATAGGGACGCTCTGCGTGAGAGTTCCGACGAGCTCGAACCCGCCCGGTCCGCTCTTGAAGAGCTGAACCTGGGCCGTCTCCCCATACCGCTTGTTGGACAGGCCCACGTTGACCTGGCGGGTCTGGCCGACGTTCGCGCTCTGAGGAACCTGCAGCTTCGTGATCGCAACGTCGTGCGTACGGACATTGACAGTCCTCGTCGAAGATGCGCTGCGTCCGTCGGGTGTCCTGACGATCAACGTCACCTCGTAGTCGCCATCCGCTCCGTACCAGTGGTAGCGCAACCTGCCGGTCCGGTCGACCCGTCCCCGAAATCAGCTCCAGGAGTCGGTCTCGATTGCAGCGGGGTCGAAGCCGCTGCCGAAGAACTGGATGGTGTCGAAAGAGGAAGGATCAACGGATTCAAGAACACCGTCACGCTCGGCGCCGGCGTCTCTTCCACTCGAATCCCGAGCGACACGGAGCTTCCGAAAACCACACCGCGGCCGAGCTGGATCATGTACGTCGTCCCGGCGGTCGCCTGGAAGACGCTCTTCTGCCGAACGCTCGCGTGACGGGCACGTGCCGGCGAACCGAGCGAGTTGCCCGTGTAGATCCCGACACCCGTCTGCGCACAGCAGCAGACTTCGTGACCAGCATCGAGGTGTAGTTGGCGCCGCGGTGAACGCATACCACGCAGATCCCTGGAACGTCGCGAAGACGCCTGGCGGGTTCGTTTGCTCACCTGGTTCGACGGTCGCTGCGAGCATGTCCACGAAGTCGACGTACGGAAGGGATCCAACCGTCTTCGAATCGGCGAACGCGTCGTTCGCTGGAGGTGGTACCTGCTGAACATTGAGACTTAGCGAGGCAGGACCGATGCCGACGCTGCCAGCCTGGATGTAGTACGTCGCCCCGGCTTCGGCCGCAAGCGTGATGTTGCCTCCGAACCCCAAGCACCCCTGGAACCCGAGGCCGCCGAGACCGCCTCCGAAGCTACGCCAGAGGTTGGCGACGACGCCGAAGTCGCTCCCGTTGACGTCGATCCGGATTGCAGTCGGCGCGGCCGGCGTAACGGAATACCAGACGCTCTGCTGCTGGAAGTTGCATGCCTGCGGCTCGCCGGGTTCTGTCGTCGCTCCGTCGAGGCTCAGAGCATCGTTGAAAGGCAGGATGCCGATCGACGTCGCCGAGGCGAACGCGTCGTTCCCGGGAGGGATCGCCGCCGCTGTGCCGGGAAGAAACAGCGCGACGACAGACCGCAAAGACCGCAAGTGTGATGCGCATCGCGCACCTCCTTCTGGTTGTTGAACGAGGCGATGCTCGCGCGAGGCGCTCAAGGAATGCTCAAGACGGGAATTTGTTCCCGAGAAGCCCGAGACACCGCTGCGTGCGCGGCCGATCGTCAGTGAGCCGACGGAGCGGGCTTTACCCGGGCTCGTGGGCGCGCGTCGGA
>CAWHBH010000039.1:0-149075 GCA_963827525.1 uncultured Thermoleophilia bacterium
AGCGCAGGGAGAGTCAGCCCGATCGTCGAGAAGTACGGCCCGCGGTAGAGCACACGCCCGAGCTCCTCGAAGAGCACCGCTTCCTCGACGAACGTGAGTCCGGCTCCGCCGTCCTCCTCCGCGATCGAGACGCCGGTCCAGCCGAGCTCGGCAAGCTGCCCCCACGTCGGCTCCGGATTCGCGCCGAGGAACTCGCGAGCCTGCTCGCGGAGCGCGTCCTGCTCGGGTGTGAAGGTGAAGTCCATCAGTGCCTCGTCCGTTGACGGTTTCGCGATTCTGAGACGTGAGCTGCAAGCGATGCAAGGACGCAGGGAGTGCCGGTACTAGTGAGTACCTGCGCGACTGAGGACGCCGCAGCGCGCCGCAGATCGCGGTTCAGAATCGCACTAACTGTTAGCGGGCGAGGCACGTCACCGAGATTTCGGCAGGCCGAGCACGCGCTCGGCGACGATGTTGCGGAGAACCTCCGACGTTCCCGCCTCTATGGTGTTGCCGCGGCTGCGGAGCTGCTGGTACTGCCAGTAGCCGCCGTAAGGCGCGTTGTCCTCGCCGAGCGCGGCGTCCGGCCCGAGGAGCTCGAGCGCGAGCTTCGTCACGCGCTGATTCGCCTCCGACCATACGAGCTTCGAGATCGATCCCTCGGGGCCAGGCATCCCTGTCTTCATCAAGGCCGAA
This sequence comes from uncultured Thermoleophilia bacterium, assembly GCA_963827525.1. Classification (GTDB taxonomy): domain Bacteria; phylum Actinomycetota; class Thermoleophilia; order Gaiellales; family Gaiellaceae; genus GMQP-bins7. The sequence goes on from CAWHBH010000039.1 coordinate 676, forward strand.
AGCGACCTGTAGTTGGTGAAGCGAACCGCCTGCATCTCGATCCACTCGCGTGCAATCCGGTCGCGCTGCAACGGATCTGCGCCGCGGTCGCGCGCGAGCGAGATGACTTTCCGTACCTGTACCTCGAGCGCCGCCTGAAGTGCGAAGCCGAGCGTGCCGCGCTCGTGGAGGAGGGTCGTCATCGCCACCTGCCAGCCGCCGCCGACCTCGCCGAGGAGGTTCTCGGCGGGCACGCGGACGCCTGTGAAGAAGATCTCGTTGAACTCGGCCTCGCCGGTCAGCTGTGTGAGCGGACGCACCTCCACTCCCGGCGCCTTCATGTCGACGATCAGGTACGTGAGGCCGGCGTGGCGCGTCGACTCGGGGTCGCTGCGGGTGAGGAGGATGCAAAAGCTCGCGAGGTGCGCGAACGACGACCAGACCTTCTGCCCGTCGACGACGAAGTGCCCGTCCTCGCGCCGCGAGCTCGTGCGTACGCCCGCGAGATCCGAGCCTGCGCCGGGCTCCGAGAAGCCCTGGCACCAGATCTCCTCCGCGGACAGAATCGGTGCGAGGTAGCGCGTCTTCTGCTCCCCTGTGCCGTGGGCCATGATCGTCGGCCCGGCCATGCCGATGCCGATGACGCCAATGTGTGGAGGCGCCTCGGCGCGCGCCATCTCCTCGAGGAAGATCGCCTGGTGTGTGTATGGCGCGCCGCCGCCTCCGAACTCCTCTGGCCAGGTGAGCCCGGCGTAGCCCGCATCGTAGAGCGCACGGCTCCAGGCGCGCATCTCCGGTCCGTCGAAGCGGCTCGCGCCACCCCGGTGCCCGCGCAGCTCTTCGGGCACGTTTTCCACGAGCCAGGAGCGGAGCTCGGCTCGGAATGCAGCCTCTTCCGACGTATCGCGCAGATCCATCGGTCACGATCGTAATGCGTCCGGCGCGTCATGGTCATTGCCACAGCGTACGAAGCCGGTTTAGGGTTCTTCGCCGATGGCCCTCCTCGAGGTACGGGACGTCACTCTCCGTTTCGGCGGCATCGTCGCGCTCGACGGCGTCTCGTTCGCGGTCGAGAAAGGGCACATCTCAGGCCTCATCGGCCCGAACGGCGCCGGCAAGACGACGGCGTTCAACGTCATCACGCGGCTCTACAAGCCCGACGCGGGAGAGGTGACGCTCGACGGCTCGTCGATCCTGCGCCAGCCTGCATACAAGATCGTCGGCAAGGGCGTCGCTCGCACATTCCAGAACCTCCAGCTCTTCCGCACGATGTCGGTGCTCGAAAACGTCCTGGTCGGGGCGCACGGGCGGGGTCGCAGGGCTGGTGAGAAGGAGGCGTTCGAGGCGCTCGACGTCGTAGGCCTCCGCGACCGAGCGTACTTCCCCGCGGCGGCTCTTCCGTACGGAACGCAGAAGCGGGTCGAGCTTGCTCGCGCGCTCGTTGCGAAGCCGCGGCTCCTTTTGCTCGACGAGCCCGCCGGCGGGCTGAACCACGTGGAGGTCGCCGAGCTCGGCACGTTCATCAAGCGCCTGCGTGACGACCTCGAGCTCACGGTCCTCCTGGTCGAGCATCACATGAACCTCGTGATGAGCATCTCCGACCACGTCAACGTCCTCAGCTTCGGCCGCAAGATCGCGGACGGTGCGCCGGCGCAGGTCCAATCCGACCCGGCCGTCATCGAGGCCTATCTCGGGAGCGACGATGAAGACGAGCCGCTCTCGGAGCCCGAGCCATCCGCCGAGCCCAGCGATGCGAGCAAGGAGGGTGACGAGGCGTGAGCACGTTGCTCGAGCTGGACCGCGTTGCCGCTCGCTACGGGCCCGTGCAGGCGCTGCACGACGTCTCGTTGACCGTCCGCGACGGCGAGATCGTCGCGGTCCTCGGCGCGAACGGGGCGGGCAAGACGACCACACTTCGCGCCATCTCCGGCACCGTCTCGCGAAGTGGGGCGATCGAGCTCGAGGGAAAGACGGTCAAGGGAGGCCCGGAGGCAGCGGCGAAGTCCGGAATCGCGCATGTCCCCGAGGGTCGTGGGACGTTCGTCGACCTGACGGTCACCGAGAACCTCAAGCTCGGCGCCTACACGCGCCGTGACCGCTCGGTCAAGGCGGACATCGGCCGCATCGCCGAGTACTTCCCCTGGATGGTCGAGCGCGGCGGGCAGCGCGCGGGAACGCTGTCGGGGGGCGAGCAGCAGATGCTCGCGCTCGGGCGCGCCTTGATGAGCCGCCCGCGGCTCTTGCTCCTCGACGAGCCGTCGCTCGGCCTCGCCCCGATGATCGTGCGCGAGTTCTTCCGGATCGTCCGCGAGCTCAACGAGAAGGAGGGCTTGACGGTACTCGTCGTCGAGCAGGACGCGCGGATCGCGCTCGCAGCATCCGAGCGCGCCTACGTCCTCGAGGTCGGCCGGGTCGCGCTGACCGGCACGAGTGACGAGCTCCGCAGCGATGAATCCGTTCGACGGAGCTACCTGGGTTACTAGTGTTCCCTCAGGCGACATCATCCACGTTCCTGGCGGCTGCAAAGCGGCGCCATGCTGCGTCCTCAGTCGCGCCCATATCTATTGATATGAGCGCTCCCTGCGTCCTTGCCTGGCTTGCTTTTCGCGCGCCAGCAACGTGGTGCTGCCACCTGAGGGAACACTGATGCTGGCGGCAGGCTTCTCCGATTTCCTGCAGCAGGTCGTCTCTGGGCTCGCGTCGGGCGGGATCTACGCGTTGCTCGCGCTCGCGCTCGTGATCATCCATCGCTCGACCGGGGTCATCAACTTCGCACAGGGCGAGATGGCGACACTCTCGACCTACGTCGCGTGGACGCTCACCGTGAACCACGGCTGGAGCTACTGGCCTGCGTTCGTCGCCACGCTGGCGATCTCGTTCGGTGGTGGCGTCGGGATCCATCGAGCGGTGATTCGCCCGGTGGAGCGCGGAAGCGTCTTGCGGATCGTGATCGTGACGATCGGGCTTCTCGTCGCGATCAACGGCTTCGTGATCTGGCAGTGGGGCGGCCAGCCGCAGCAGCTGCAGGGCCCGTTCGGAACCGACACCTACGACGTCGGCGGGGTCATCGTCGCGGCGCACGACATCGGAACGATTGCCGTCGCGCTCGGGATCGTGCTGCTGCTCTGGCTGCTGTTCCGGTTCACGAAGGTCGGGCTCGCTCTTCGAGCGGCTGCGGTGAACCCTGAGGAGGCGCGCCTCGTCGGCATTCGGGTGACGTGGATGCTGGCGCTGGGATGGGGGCTCGCAGCGACGCTCGGTGCGGTCGCAGGGATGCTCACCGCGCCTACGGTCGGGCTCGATCCGCAGATGATGCAGGCCGTGCTGATCTACGCGTTCGCCGCGGCGATCCTCGGAGGGATCGACTCGCCTCTCGGCGCAGTTGTCGGCGGATTGCTGCTCGGAGTCCTCCTCAACATGCTGAGCTATCTGAGCCAGTACGGCGCGTTCGACTGGTTCTCGGAGGAGCTGCGGCTGCCGGCGGCCCTTCTCATCATCCTCGTCGTGTTGCTCGTGCGACCGTCGGGCCTGTTCGGTAGGCCGGAGGTGAAGCGAGTTTGACAAACGCTCTCCTTCGGCTCGCGTTCGCGGGGGAAACCATGGTTCCCCCGCGTGCCCCCTTCTTCCTGAGAACGTCGGGGGAAGGCCTCCGCGCGTTCCCCACACCCCTCCACGCTCATAGGCCGGAGGCCGGCCTATGAGCCCTCGCACGACGCGCCTCATCGGGTTCGTCGCGTTCGCGGCATTTGTCGTGTTCATCGCGGTGCTGCCGGAGTTCATCAGCGACTTCAAGGCGCGCGACTACTCGTACGTCGGCATCTATCTGATCGCGCTACTCGGTCTCAACATCCTCACGGGTTACACCGGACAGATCTCGCTCGGGCACGGAGCGTTCATGGCGATCGGTGGGTACACCACGGCGATCCTGATGGTCGGCAACGAGCAGTTCGGCGGCCCGATCTCGGGCGGCCTGAAGGACGTCTGGACACTGCCTATCGCCGGCCTCGTCGCTGGCCTCGTCGGCCTCGCGTTCGGGATCCCGGCACTGCGTCTCTCGGGGCTCTACCTGGCCCTCGCGACCTTCGCGATCGCGGTGGCGATGCCATCGACTGTCAAGCGCTTCGAGGAGTTCACGGGGGGAGGCTCCGGCATCCAGCTCTTCGGCACTCCCGAGCTCACCGGCTCCATCTCCAACGTCGAAATCCTCGGCCGGTCGCTCTCCCCGAACGACTGGATGTACTACCTCGCCTGGTCGGTAGCGCTCGTAGCGTTCGCCGTCGCGTGGCTCATCCTGCGTGGACGGACGGGCCGAGCGTTCCGCGCGGTGCGCGACAGCGAGACGGCAGCGGTTTCGTCAGGAGTGAGCCTTGCGCGGTACAAGACGCTCGCGTTCGCAATCAGCGCCGCGTATGCGGGAGTCGCCGGCGGGTTGTTCGCGATGGTCAGCGCCTTCGTCAACCCCGACACGTTCCCGGTCGCGCTCTCCATCTTCCTCCTCGTCGGCATCGTCGTCGGTGGTCTCGGCGGACTTTCCGGGCTCGTCTTCGGCGCGATCTTCATCGCCTTCCTGCCGCTCTGGGCGCAGGGGGAGGACCTCGGGTCTCTCCTTCCGGGCCGGATCATCGAGGAGACGCAGAAGCCGGGCGGGCCTGCAATCGTCTATGGCGTCGTCCTGATCCTGCTGATGTTCGTCCTCCCGAACGGAGTCGGTGGGCTCTTCCGCAAGATCGGGCAGCTGATCTCGAGCCGCCGGTACTCTCGTTCGGAGTAGTGCACCGACGAAGGAGGCGACGACGATGAGACGATCGACTGCAGTTGTGATCGCGCTTGCCACCGCGCTCTTTGCGATGCTGCCCGTCGCTTTCGCAGGATCGTCGGCGGACCCCGGCATCAGCCCGACGACGATCCTTATCGGTGGCACGTCGCCGCTCACCGGCCCCGCGGCGTCGTACGCGACCGTGGCACGGGGAGCCCAGGCGTACTTCGACTCCGTCAACGCCAAGGGAGGCACGGCGAAGCGCAAGATCGAATACCGCATCGCCGACGACGCCTACAACCCGGCGCAGACGGTGCAAGCGGTCCGCCGACTCGTGGAGCAAGACAAGGTGTTCGCAGTCTTCAACACGCTCGGCACCGAGGCCAATCTCGCCATTCGCGAGTACCTGAACCAGATGAAGGTCCCTCAGCTCTTCGTAGCGTCCGGGGCTACGACATGGGGGCGCGATGCCGCGCAGTACCCGTGGACGATCGGCTTCCAGCCGAGCTACGCGGCCGAGGGATTTGTCTACGGCCAGTACATTGCGAAGACGCAGAAGAAGGCGAAGATCGGCGTCCTCTTCCAGAACGACGACTACGGAAAGGACCTGCTCGGCAGCCTGAAGCGCGGTCTCGGGCGCTCGGGCTCGAAAGTCGTCGCCGCCGAGCCGTATCAGGTGACATCGCCGGACGTGGGTTCGCAGATCGCAAACTCAAGTCCTCCGGTGCGAACGTCCTGGCGATCTTCGCCACGCCGACGTTCGCGATCCAGGCGTACGTCTTCGCGAACAGGTTGAAGTGGCGCCCGCTCGTCATCAACAACGCAGTGTCGGCCACCTCGAACACCATGACGCTTGCGTCCGAGGGTGGAAAGAGCAAGTCGGTCGAGGGAACGATCTCGACGACGCCGCTCAAGGATCCGCTCGATCCGCGCTGGAAGAACGATCCGGGAATGAAGCAGTACCGCTCGATTCTCGCGAGGTACGCAAAGGGCGCGAACCCGAGCGACGCTAACCATCTGTATGGGATGGCGGTGGCGTACGAGACGGTCGGCCTCTTCAAGCGGCTCGGCGCCAACCCCACCCGGGCCGGGCTGATAGCGCGGGCACGCTCGATCACGAGCGCAGGGAATCCGTTCGTGCTCCCCGGAATCTCGGTGAAGACCGGAAAGGGCGACAACTTCCCCATCCAGCAGGGTCAGTTGCAACGCTGGACGAAGGGCCGCTGGGTCCCGTTCGGCGGGCTTTGGATCTCGAAGCGGAACTAGGGAGGCGTGCCGCTCCAGCGCCGGTGGAATCGACCTCGGTGCTGGCGCGTCTTGCGGTTTGGCGCCGAGAAGAAGAAAAATGTCGTCCATGCGGGGTCTCCCTACTGTTGCATGGGCCTCCTGGCCTAGTAGCTGGGGCTCGCGATGAGCAGCTACGTCGAGGTGTGGGGCCGAAGCGGGCGGGAGCTTCGAGCGCTGGACTCCGAGCGAATGACCGTCGGAACTCTCGAGTCGAACGATGTGGTGGTGGACGCCGACGGGGTCTCGCGCGTGCATGCCGTATTCGAGCGATTCGGCGACACTTGGTGCGTACGCGACCTCGGCTCTCGCAACGGCACCTTCGTGAACGGAGGAAGGATCATCGGCGAGCGAGCCCTGCACTCGGGGGATGAGATCCTGCTCGGGTCGGCTCCGCCTCCTGTTCCGCGGCCCGGCTCGTGGGACGGAGACAGCCGCGATCGCAGAGGCCCCGCCACTCACGCAGCGCGAGCACGACGTACTCCTGGCCCTGTGCCGACCGCTTCTGACCGGCGATGCGTTCACCGAGCCGGCGTCGATCCGCGCGATCGCAGCGGAGCTCGTCGTCTCAGAGGCCGCGGTGAAACAGCACCTGTCACGCTTGTACGTCAAGTTCGACGTGGGCACGCAAGACGAGCGGAGACGCGTCCAGCTCGCGAACGCCGCGGTCGCCCGCGGGGCCGTCAAGCTGGGCGACTTGCGCCTGCCGGTGATTCCCGATGAAGACCGAGCTTCTCCGCGGGCGCTACGAGCCGCTCGAGGTCGTCGGGCAGGGGGGAGAGGGACGAGTGCTGCGCGCGCTCGATCGCCAGCATGATCGAGTGGTCGCCCTCAAGATCCGCCCGGCTCCTGTCCGGACGGCGCGGGACGAGCTGCTTCGGGAGGCCCGCGTCCTCCTTTCTCTCGAACCGCACCCGGGCCTGCCGCTCGTGCGAGACGACTTCTTCCGCGACGACGACTACGTCATCGTCATGGACTGGATCGAGGGGGTGGACCTCGACCGGTTGCTTCGAGAGGAGGGCACGCCCGGTCTGGCCCCGTCCACGGTCCTCGGCCATCTCGCCCAGGTGGCCGAGGCCCTCACGTCCCTACACGCTCACGATCCGGCCGTCGTCCACGGTGACGTCAAGCCCGCCAACCTCATCCTGACGTCGGGTGGGCGGGTGGTCCTCGTCGACTTCGGCCTCGCCTCGACGGCGATCGTGCCGGGCGGGCCGGGACCCCCGGCTTCGTCGCGCCCGAGGTCGCGGCAGGTGAACCGCTCTACGCGCTCCTCCGACATCTTCTCCCTCGCCATGACCGCCTTCACGCTCCTCACGGGAAGCCCTCCGCGAGGGGGAGCTCCAGAGTGGCCATCCGGTCTCGACGCCGAGCGGCGGCGTGTGTTCGAAGAGGCGATCAGGCTCGGCACCGCAACCGATCCGTCCAGACGTCCCGCATCGGCCGGCGAGCTGGTCGAGCGCCTTCGTGCCGGCTGGGAAGCCGATGTTCCCACCGGCGTCGTCACCGTGTGCATGACCGACATCGAAGACTCGACGGGTCTCTGGGAAGCGCATCCGCATGCCATGGGCGCCGCCATCGTCCGCCACGATGCGATCATCGCCCAGGTCGTCGAGGCACGCGGCGGTCGCCTTCTCCAGTCGATGGGCGAAGGAGACTCCACGGTCTCGGTCTTCACCGGAGCCGGCGATGCCGTGCGCGCTGCGTCCGAGATCGTCGGACGGATCTCGGAGGAACCGTGGCCAGATGGGCTCACAATCCGCACGCGGGTCGGCCTGCACACGGGTGAGACGAGCAGCCGAGGCGGCGATCGCCTCGGTCCGACTGCGGCTCGCGCGGCGCGCGTTCGGGGATTGGCCGACGGTGGCCAGGTGTTCCTGTCGCGGACTACGGCCGGGCTCGTGGAGGGCCAACTCCCCGAGGGATTCGGCCTTGTGGATCTGGGTCCCCACACGTTGCGCGGCTTCACCGACCGGGAGAACGTCTTCGCCCTCTCGGCACCCACGCTGCGGGCGCCGCCCTCTCCCGCCCTCTGCCCGTACCGCGGCCTCTTGGCGTTCGAGGCGGAGAACCACGACATGTTCTTCGGTCGAGAGGAGGTCCTCGGCGACCTTCTGGGCCGGCTCGGATCGAATCGATTCGTTGCCGTCGTCGGAGCGTCGGGTAGCGGCAAGTCCTCGCTGGTCCGAGCGGGTGTCATCGCGGCAATCCAGCAGGGCGAGCTCGCGGGGGTTTCGAACGCCCTGCTGATCACGCCCGGAGCCAACCCGGGCGGGGGGCTCCGTGGCTCCGGAGCTTCGGACCACGATCTCCTGGTGGTCGACCAATTCGAAGAGGTCTTCACGCTGTGCCAGGAGGAGTCGGAACGGACGCGGTTCTTCGAGGAGCTCCTCGCGTGTCGCGGAACGGTGCTGATTGTCCTCCGAGCCGACTTCTACGGCCATTGCGCGGCGCATGAGGGGTTGGCACAGCGCGTCTCTGCGAACAACGTCCTCCTCGGCCCGATGACCGAGGACGAGATGCACCGGGCCGTCGTGTCACCGGCGGAGGCGGGCGGGTTCCGCCTGGAGCCCGGGCTCGTGGAGCTGGTCCTGCGCGACGCGACTGGAGAGCCGGGCGCCCTGCCGCTCCTCTCGCATGCGCTGATGGAGACCTGGGCGCGGAGGGATGGACGGACGCTCACGCTGGCCGGCTACCGGGATGCAGGCGGGGTGACGGGGGCCATCGCTCGGACGGCCGAGGAGGTCTACGGCCGGCGCACGGACGACGAGCGCGACCTGATGCGGCGCGTCTTCCTGAGTCTGACCGAGCTCGGGGAGGCGACCGAGGATACGCGGCGGCGCGTCCCCCTGAGCGAGCTGGCTGCGGGACCGGAGTCGGCGCCGGCGATCGCAGAGCTCATCGACACGTTGACGACAGCTCGACTGCTCACCCTCGACGAGGGCAGCGCGCAAGTTGCCCACGAGGCTCTGATCCGAGAGTGGCCGAGGTTGCGTGGATGGCTGAACGAGGATCGCGAAGGACTCATGGTCCACCGTCATCTCACTCGATCGGCAAGTGCGTGGGAGGCCATCGGCCGCGACCCGGGGGAGCTGTATCGGGGAGCCCGGCTGGCGGCCGCCCTCGACTGGGCCCGTGGCCGCGTCGACCTCACCGCCAGTGAACGAGCGTTCCTCGAGGCGAGCGGCGCCTCACAGGAACGCGAGCTGAGGGAAGCGCGCCGGCGTGCTCGGCGTCTGTGGGCGCTTCTCGCAGTTGTCGCGGCCGCACTCGTCGCGGCGGTGATCGCCGGGGCCTTCGCACTCGTGCAACGCGGAAGCGCCCGACACACGGCGACCGTGGCCCAGGCCGGACGTCTCGCGGCGCAGTCGCGGGAGGTCGCCGCGCAGCGGCCGGACCTCGGGCTCCTGCTCGCGCTGGAGGCGGGCAACCTCGACGACTCGGTCGACACTCGCGGCGCGCTGCTCGGGGCGCTCGAGCACGGCTCGCGGATCCATGCGTGGCTCCAGGAGTTCGACGCGCCCGTCGTCGCGACCGCCTTCAACCCGAGCGGGACGCTCCTCGCCGCGACGACGATCGAGGGGACCACGCTCTACGACACGAGGACCTGGAAGCCCGTGGGCCCGCTGTTGCGATCGTCGCGGGGTGGCTCGGAGGGGGTCGACTTCAGCCCCGACGGGCGGACGCTGGCGATCGCGGGCGGAGAGGGTCGCGTCGAGCTCTGGGACGTCGCGACCGGGAAGAAGCTTCGGGAGCTGACGGACCCGGCAGCGACGACGGCCAGTGAGCCTGCGCTCTCTGTCGTTCGGTTCAGCCCCGACGGCAGCGTCATCGCCGCGGGTGGGAAGGAGGCGAACCACGTCACGCTGTGGGCTGCGGCGAGCGGTCGGGTGATCGGCCGGCCGATCATCACCAACCCTCCGGAGTCGGGCGGCGCGCAACGGATCTCGTTCAGCCCGGACTCGAAGCGAATCGCCGTTCCGGGTGCTCCCGGGACCGTGGGGATCTGGGACGTCGCCACGGGACGCCGGGTCGGAGAGCCACTCGAGATCGGGAGCGACGACGTATCGGCGGCGATCTTCGCCGACAGCGGCCGGACGCTGATCGCGAGCGACGATGCCGGCGCGGTGTCCATGGTCGACGTCGCAACGGGACGACCCGTCCGCCCGCCACTCTCGGTCGGCGATCAGGCTGCAGACTCGCTGGCTCTCAGCCCGGACGGACGCCTGCTGGCGGTGGCCACGTTCGGGGGGTCGGTCTTCGTGTGGAACGCGAAGACCGGCGAGCCGTACGGTGCCCCGCTCACGGTCGACACGAGCCCGGTCAACGAGGTCGCATTCAGCCCGGACGGCCGGACCCTCGTGACCGCGCACCAGCGGTCGGCGGTCGTCTGGCGCATGGACGGGGAACAGGTGATCGGAGAGCCGCTGGACGGAGGGATCGATCTGACCACCGACATGGCGTTCAGCCCTGACGGGAAGCGGCTCGTCGCCGGTCAGTTCGACGGGGACGTGATCGAGTACGAGACGGCGACGCGACGGCGGGCCCGTCTGCTGCACATCGACTCGGTCGTCACCGGGGTCGCCTTCCATCCCGACGGGAAGCGCATCGCCGTCGGCACGATCGACGGCCGGGTTCGGCTCCTCGACCTGGAGCGCAAGACGACTGTCGGCCTACCGCTCGATGCGCGGAACGCCGCCGTCTGGCAAGTGGCGTTCAGCCCGGACGGCCGGCAGCTCGCGGTGGTCGTGGACCCGAACGGCGGCGGAGACGGCTTCTACCTCCAGCAGCGGCAGGGCGAGGTCCAGCTCTGGGACGTCGGCTCCCGGCGTCTCGTGGGGAAGATCGTGCCGGGCGCCGGATCGGTGTTCTCCGTGGCCTTCAGTCCGGAAGGCACGCTGCTGGCGACGGGCAGCCCCGGGCAGCTGGACCTGTGGGACGTGGCCGGCCGCGCGCGCCACGGCGCGTCGATGAGGGTCTCGGACGACGGCGTCCTGAGCGTCGCGTTCGATCCGAGCGGCTCGCTCGTCGCCGGCGGCGGAGCGACCGGACCGGTGCGGGTGTGGCGTGTGGACGATCAGCGCCCAGCCTTTCCTCCCCTCGCGGGGCACACCGGTCCCATCACCGGCGTCGCGTTCGACCCGGCCGGCGTGTTCCTCGCAACCTCGAGCCCGCTCGGCGGGACCCGGCTCTGGGACCCCGAGACCGGTCTCGGCTACGGCGACGAGCTGGCCGGCAGCCCGAGGTGGCTCGGCCCTCGGGCGCCGTCCATCGATCTCCCGCCGTTCCTGGGGCTGCGCAACGCGTTCAGCCCAGACGGCAGGCTGCTGGCCGTCGCGGGAGTCGACACACTCGGGATGGTGTGGGACGTCGACCTGGCGGGCTGGCGCCGGCGTGCCTGCACGACAGTGGGCCGGAACCTGAGCCGCGAGGAGTGGGAGCTCTACCTGCCGTCAGGGACTCCCTATCGCGCGACGTGCTCGGGGTGGCCAGCGGGTTAGGCCGTGCACTCGGCGAGGCCGACCCTTGCCGAACGGCCAGAAACTGTTCCCTCCGCGCAACCAACGTCGGGCTGTCGGAGGGATCGTGCAGTGCGCCGGAGCCGCCTAGCCTCGCCGTAGGTCAACTGAAGGAGGCATTCGATGCAGCATCTCCGGTTCAAGAGGTCGACGGCCAAGCACTGGCTCATGCCTGTGCTAGTCGCGTCGGTAATCGCAGCGGCCTGGGCGTGGTCGGCGTCGGCGATCGCCGGTCCGCAGACGCTCAGCCTGATCGAAGTCAGCATCCCGAAGAACGATCGGCCGCTCGGTGACTTCAGGTTCGATCGCCCACCGGCCGCCGGCGACCGGTTCGTCGTGACGAACGCCCTCTACACGGAAGGGAAGCGGGTCGGTCACGTCAAGGTGTTCCACACGTTCGTCACAGGATTCGGACCCGGCTTCACCCACAAGGCGACCGTGCTGTTCGTCGCTCAGGCGTACTTGCCGGGCGGGACGATGCTCGTCGAGGGGTACGGGCAGGTCAATGCCGACGGCCCTTCGAAGTTGTCGTTTCCGATCCTCGGCGGCACTGGCTCGTACGCGAACGTGCGCGGTCACCTAAATGTTCGCAACCTGACGGAGAACAAGACCCAGCTCGAGTTCCATCTGCTGCCATAAGGGCGGCGACTCGCGGCTCAAACGTCGACGATCGTGAGCACCTCGACGGCCGCGCCTGGGCTCGCCGGCACGTTGCCGGCGAGCCCCAGGGCCTCCTCACGGCTTGCGCACTCCACGATGTAGAAGCCTCCGACAGCCTCCTTCGTCTCGGCGAAGGGGCCGTCGGTGACGAGCGGCCTCTCGCCCGGACGCACGACGGCCGCCGACGACGGATCGTCGAGCGCCTCGCCTTGGACATACGCGCTGCGTTCGCGGAGCATCGTGCTGTACGCCATGTGCTCCTCGACGATCGCGCGGCGCTCGTCCGGTGTCAGGGCCGCATCGGCTTCGCGGTCACCGTGGATCAGGAACAGGAATCGCATCTCTCCTCCTCGGTGTTTTTCCCATACGACGAATGCGCGCCGTCGTGATCGACGTATGCTCGAGAGGATCATGAGCGCCGTCGCCGATCTGTGCTCCACGCCGCTCGAGGAGCTCCTCGCCGAGGCGCGCAGGCTGCGACCAGGCCCGCTCGTCACGTACTCGCCGAAGGTCTTCATCCCGCTTACGACGCTGTGCCGCGACGTCTGCGGGTACTGCACGTTCGCTCGCCCGCCGCGGCGCGGAGAGCGTGCGTACATGACCGAGGACGAGGTGCTCGCGATCGCTCGCGCGGGCTCGGCCTCAGGTTGCCGCGAGGCGCTCTTCACGCTCGGAGACAAGCCGGAGCTCCGCTACAAGGTCGCGCGCGAGGAGCTGCGGGCGCTCGGATGTGACACAACGCTCGAGTACCTCGAGCGCTGCGCGCGACTCGTGCTCGAGGAGACCGGGCTCCTGCCGCACCTCAATCCTGGCGTGATGACCCGCGCCGAGCTCGAGGCCCTGCGGCCGGTCTCGGCCTCGATGGGGATCATGCTCGAAACGATCGCAGAACGGCTCGGCGAGCGGGGTGGGCCGCACTGGGCCTCGCCGGACAAGCTCCCTGCCGGACGCCTCGAGACGATCCGGCTCGCAGGCGAGCTCTCGGATCCCGTTCACGAGCGGGATTCTCATCGGCATCGGCGAGACGCGCGAGGAGCGGATCGATGCGTTGCTCGCCCTGAAGGCGCTCGGTGAGGAGCACGGCCACGTGCAGGAGGTCATCGTCCAGAACTTCCGCGCGAAGCCCGGCACCCGGATGGCGACCGACCCCGAGCCGTCGCTCGACGACCACCTGTGGACGATCGCCGTCGCGCGGATCGTGCTCGGCCCGCACTGGCACGTCCAGGCGCCCCCCAACCTCGCCTTCGAAGAGTTCCCTCGCCTCCTCGACGCCGGGATCGACGACTGGGGAGGTGTCTCTCCCCTCACGATCGACCATGTGAATCCCGAGGCTCCGTGGCCTGAGCTCGAGCGCCTCGTGCAGGCGACTCGCAGCCGCGGGCTCGAGCTCGCCCCGCGGCTTCCGATCTATCCCGAGTATGTGGCGGACCTCCAGCGCTGGGTCGACTCCGCCGTCGCGCCGCACGTGCGGCGCGCCTCGGACGCGAGCGGGCTCGCGCGAGACGACGCGTGGGCTCCTGGCGAGCCAGGTGGCGTCCCGTTCGTCGTCCGTCGCGATGCCGTGCCGCTCGAGCTCACCGGGGACGACCTCGGCGAGGACGAGATCACGCGTTTCCTCGAGGCCCGGGGGAAGAAGGCGGCGCGCGTCTGCGCCGCCGCAGATCGCCTGCGCAGCGAGGTCTGCGGCGACGAGGTCAGCTACGTCGTGACCCGGAACATCCAGTACACGAACGTCTGCTACTTCCGCTGCGGCTTCTGCGCCTTCTCGAAGGGCAGGCTCGCGGCGAACCTGCGCGGAGCGCCGTACCTCGTCCCGCTCGAAGAGATCGCGCGTCGTACCGAAGAGGCGTGGGACCGCGGAGCGACCGAGGTCTGCCTCCAGGGCGGGATCCACCCGGCCTTCACCGGTGACTACTACGCTGACGTCGTTCGGACGGTCAAAGAGGCAGTGCCGGGCATCCACGTGCACGCCTTCTCGGCGCTCGAGGTGTGGCAGGGGGCCGCGACACTCGGGCTCTCGCTGGACGACTACCTCGCCCGGCTCCGCGACCTCGGCCTCGGCTCGCTCCCGGGAACGGCCGCCGAAGTGCTCGACGACGAGGTGCGTCGGCTCATCTGCCCCGACAAGGTGACGACCGCCCAATGGCTGGCGGTGCACGAAGCAGCACATAGGGTCGGGCTTCGCTCGAACGTGACGCTGATGTTCGGGCACGCTGACACGCCGCGGAGCTGGGCTCGGCACCTGATGCGCGCTCGGGAGCAACAAGCCCGCTCGGGCGGGTTCACCGAGTTCGTACCGCTCCCCTTCGTGCCGATGGAAGCTCCGATGTACCTGCAGGGGCGCGCACGCCGTGGTCCGACCTTCCGCGAGGTGCTGCTCGTCCACGCCGTCGCACGACTGGCGCTTCATCCGAGGATCACGAACGTCCAGGCCTCGTGGGTGAAGCTCGGGCCGGAAGGGACTCGCCAAGTGTTGCGGGCGGGCGTCAACGACCTGGGCGGAACGCTGATGAACGAGTCGATCTCTCGCTCGGCCGGCGCCGCCTTCGGGCAGGAGATGCCTCCGGAGCGGATGGAGGAGCTCATCCACTCGGCCGGACGGATTCCGCGTCAGCGGACGACCCTGTACAGCGAGCCTCCGTGGGAGCGCGTGCGGACGTCGTTCGGCGCAGAGCCGCTCGCCGAGCCGCTCAATCCACCGGTAAAGGATGCCGGCCTCGTCGCACCTCCACGCTTGGTTCGTCCCGGCATGCTCGCCGGCGCGCGCTCCTGACTACGACCGACTGGCGAACGGGAGACGCAAGAGAGCCCGCGGAAGACCGCGCCGACTGTCTGCGAGCGCCTTCTCGAGGCCAGCCGCCGCAGCTCGGCCGTGCACTGACTCGCCGTGGCCGACCAGCAGCCGCTCCGGTTCGTATGCGGCGAGCATTTTCGGCGGCGTGAGCCGGAGGACGAGGTGGACGCCCACTCCGCCTTTGTCGCCAGTGTAGAAGGCGTTCGTACCGAGGGCTTCGGCGACGACGAGCGTTCTCGTCTCCTGCCACCAGAGCGCCGACTCTGCCCAGCGCTTCGAGCGCTTCACCGAGACACACTCGAACGGGGTGCCAGGGAGGTCGTCCGGAACAACGATGTGGGGAATGGCGAGTCGAGAGGCAATCGTCGCGCAGTCGCGGTTGTGGCGGTCGAGGAGCTGGAGCACGGCCGTGGGTTCCCCGAGCGTGCGTGACCGCTCGATCGCGTCGGGCCAGTCGACAGGGTCGACGAGCCAGACCCTCCCGTCGGAGGCGAGGGAGTGCGAGGTGCGCGTCATGCGCTCGTCGACGATCCACGAGAACCCGTCGGCTCCGAAGTCGTCGCAGAAGCGAAGCTCCATCAGACCTCGAACGCGAGGAGATCGTCGAGCGTCTCGCGGCGGCGGATGAGACGAGCCAGTCCTTCGCCGACGAGCACGGCGGGCGGTCGGGGAGTCGCGTTGTAGTTCGAGCTCATCGCAAGCGTGTATGCGCCAGTGGCCGGGACGGCGAGCAGGTCTCCGGCCCGAGGAGGCGGTAGCGCGACATCGTCGATCAGAACGTCTCCGGACTCGCAGTGGAGGCCGGCGATGCTGACCGTCTCGGTCGCCGGCTGGTCGGCACGAGTTGCCGAAAGGGCGGTGTAGCGAGCGCCGTAGAGTTCGGGACGTGGGTTGTCGGACATGCCGCCGTCGACCGCGACCCAGGTCAGCCCGTCGAGCCGCTTGACCGTCCGCACGCGGTAGAGGGTGACTCCTGCCGGCCCCACGAGCGCCCGCCCGGGCTCGAGGGCGAGTTGCGGTGCTGGGAGACCATGCGCCCTCCAGGCGTCCGAGACCGAGTCCGCGACTCCACGCGCGAGCTCCCCGAGGTCCGTGTCCGGCTCGTCGAGGACGTGACGGATGGCGAAGCCACCGCCGACGTTCACCAGTCCTGGCGTCCAGGCCAGCTCACTGCGGCAGCGTGCCGCAAACGTCGCGAGGAGCGCGATGGTCTCCGTGTGGGGGGCGGTGTCCGCGAGCTGGGACCCGACGTGGACGTGGAGGCCTGCGACGTCGAGGCCGAGCGTGCGAGCAGTGTCGATCGTTCGTAGCGCGTGCTCGGGCGGAAGGCCGAACTTCGAGCCGTGGTGTCCTGTTCGGATCGCCTCGTGCGTGTCGGCTTCGACTCCCAGCGTCACGCGAACGAGCACGTGCTTGACACCTTCCGCCCAGGCTCGCTCGGCTTCGTCGCCGTCCAGGACGACCGTCGCTCCTGCCGCGGCGGCAGCGCGGAGCTCCTCGTCCGATTTCGCGTTCCCGTGCAGTACGAGCTGCTCGCCCTCGATTCCCGCCGCGCGCGCGAACGCGAGCTCCCCCAAGGTCGAGACGTCCGCGCCGATGCCCTCCTCGGCGAAGATTCGCATGACGGCAACGTTCGGAAACGCCTTCGAGCCGTAGAAGACGTGCCCGGCGGGGACGGCGTCTCGAATCTCTCGGGCCCGTGCACGAAGCGTCGCCTCGCAGTAGACGACGACCGGTGTCCCGAAGCGATCCGCGAGCTCTGACGCGCACACGCCGCCGAGCACGAGTTCTCCGTTCTCGATCCGAGCGGAATCCGGGAAGAGCTCGAGCATCTGCCGATTCTGCCTGTTACCCTTTTCAGGTCATGGAGCGGCTGCTTGCATAAGCCAGGGAGCGGGCGCGGCGAGAGCCGCGGGCGTTCTCATGGAGCCTCTCGCACGAGAGGCTTTTTTGTTCCCCGAAGCGAATGAGAAGAGCGATGGAACCGTACGAATCACAGGCGATCGAGGAAAAGTGGCAGCGCATCTGGGCGGAGGAGCACGCGTTCGAGGTGTTCAACCCAGAGTCGCTGGACGACGTCGCTCCGAAGAGCTACGTGCTCGAGCAGCTCCCGTATCCGTCCGGAACGCTGCACATGGGCCACATGCTCGTCTACACGATCGGCGACGTCGTCACGCGGTTCCGCAGCCGTAACGGAATGCGTGTTCTTCATCCGCAAGGGTTCGACTCGTTCGGTCTCCCTGCCGAGAACGCGGCGATCAACGAGGGCGGCCACCCGCGTGAGATCGTCGAGCGGAACATCGCGCACATCACGCGCTCGATGCGCCGGGTGGGCTGGGCCTACGACTGGCAACGGGTGCTCTCGACCCACGACCCCGAGTACTACCGCTGGCAGCAGTGGCAGTTCCTGAAGTTCTACGAGCGGGGGCTTGCCTATCGTAAGGGGGCGCCGGTCAACTGGTGCCCCAACGACCAGACGGTGCTCGCGAACGAGCAGGTGCGCAACGGGCGCTGCGAGCGCTGCGGCGCCGAGGTCGAGTCCCGTGTGATGGAGCAGTGGTTCTTCCGGATCACCGATTACGCGCAGGCGCTGCTCGACGATCTCGAGACGGTCGATTGGCCCGAGTCGATCAAGGCGCGCCAGCGAAACTGGATCGGCCGCTCGGACGGCGCCGAGATCCTGTTCCGGATCGAGGAGCTGAACCAGGATGTGCCCGTATTCACGACCCGCCCGGACACGCTTTACGGAGCGACGTTCTTCGTGCTCGCGCCCGAGCACGAGCTCGTCGCGCAGATCGAATCGGCCGAGGTCCGCGAGTACGTCCGGGGAGCGGCTTCGAAGAAGACCCAGGAGCGCGCGGCGGCGGAGGAGAAGACGGGCGTCAACACCGGGCTTCATGCGGTCAACCCGGTGAACGGGGAGCGGCTCCCGGTATTCGTCGCGGACTACGTGCTGATGGACTACGGGACAGGTGCGATCATGGCCGTGCCCGCGCACGACCAGCGCGACTTCGACTTCGCTACCGCGTTCGGGCTGCCGGTACGACACGTCGTCCGTCCCGCCGACGAGGAGGTCGATCAGGAGACGGCGCATGTCGGGCACACCGAGGGCGAGGTGCTCGTGAACTCCGCGGAGTTCGACGGCCTTCCCGCGCCCGAGGGCGGTCGCAGGATCGTCGAGAAGCTCGCAGGCGACGGCCGCGGCGGACTGACGGTCAACTACCGCCTACGCGACTGGGGGTTCTCGCGACAGCGCTACTGGGGCTGCCCGATCCCCGTCGTCTACTGCGACGCCTGCGGGATCGTTCCGGTGCCGGAGGAGGATCTTCCGGTACTTCTGCCCGAGGTCGAGGATTTCAAGCCGAAGGGGAAGCCGCCGCTCGCGCAGGCCGAGGAGTGGGTCAACGTTCCGTGCCCGCGCTGCGCCGAGGTCGGGCGGCGAGAGACCGAGACGATGGACACGTTCGTCGATTCGTCCTGGTACTTCCTCCGCTATTGCGACGCCCGCAACGACACGGCGCCATTTGCGCGCGAGGCGGTCGACTACTGGAACCCGGTCGACCTGTACATCGGCGGTGTCGACCACGCGACGGTGCACATGATCTACGCCCGCTTCTGGGTGAAAGTGCTGAACGATCTCGGGCTGGTCGGCTTCCGGGAGCCGTTCGCGCGGTTCTTTTCCAACGGCTGGGTGACGGTCGGCAAGACGAAGATGTCGAAGCGGGCCGGGAACGTCGTCGGGCCGGACGACTTCATCGAGCGCTACGGCGCAGACGCTTGCCGCCTCAACATTCTCTTCCTCGGTCCGGCGAACGAGGACATGGAGTGGACCGAAGAAGGCGTCGAAGGCATGGCCCGTTTTGTTCGGCGCCTCTGGAGGGTCGTGAACGAGGTCGCGGACGGCGCGGCCTCGGACCCGCCCGAGGGGGGTGCGCTCGCGCGCAAGTCGCACGCGACGATTGCGAAGGTCTCCGATGACATCGGCCGGCGCTACGCCTTCAACACGGCTATCGCGGCGATGATGGAGCTCGTCAATGAGCTCTCGAAGGACACCGCGGGGCCGGATTCGCGCCTCGCTGCGGAGACGGTCGTGTCGCTCATCCAACCGTACGCACCACATGTCGCCGAGGAGCTGTGGGAGCGGCTCGGGCACGAGCGGCTCTGGGAACAGCCCTGGCCCGAGGCCGACCCTGCTCTCCTCGAGGTGGACACCGTCGAGGTCGTCGTGCAGGTGA
This sequence comes from uncultured Thermoleophilia bacterium, assembly GCA_963827525.1. GTDB lineage: Bacteria > Actinomycetota > Thermoleophilia > Gaiellales > Gaiellaceae > GMQP-bins7. The sequence continues at coordinate 19,903 of CAWHBH010000039.1, forward strand.
ATGGACGCGTGCGCGAGCGCCTGCACGTCCCGCCGGACACGCCTGACGACGAGCTCGTCGCGCTGGCGCGAGCATCCGAGCGGGTGCAGGCATATCTGGACGGCGGGGAGGTGGAACGAACCATCGTCGTTCCCGGCAAGCTCGTCAGCTTCGTGACCTGAAGGTCGCAGGGTTTTCACCCCGCAGGCCGCGGGTCTGACCCCGCCCTCTGAGATTGGCATCAACTCGGCACGAATGCGTGTCCCATCCGTGATCGAGCCGGAGCGACGATCGGCATATGCCGTTGGCCGTGTCGCGCTCGACCGCGCTCGTCGTCCTCAGCGCGCTGCTCGTCGTCCTGGCACTCGTCGGACACCGGTTAGCGCAGGCGGGCACGGCGAGCGCACCCGAGGTCGTCGCGCCTCTGGAGATCGTCGCGCAGGCCCCCACAAGGCGCGCCGTCGTCGTCCACGTGGTTGGCGCGGTGCGTCGACCCGGCCTCTACCGCCTCCGTGAAGGGGCGCGAGTGGCCGATGCAGTCTCCCGCGCGGGAGGAGCGACGCGCAGAGCGGAACTGGCGGGGTTGAACCTCGCCGCTCCGCTGGTCGACGGGATCCAGGTTCTCGTGCCGCGTCGACTGGAGGTGTCCGACAGCCTCGAGTCGACCGGCGGCGATCCGCTCTCGGCGGAGGGCGCTGCCGGGGATGTCGGTCTCGGCCCGAAGCCGAGCCTGTCGTCGGCGACCGCCGATCAGCTCGACGAGCTCCCCGGGGTGGGGCCGATCACCGCGCAGAAGATCCTCGACTACAGGGCCGAGCACGGGCCGTTCAGGTCGGTCGACGACCTGGATGCGGTACCGGGCATCGGGCCGACGCGGATCGAGCAGTTGCGCGATCTCGTGACCCCGTGAGGCGAGTCGTCGAGCAGCACTGGCCCTCGTTGCTGGCGGGCTCGGCCTGCGCCGGGCTCGCGGCTTCGAATATCGCCGCCCCGAAACCGCTCGTCCTGGGTCTGGTTGGAGCCCTTGCGCTGGCGGCCGTTCTGCTGCGTGCCGAAACCGGACGAATCGTCGCGGTCGGAGCCGTTCTCGCGATCGCAGGCCTGTGGTGGGGAGGACTGAGGCTCGAGGCGATGGGTCATAGCGCGCTGGTGAACGAGATCGGCGAATCAGCGCCCGCCGAGCTCGTCGTAGCAGGCCCGGCGCGCACGACTCCGTGGGCGGTTCGGATGCAAGCCGAGGTGAAGAGGTTCGGCAAGACGCGCCTTCGCGAGCGAGTCCTGCTTTTGCTGCCGGTCGGCCGTTCTCCGCCTCGCGGAACGATTCTCGAGACCGTCGTTCGCGTGCGCGAGCCGCGTCCTGCGGACGGAGGATTCGACGAACGAGCGTGGCTGGCGCGACAGGGGATCCATGTCGTGCTACGTGGTGGTGCTTGGCATTCGGTCGGACGCCGCGGCGGTCTCCCCGGTCTGGGCGACCGGATCCGGGACCGCGTCGAGGATGCCGTGGGGCGCGGAGCGACCGGCGTGCGGCGTTCGCTCGTGCTCGGCGTCGTGCTCGGCGAGGACGAGGGGCTGCCTGAGCGCGTGCGCGACGACTTCCGGGCGTCGGGCCTGTACCACCTACTCGCCGTCTCTGGGCAGAACGTCGCCTTTCTCGCCCTCGGGATCTACGGGCTCGGATGGCTATTGCGCGTTCCGCGCGTGGGGCGGGAGCTCATGACGCTCGCGGCGATCGGCTTGTACGTGCTCGCCGTCGGCTGGCAGCCGTCGGTGATCCGCGCTGGAATTGCGGGAGGACTTGCGTCGCTCGCGTGGCTCGTCGCCCGACCGCGCGATCGCTGGCACTTCCTTGCCGTCGGAGCGCTCGTTCTGCTTGCCTGGGCGCCGACCTCGGCGCTCGAGCCCGGCTTCCAGCTTTCCTTCGCAGCGGTCGCGGCAATCTTCGTCGGGGTCCCTCGGGTACGTGAGCGCTTGGAGGGCTATCCCTTTCCGAGACGACTCGCCGAAGGCCTCGCTGTCGCTGTCGTCTGTGGTCTCGTCACGGCTCCGATCGTCCTTCTCCACTTCGGGCAGGCGCCGCTCTACACAGTCCTGGCGAACGTTCTTGCCGAGCCGGCGGTGCCGTTCGCGCTCGGGCTGGGCCTGCTCGCGGGAGTCGTCGACCCGATTGCGCCGGGCGCGGCGACCGCCTTGGCGTGGCTCGCGGGCTGGGCGGCAGCATGGATCGAGTTCGTCGCACGACTCGTGGCTTCGCTCCCGGGCGCCCAGATCGGATCACGCACCGCACTCGTCGTCGTAGGGCTCGCGACGGTCGGCTGGGTCTGGGCTCGGAAGGTGCGCCACCGACATCGCGTCATGCAAGTCCCGGTCGCACTCGCCGCAGTCGGTTGTGCTGCTGGGCGTCGCGGGTGTGTGGCTCCTGCGTCCAGGACCTACCTGGGCGCAACCGGCCGGGCTCAGAGTGACGTTCCTGGACGTCGGCCAGGGCGACTCAGTGCTGCTCGAGACGCCGAGCGCGCGTGTGCTCGTCGACCAGGGACCGCCCGAGGCAAACGTCGCAGCGCAATTGGCCCGCATGGGCGTCCGCTCGCTCTCGGCGCTCGTGCTCACCCATCCCCAGCGTGACCACGTCGGCGGAGCAGCTGACGTCATCCGGCAGCTTCGTATCGGCACAGTGCTCGACCCGGCCCTTGCCGCAACCGGTCCGGATCGCGAGGAAGCCGTAGCGGCTGCGCGCGAGCGAGGTGTGCCTGTTCGCATAATCCGGGCGGGTTCAGAGTTCAAGGCAGGAGGGCTGGCTCTTCGCGCGCTCTGGCCGCCCGATCCGGGCTCTCCCGCGGAGGATCCGAACCTCAACGCACTCGTCCTCGTCGCGACGTATGGCGAGACGGACGTGTTCCTGCCTGCGGATGCCGAGTCCGATGTCACTGCTCGACTGCCGCTCGACGAGGTCGAGCTCATGAAGGTCGCTCATCACGGGTCCGCCGATCCCGGGCTCGACGAAGAGCTCGGCGTGTTGCGACCACGAATCGCGGTCATCTCGTGCGGGCGAAACAACGACTATGGCCATCCTCGAGCCGAGACCCTCGCGGCGCTCGCCGGGTCGCCGGGACTCGCCCTCTACCGCACCGACACCGACGGCCGAGTCGTGGTCGAGTCCGATGGGCGACGGATCCAAGTCCACACGCAGAGCTAGGCCGTGGGACCATGGCGCCGCGACCGCGAAGCGGTCACGCTAAGGCCAAGCTGCGGTGGGACGTGGACTGCGACCGCGAAGCGGTCGCCTTTAGGGATTTTCGCGCGACCGGAATCCGCGCTAGCGGATTCCGGTCTGTGCAAAGCTAGGGTTACGACTTGGCCGACGCTCCCGACAAACCCGTCTACCTGCTGACGGGCAGCGACCGCCCGAAGATCGAGACGGCGCTCGCGCGGCTTCGCAGGCACTTCGTTCCGGAAGCGATCGACGTCGCCAGTGCGCTCGACACGTCGGGCGAGGGCGCCGTTGCGCGTTGCAACGCCGGGAGCCTGTTCGGTGACTCGAGGCTCGTCGTCATCGAGGATGTCGACGGCCGGCGGGACACCGAAGGGCGGCGCAAGGGCGGTTGGAAGTCCGCCGACGTCGATGTGGTCAGCGCGTATCTCACGAATCCCGCTCCTGACGCCGTCCTCGCCCTGGTCGGCGAAGACGTCAAAAAGACGACGGCGCTCTGGAAAGCGTGCGCGAAGGCGGGGCAAATCTTGGAGTTCGCGGTCGCAAAGAGAGGTCTCCAGGTCTGGGTCGCCGAGCAGTTTCGTCAGCGAGGCGTTCAGGCAGAGCCCGAGGCGTCGGCGGCACTCCTCCAGCTCGTCGGCGATGACCTGATCGCCCTTGCGGTGGAGGTGGACAAGCTCGCCACATGGGCAGGCGACGAGCCCGTTGGGGAACGAGAGGTCGTGGCGCTCGTCGCTCCTGTCGCGGAGATGCCGATCTATGAGCTCACCGAGGCGTGGGCGACTCGCGACACGGCCCGGGCGCTCGCCCTGAGCGAGGCGACGTTCGAGCGCGAGTCGCGGCAGCGCCGCGATACCGCCTCACGCCTAGCCGGGGCTCTGGGAGGCCATCTCGGCCGACTTCGCTCGATCAAGCGACTCGCCGGAGACGGCGTCCGCTCCAAAGAGGCCGCCGAGCGGCTGAAGCTGAACCCGTACTACGCCGGCAAGCTGTTCAGCCAGGCGGAAGGATTCTCGCCGGAGGAGCTGCACGACTCGGTTGTGCGCCTCGCCGAGCTCGACGGGTCGCTGAAGGGGCAAAGCCGCCTCGCTCCGGATCTCGAGGTGCAGCGTGCGCTGGTCGACCTCACGCGTCGACCGGGAGCAGCGGCGCGCGGGTCGTAGGTCGCGCTAGGAAGAGGCGTCGGCGGCGATCTTCGAAGCCTGCGACTTCTTGCGCGCAGCGGTGTTCCGATGGAGAGCACCGCGCGTTGTCGCCCGGTCGATGGTGCGCACGAGCTCCAGATGCTCGGTCGCAATACGCTCGGCGTCGCCATCGACGGCCGCGGACTCGAGCCGCTTGGTCAGCGTCTTGATCGTCGAGCGGTAGCGGAGGTTCTCGAGGCGCTGCCTCGCCTGGATCCGGACGCGCTTTTTCTGTTGCTGGATGTTGGCCATTCGAGAAAATGCCCGCAGCTGCGGGCCGGGCGATGGTAGCAGGACCGACTGGGAGAATCGCCCGGGACAGCCCTCATGGAGAACCCTCCGGATCCGACACTGCACACAACGCCTACGCCCATGGCGGAGGACGGCCACAGCCGCCGGATCGCCCGCTCGACGGCCGTCTTCTCGCTTGCCACGGCGATCTCGCGAGTTCTCGGCCTTGTCCGAGAGATGGTCAGCGCCTACTTCTTCGGCGTCACCGGGCTCATCAATGCGTTCACGGTCGCGATCCTGATTCCGAACGTCGTCCGCGCGCTCCTCGCCGACGCGGCGCTTTCCGGCGCCTTCGTTCCGGTCTTCAGTGACCTGCTCGAGAAGGGCGAGAAGCAGCGCGCCTGGCGCGTGGCCTCGACGCTCTTCTGGCTGACCCTGCTCGTCCTCGGCGGCGTCACGGCGCTCTTCATCCTGCTCGCGCCGCTGCTGATGCGGCCGTTCGGCGATCCCGGCGGCGACTTCGACCTGGCCGTAGGCCTCTCGCGCGTCCTCTTTCCGATCGTCGTGCTTCTGGGTCTCTCAGGGATCGTCGTCGGGATCCTGAACACGTACCACCACTTCGCGCTGCCTGCGCTCGCGCCCGTCGCCTGGAATGTCGTGATCGTCCTCGGTCTCGTCATCGGTGTCCCGCGAATCGACGACGAGAGCGGGCAGCTGTATCTCTATGCCGGAGTTGTGGTGCTCGGGACGCTCGTCCAGCTCCTGCTCCCGATCCCGTGGCTCAGACGGCTGGACGGCAGCCTCACGATGGTCATCGACTGGCGCGATCCCGCGGTGCGCCGCGTGCTCTCCCTGATGCTCCCGGTCACGCTCACCATCGGGCTCGTCAACGTGAACTTCCTCGTCGACACGCTGTTCGCATCGCGGCTCCTCGATCCCGAGCTCGCACCGGCCGCGATCGACAAGGCCTTCCGGCTCTACATGCTTCCTCAGGGCATCTTCGCCGTCGCGGTCACGACCGTCCTTTTCCCCACCCTCGCGCGGCTGGCGGCGAGGGGGGACACCGGCGGCCTACGGCGTTCTCTCGACGGTGGACTGCGCCAGATCGCCTTTCTGCTCGTTCCCGCAGGCTTGCTCTCGATCGTGCTCGCGGAGCCGATCGTCCGGCTCGTCTACCAGCGCGGCGAGTTCACGGCTCAGGACACGGAGATCGTCGCGCAGTGCCTCCAGGCGTTCTCGATCGGCCTCGTCTTCAACGGCTGGATGCTCATCCTCAACCGCAGCTTCTACGCCGTGCAGACGAACTGGACACCGACCGCGATCGCCCTCGGCGCGGTCGCGCTCAACGCGATCTTCGACACCGTCTTCTATCGCCTCGGGATCTGGGGGATCCCGCTCGCCACGTCGACGGTGAACGTCGTCGCCTCTACTGTCCTCCTCGTCATGATGCGCCGTCGTCTCGGGCTCGAGCACGTCTCCCGGACGCTCGCAGTGGTCGCGCGGATCGCGGTGGCCGGGCTGTTCGCGGCGGGGGCGGCGTTTCTCACCTGGTACGCGCTCGACACCTGGCTCGGGGAGGCGGTTCTCGCCCAGATCGTGTCGCTCGGTGCAGCATTCGTCGTGGGTGGCCTGATCTACGTCGGCGCGGGCCGGGCGCTCGGGCTTCGCGAGCTCGAGACGCTGCTACTGTTGCGAGCCCAGCGCTCCGAGCCCTCCGACCAGCGCTGAACTCCTATGGAGCAAGACCGAATTCGCAACTTCGCGATCATCGCGCACATCGACCACGGCAAGTCGACGCTCGCTGATCGCGTTCTCGAGCTCACCGGTGCGCTCTCCAAGCGCGAGATGCGCGAACAGGTTCTCGACTCGATGGACCTCGAACGCGAGCGCGGCATCACGATCAAGGCGCAGGCGGTGCGCGTCCGTTGGCGCGGCCACGAGCTCAACCTGATCGACACCCCCGGGCACGTCGACTTCACCTACGAGGTCTCGCGCTCTCTGCAGGCCTGCGAGGGCGCACTGCTCGTCGTCGACGCGGCGCAGGGGATCGAAGCACAGACGCTCGCAAACGCGTACCTCGCGCTCGACGGACACCTCGAGATCGTTCCGGTCGTCAACAAGATCGACCTGCCTCAGGCCGATCCGGAGGGCGCATCGAGGGAGCTCGGTGAGCTGCTCGGCGAGTCGCCGGAACGGGTCCTGCGCATCTCGGCGAAGACGGGCGAGGGCGTGCCGGAGGTCCTCGATGCGCTGATCGAGCGAATTCCGGCGCCGGGCGGCGATCCCACCGCGCCGGCGAGAGCGCTGATCTTCGACTCGTCGTACGACCAGTACCGCGGCGTCGTGGCGTTCGTGCGCGTGGTCGACGGGCGCTTCGAGACCAGAGAGCCGCTGCGCGCGATGGCGCAGGGCACGTCGTTCGAAGCGGAGGAGCTCGGCGTCATGTCGCCTGCACGGGAGCCCGTAGCCTCGCTCGGCGCCGGGGAGGTCGGCTATGTCATCACCGGTCTCAAGGACGTCTCCCGGCTCCGCGCGGGAGACACGCTCACGTCTCGTCGGCGACCTGCCACGGAGCCCCTGCCCGGCTACCAGGACGTCAAGCCGATGGTCTTCGCCGGAATCTTCCCGACCGACTCCGACGACTACCCGGAGCTCCGGGACGCGCTGGAGCGCCTCAAGCTCAACGACGGATCCCTGTCCTACGAGCCGGAGACCTCGCAGGCGCTCGGGTTCGGCTTTCGCTGTGGGTTTCTCGGCCTCCTGCACATGGAGATCGTCCGCGAGCGACTGGAGCGCGAGTTCGACCTCGACCTCCTGATCACTGCGCCGACCGTCGCCTACCGGGCGACGACGCGCACCGGTGAGACGATCGAGGTGCACAACCCGGCGGAGATGCCGCCGGAGCTCGAGCAGGTCGAGGAGCCGTACGTCAAGGCGTCGGTCATCGTCCCGAAGGACTACGTCGGCGCGGTCATGGAGCTCGCCAACGAGCGCCGCGGGAGCTTCGATCATCTCGAGTACCTGAGCGAGGAGCGCGTCCTGCTGTCGTACGAGCTCCCGCTCGGCGAGATCGTCCTCGACTTCTACGATCAGCTGAAGTCGCGGACCCGCGGGTATGCGAGCTTCGACTACGACCTCGCCGGATTCCGGCCCGGCGACCTGGCCCGCGTCGACATCCTCGTCGGCGGGGAGCAAGTCGATGCGCTGTCGCTGATCATCCACCGCGACTTCGCCTACGACCGCGGACGACTACTCGTCGAGCGGCTCCGAAAGGAGATCCCGCGGCAGATGTTCGACGTTCCCGTGCAGGCCGCTATCGGCTCGCGCGTCATCGCGCGGGAGACGATCAAGGCAAAGCGCAAGGACGTGCTCGCGAAGTGCTACGGCGGCGACATCACGCGGAAGCGAAAGCTGCTGGAGAAGCAGAAGAAAGGCAAGAAGCGGATGAAGCAGGTCGGCGGGGTCGAGGTTCCGCAGGAGGCCTTCCTCGCCGTCTTGAATCTCGACATGGAGCGCAAGAGGTAGCGGTGGGTCACGTTCGCCACCTGTACGTGCACCTGCCGTTCTGCGCGCACCGGTGCGGTTACTGCGACTTCGTGACCGTGGTGGGCCGGGGCGACGAGCACGGCTCGTACGTCGATGCGCTGCTTGCGGAGCTGGAGCTCGAGCGCGACATCCTGGCCAGTCCGGTGGAGACGGTCTTCCTCGGAGGAGGGACGCCGACGTTCACCGCTGCGGCGGAGCTCGAACGCTTGCTGGCCGCGCTTCCCGTTGCGGAGGAGCTGACGGTCGAGGCGAACCCCGAAACGGTGACTCCCGAGCTCGCGCAGCTCTTGCGTGCAGGCGGAGTGAATCGCGTCTCGCTGGGAGCGCAGAGCTTCCAGCCGCATCTGCTCGCGGTGCTCGAGCGCCGGGCCGCGCCGGCCGACGTCAGGCGCGCTGTGCGCATTCTCCGAGCCGCCGGGTTCGACAACGTCTCGCTCGACCTCATCTACGGAGTTCCCGGCCAGAGCCCCGCCGACCTCGAGCGTGATCTCACGGAGGCGCTGGCGCTCGAGCCCGAGCACCTCTCCTGCTACGAGCTCGAGGCGAAGCCGGGAACAAGGTTCACGCACGCACACGGAGACGAGCTCGAGCGGCAGGCCGACGCCATGGAGGACTACTTCGAGCAGGTCGTCGAGACGCTGACGGCCGCGGGATACCGCTGGTACGAGACGGCGAACTTCTGTCTCGACGGCTCCCGCGCGGCAGGGCGTGACCTGCGAGCTCGCCACAACCTGGGTTACTGGCGCGGGAGCGACTACCTCGGGCTGGGCATGGGTGCGGTCTCGACGATCTCGGGAGAGCGACGCCGGAACGCACCGGGTCTCGCGCGGTACGTCACCGCGCTCGCGGCCGGCGAGCGACCGCCTTCGGAGATCGAGCTCATCGACGGCGAGACCCACAATCGCGAGAAGCTGCTACTTGGCCTGCGGCTCGACGAGCCTCTCGTCTTGGCGGACGTCGACGGCGTGCTCGATCGCGCTGCGTTGCACCGCCTCGTTGCGGGCGGGTTGGTCGAGCTCGGCTCGAACGGGCATGGCGACGAGATTCGGCTCACGCGTCGCGGGCGCTTCCTCGGCGGCGGCGTTACTGCCGAGCTGATGACGCTCGCGTCAACCTGAACGGCCGCGGGCTTCTCTATTCGACGAGCACGGCGATGCAGGTCCCGACCTCGTCGAAGTTGCACAAGCGGATCGTTGGGCTTCCCCATGGCGGAGAAGATGACGATGTTGACGAAGTGTCCCCAGACGTCCCCGTCGTCCTTTCTTGTGCCCGAACCCGAGCGGGTGCGGGTCGTTGTCCGGGCAGCCGCTGTTCTGAGGGCCGATGTCCCAGCCGGTGGCGTAGAAGCCCGCGAAGTACTTCACCGGCACGTTCGTGCTGCCGGACCCCTCGAAGGCCGTGATGTCGGTGATGATCAGCGTGACGTAGCGAGGATCGTTCGCGAAGTCGTAGTTCGTGAAGAAGTCCCTGATCGCTAGGTCGTCTTGCGGATCATGGCCCGCTGGAGGGTTGTCCTTCGGCCAATTGTTCGGCACGCAGTGGTGTTTCGAAGCGCTCCTTGAGTCCGTGCCTGAACGAGATCACGTCTCCGGTCTTGGCAGCGACGCAGTTCGGCGCGGGATCGGTGGGAGCGACAGGCGGGAGGTCGCCCGAGCCGTAACCGCTGCAGGTGATGTCGGCCCAGGTCTTGGGTGTGTTGGTGTCGCCGTCCCAGTTGTCGTAGTTCAGCCCGTAGGTCGTCCCGCAACCCGTCGGCGATCTCGTCCTTGAGGGGGATACCCTTGTCGCAGTCGAGCGCCTGGTTGAGGCTCCCCGTAGGGCTCGCGTAGCGAAGGAGGAGTGAGGGCTCGAGCGGATCGCGGATCTCGAGCGGCTTGTTGAGGCCGACGGTCGACCAGGACGCTGCGAGTGCCCTGGTTGCGTGAGTTCGCGTCCAACACCGGAGCGTCCATGGTGCCGAGCTTGAGGTACAGCACCGGGCCAGAGGCGTCGGTCGCGACGTACGGGTGGGCGACGCCGGTGAACGTTCCGGAGTGGTCGACTCCGGCGGGTGACTCCGTCTCCCAATCGATCGAGAAGGTCGCCCGCCCGGATGCAGGATCGAGAGTTGCGCCGGCTGCGAACCACGTGCTCTCGGTGCCGAAGCTGCTTTGGTATTCCATGTCGCACCCGTTGTGGCCGCATCCCGGCGCCTTTAGCGTCACAACAGCTCTGGCGCCGGCCGGAGGAGCTGAGCCGCGGATCGCCCGTGACGCCGAAGTCGACCACCGCGAGTGCCCCGACGTCGCACTCGCCCGTAAGCAGGAAGTACGGCGCCGAGTCGTCGTCCGTGGCGCAGTTGACGTCCACGACACGGACGTCCCGGATCTTCGGTGCGACTGGTGTTCCGGGCGCGTCGGACCAACCGTGGATGAACGTCAGCCCGCTCTGATTCCCGTCTCCCGCGTAGCACTTGACGAGATTGGGCGCCTGGCTGCAGATCGCTGTCAACGTTCCCGGGCCGCCGGTGGAGAGGAACGGGGTGTCATCGTCCTTGGAGACGAGGATGACCACGCCGGTGTTCTCGCTGGCGAGATTGACCTGGATCTGTCGAGCAGCGATGACGTCCACTCGGAGTACGGAAGCGTGTCGAGTGTCGTCTCTTCATCAGAAGCTGGGTGGCCGAAGACGTTTCCTGTGTTCTCGTCCACGAAGATCGCAGCCACGGCCGCCGGATCGATCTCGGGCACGGCAAAGGGCAGGATTCCCGATCTGCTCCTTGATCTGCCGGATCTCGACCCGTGCTTTGCTCTTGGGGTCGACTACCAGCGGGAAGAGCCCAAAGATGAGTGGCGCATCGTCGTCCGTCGCCTTCACGTCGAGGGTCTTCGAGTTGCACGGGTCTCCGCCACCAGTCAGGGGATCGTTGTCGTGGTCGAACGTGTAGTCGAGGCCGACGCCGTCCGTCGGCAAGCCGTCCGTCCAGTACTGGGCGCTGTTCAAGACGACCCGCACGTCGTTCGGCTCCTGCACCTGCAGGTTCAGCGTCGCCGGGTCTCGGACCGTGTCGCCGGAGTAGCGAAGCGCCGCCGCCTTGATCGCCTCGTTGGCGGCGACGGGATCGCCGAACTGGAACGAACAGCCGACGAACTTCGTCGCGCCTGCAAACGCGCCGGCGTCCACGAGTGTCTGCAGGTGCTTCTTGTGCACGTACCAGTTGCCGATGTCCACGACCACGACGCTCAAGATGAGGATTACGGGCAGGAGAAGCGCGAACAGCACCGCCACCTGGCCGCTTTCGCGCGATCGACGACGACCGTCATGTATGACGTCGGTGTCTTCGGGCGACCCCAACCACCCGATCACCACGGATGTGCCGCAGCGCGACCAGCCCCTTTCCTTCCCCGCGCTCATTATCCCCCTTTTGGTGCGGTTTACAACGCTCGGGGCGAACGACCAGATACGACGGGATCCCCGGCTACCATCGGAAGGGAATGCTGCTCACACCACGCAAGCGCGAGATTCTTCGCCGTGTGATCGAGGAGTACGTGGCGACCGGCCAACCGGTCGGCTCGAAGGTGCTCCTCGAGCGCTCCGGATTGCAGGTCTCGTCGTCGACGATCCGCGGCGAGCTTGGCGGAGCTCGAGACGCTCGGCCTGCTCACCCATCCCCACACGTCCGCGGGCCGATTGCCGACCGAGAATGGTTACCGCTTGTACGCCGAAGAGCTCGTCGCGGCCGTGGAGGGACGCCCGGATGGACTCGGCGTCGACCTGCGGTCGATGCGGAACGAGATCGAGCAGGCCCTCCGCACGACGACCGACATGCTCTCGCAGGCGACGCGGTTGCTCGCGCTCGTCTCGGCTCCGTCACTCGAGACGGCGTCGATCCGGCACATCGAAGTCCTCGCGCTGCAGCCGACGACCCTGATGGTCGTGGTCATCACGTCGACGGGCGGTGTGACCAAGCGTCTGTTCCGGCTCGAGCAGCCCGTCGACCCGGGCCTGGTGGCATGGGCGTCGGAGTATCTCGAGGACCAGCTCGTGGGTGCACGACTCGGCTCGAGCTCGGTTCGACGTCGGCTGGAGGCTCCCGAGCTCGCGCCGCGCGAGCGAGCATTCCTCGAGCTCATCGGTCGGACACTGCTCGAGGTCGGCTCCGAGGAAGGACCTGAGGTCTTCGTGGGAGGAACCGCTGGGATGCTCGGCGAGGCGCGAATCGAGGAGGTCGAGGCGACGATGCGGCTTCTCGAGCTTCTCGAACGGCGCGCGGCCGTGCTGGAGCTGGTGAGCGATGCGCTCGAGCCACGCCGTCCGGTCGTTCATGTCGGCCCCGAGGTCGGCGGGGGACAGCTCCACGCCGTCTCGCTCGTCGGCGCAACCTATGGCATTCGCAATACGCCGCTCGGGGCAGTGGGTCTCATCGGACCGCTTCGGATGGACTACGAGAAGGCGATCCGCACCGTGCGCGCCGCCGCCTTCGAGCTCTCGCGCTTCGTCGAAGACGTCTACGAAGAGGCGTAATGGCCACGACAGAGAGCGACTACTACGACCTGCTCGGCGTTGCGCGGGGCGCGAGCGACGCCGAGATCAAGCGCGCGTTTCGCACCCTCGCGCGGGAGCTCCATCCCGACGTCTCGAGCGCACCCGACGCTGAGCGGCGCTTCAGGGACGTTGCCGAGGCGTACGAGGTGCTCTCGGATCCGGAGCGCAAAGCGACGTACGACCGCTTCGGCAGGGCCGGTCTCAAGCGTGGCGGGTTCGAGCCGACGTTCTCCGACTTCGGGAATCTCGCGGACGTCTTCGCTGCGTTCTTCGGCGAAGACCTCCTCGGGGGTGGGACGCGGCAGCGCTCGCAGCGCGGCGGTGACCTGCAGGCGGTGGTCGAGATCGAGCTCGACGAAGCCTTCACCGGACTGTCTGTTTCCGTCCCGCTCGAGGTCGCCTTGCCCTGCGATCGTTGCGGAGCAAGCGGTGCCGAGCCTGGAACGTCGACGACCACCTGTACGACATGCTCGGGGTCGGGCGTGGTGCGCAGCGTCTCTCAGAACATCTTCGGCCAGTTCGTGCAGCAACGCGCGTGTCCGGACTGCGCGGGTGTCGGCGAGATGCTCGAGCAGCCGTGTAGTCAGTGCCGAGGCGACGGGCGCGTCGTCGCACGGCGCGAGCTCCAGGTGGAGATCCCGAAGGGGATCCACGACGGACAGCAGATTCGGGCTCGAGGCGAGGGTCACGCGGGGTTCCGAAGCACCGATCGAGGCAATGCGTTCGTCGTCGTCAGAGTGCGCCCCGATCCGCGGTACGTACGCGACGGGGACGACCTGCACACCGCGGTTCGGCTGACGATGATCGATGCGGCACTGGGGACGACGGCGAAGGTGTCCGTGCCGGGGAGCGAGCTCGAGCTCGAGGTACGAGCCGGAACGCAGCCTGGCGACGTGCGCGTGGTCAAGGGACAAGGTATGCCGTCGCTTCGAGGCTCGCGCCGCGGCGATCTCTACGTCAGGCTCGACGTAGCCGTGCCCACGCAGCTGACCGACGAGCATCGCCGGCTTCTCGAGGACTTCGACGACGAAGGTGGGCGCAGACGCATACGCGTCGCCAGATGATGAAGACGAGGGGTTCTTTCGCCGCTTGAAGAGCGCCCTCCGCTGAGCGCCGAGCTCCGCCGCGTCGCGACGCGGGTGCCGCACGCAGAGGTGGAGGTTGCTCGCGCCCGCTTGCTCGAGCTCGCGCCGGGCGGTTTCGAGGAGGTCGACGGGGGCGAATGGGTCGAGCTGGCTGCGTACACGGACGAAGCCGGGGTCGCGAGAATTCGCGAGGTCTTCGTCGCTGCAACCGTGCGTCGCGTGGAGGCGGGTTGGGAGGATCGCTGGCGGGAGTTCCACCGCCCGGTTCGCGCCGGCGGTCTCTGGATCGGCCCGCCCTGGGAAGCGCCACCGCCCGGGGAAGCGGCCGTCGTGGTCGATCCCGGTCGAGCCTTCGGGACCGGCGCGCATGCGACGACGCGCGCCTGCATCGAGCTGCTCTCCACACTCGAGCGCGGAAGCATGCTCGACGCCGGTTGTGGCTCCGGCGTCGTAGCGGTCGCGGCGACGCGTCTCGGATTCGGTCCCGTGGTCGCGGTGGACCTCGATGCGATCGCCGTCGATGTGGCCCGTGACACGGCCCGCCGGAACGGCGTTCAGGTCGACGTGCGTCTGGTCGACGTCCTGCGCGACGACCTACCCCGGGCCGACGTCGTCGTCGCCAACATCGAGCTCGGGGTCGTCGAAGCGCTGCTCGAGCGGGACCCGGCGCGGACCGCCGTCACATCCGGCTACCTCGCCGACGAGACGCCACGAGCGCCGAGTTGGAGCGTTGTCGCGCGACTCGAGCTCGAAGGCTGGGCCGCGGACGTCCTTCGTGCCGAGTGACAAAGTGTCAGGGCCAGCGGGCCGCGGACGGCCTCGTGCGCGAAGCGCATTAAGCTAAGCGCCCTCATGGCGACTTTCTCCGTTCGCTTCCTGGGCTGCAAGGTCTCGTTCACGGACGGCCAGGCCGTTCGCGAGCGCCTGCTTCGGGACGGTCACACCGAGTCGCGGTCAGGCAGTCGACCGAGCCGACGTTGCCGTCGTCAACACCTGCTGCGTGACGCACGAGGCGGTCTCGAAGTCGCGCCAGGCCGTCTCCCGAGCCGCGCGCACGCACGGTCGGGTCTACGTGACGGGTTGCGCCGCGAACCTCGAGGGCGCGTTTCGCGGGATGCCGCAGAACGTGACGGTCGTCGGACGCGCGAGTGAGGAGGTTCCAGAGGCGATTGCCGGCGACGTGGGGGCGATCGCGTGCGTGCAGGCGGACGGCACGGCTGGAGCGCACGCGCGCGTTCGTGAAGATCCAGGACGGCTGCTCCTTCTCGTGCGCTTTCTGCGTGATCCCGCTCGTCCGCGGGGGAACGCGGAGTCGCAGCGCCGACGCCGTTCTGCGCGAGGTCACACGCCGCGTCGAGCAGGGGCATCGAGAGATCGTCCTGACCGGCGTCAACCTCGGGTGCTTCCGTGATCGTGCCGCGGGGTTCACGCTCGCACGGCTGATCCGCGAAGCCGGAGCCACGCCTGGACTCGAACGCCTACGGCTCTCGTCGATCGAGGTGAATCACCTGACCGACGAGGTCGTCGCAGCCCTTCGCGAGACCGCGAACGCGTCGCATCACCTGCACGTTCCGCTGCAGTCGGGAGACGACCGCGTCCTGCGGGCGATGGGCCGCCGCTACACCGCAGCCCACTACGCGGCCAAGCTCGGGCCTCTCCGCGACTTCAATCTCACCACGGACGTCATCGTCGGCTTCCCGGGCGAGGACGAGGACGCATTCCGCCGCACCTTCGAGCTCGTCGAGGAGATCGGTATCACGAAGGTCCATGTCTTCCCGTACTCCCCGCGGCCGGGTACGGCGACGGCCGGTGCCGACACCGTCGCGCCTGACGTGAAGAAGGAGCGCAGCGCACGGCTTCGCGCCCTTTCGGACGAGCTCTGCCGCCGGCGCTGGGAGTCGAAAATCGGGACGATCGACCGCGTGCTCGTCGATCGACCGGGCCGCGGGTACGCGGACGACTACACACCGTGGCTCCTCGACGCCGAGGTCGGTCGGCTCGTGAGCGCACGCGCCATTGGGCTCTCGCAGGAGGGGATCGTTGCCGTCGCCGCGTGAGGACTGTCTCTTCTGTCGCCTGGTCGCGGAAGGCGACCATGTGCACAGCGCGGACGGCTTCGTCGCGATCCGCGACATCAACCCGATTGCGGAGACGCACCTTCTGGTGCTCCCGGCGCGACACGTCGACACGTTCAAGGACGTGGCTGCGTTTCCGGACGACGAGGCTGCGCGAATGCTCAGATTCGTCGCAGAGACGGCCGAGACAGCCGGACTCGAGAACTACCGTGTGCTCGTGAACGTGGGTGCGGGCGCGGGTCAGACGATCTTCCACCTCCACTGGCACGTGCTCGGAGGGCGCCCGGATCGGGAGCGCATCGCCCGCGCCCTGGAGGCGACATGAGGCCGGCCCATGAGCCTCATCAAGCGGATCGAGGACGAGCTCAAGGCGGCCCGGCTCGCGCGCGACGAGGATCGTCGCGACGCGCTCAGCCTGGTTCTCAACTCGCTGCAGGCTGCTCAGAAGGAGCTCCAGCGCCCTCTCTCGGACGACGAGGAGCTGCAGGTGCTGCAACGCGAGCGCAAGCGCCGGCTCGAGGCGGCCGAGGCATTTCGCGCCGGCGGTCGTGAGGAGCAGGCAGAGGACGAGGAGTACGAGCTCGAGATCCTCGAGGAGTTCATGCCGGAGCCGCTCTCCGAGGACGAGATCGTGGAGATCATCGACGACGTCATCTCGGAGGTCGGGGCGACGAGCATCCGCGACATGGGACGTGTCATGGCGGGAGTCATGCACCAGGTCTCGGGCCGCGCGGACGGTTCTACCGTAAGCCAGCTCGTCAAGGAAAAGCTGGCCTGACGCCGCAGGCCGCCGGTCGCTCCCGGCCCGCGCAAGCCTTTGGGGTCCCCAGAAAGTGCGCAGCACTTTCTGGGGCTGAGCGGGCCTCCGCGACCGGCTGACGACGCTCGCTACGCGATCCGGCGGGCTCGCCGCTTGTCCGTACCAGTTGTACTGTCCTGCGCGGCGAGCCCTTGGCTCGCTTCCGAGCGCCGCCCCTGCGACGTCAGGCTGACGTCCACCGGTGTGGACACCGGCTCCTAGACTTAGCTCGTGCAGCAGGTGCTGGATGTCTCGAACGAGGTGGCCGCCGAGCTCGCGGGGGTCGAGGACGGCGTCCTCGACGCGCTGCGCGAGCGGCTCGACTGCACGATCGCGCTGCGCGGGAACCGGCTGACGCTCGGCGGTGAGGACGAACAGGTCACTGCGGCAAGAGCAGTGGTCGAAGAGCTCGTCGAGCTCGTCGAAGGAGGGCATCAGATCGGCCCGGACACAGTGGGAGCCGTGCTCAACGCGATCGATCAGGCTGACGATCTGCGCGACGTGTTCGACGACATCGTCTGGCGCCACCGGGGCAAGAACATCACGCCCAAGACGGTGAACCAGAAGCGCTACGTGGATGCCATTCGCGCGGGGACTGTGACGTTCGGGATCGGGCCTGCGGGAACGGGCAAGACGTATCTCGCCATGGCCCTCGCCGTCTCGGCGTTGTCGGAGGGGGCAGTCGGCCGCGTGATTCTCACGCGGCCGGCGGTGGAGGCGGGCGAGCGGCTCGGCTTCCTCCCGGGCGACATGCTCGCCAAGGTCGATCCCTATCTGCGGCCGCTGTACGACGCGCTGTACGACATGCTCGACGCGGAACGTCTCGCCGGGTACATGGAGCGCGGGACGATCGAGGTCGCCCCGCTCGCGTTCATGCGTGGACGGACGCTGAACGACTCGTTCATCGTCCTCGACGAAGCACAGAACACGACGCCCGAGCAGATGCAGATGTTCCTGACGCGGCTCGGATTCGGCTCGAAGATGGTCGTCACGGGCGACGTGACCCAGATCGACCTACCGCGCGAGCAGGCGTCAGGGCTCATCCAGGTGCGCCGGATCCTCGCTGACATCGATGCGATCTCGTTTGTCGAGTTCGGGAACGACGACGTCGTGAGGCACAAGCTCGTGCAGCGGATCGTCGAGGCGTACAAGCGCCACGCCGAGGAGACCGGCACCGCTCGCCGCCGGTGATCGTCGTCGAGACCTCGAACCGGAGCGGGATCCAGGTGGACGAGGATGGCGCTGCCGACCTGGCGCGGCTCGTGCTCAGCGCCGAAGGTGTCGAGGATGGAGAGCTCGGCATCGCTTTCGTCCTGCCGGACGAGATTCGCACGCTGAAGAAGGAACATCTCGGGATCGACGAGGTGACCGACGTTCTGTCGTTCCCGCTCGACGCGCGCGACGAGCTGCCGGCAGGCACTCCACGCGCGCTCGGAGACGTCGTTCTCTGCCCGCAGGTCGTCGGCTCCGAGTGGCGGGGGCCGCTCGTCCACGGCCTCCTGCACCTGCTCGGATACGACCACGGCAAGGCGATGGAGGCCCGGGAGCGGGTGCACGCGGAACGATGACGAGGCATCGGAGCCCTTCGCTCTTCCAGAGCTTCAATCACGCCACCGAGGGAATCGTCCACGCGGTGCGCACCCAGAGGAACCTCTGGATCCACTTCGCCCTGGCAGTCGTGGTCCTGGTTGCCGCGGTGGGCTTCGGAGCTACCAAGCTCGAGCTGGCTGTCCTGCTTCTCGCGATCACGTTCGTCCTCGTGGCCGAGCTCGTGAACACTGCTGTGGAGGCCGCCGTGGACATCGCTTCGACGTCGTTCGACCCGATGGCGAAGCTCGCCAAGGACATCGCAGCCGGCGCAGTGCTGGTGGCTGCCCTCAATGCCGTCGCGGTCGGATACCTCGTCTTCTCGGGCGAGGTTGCGACTCGAAGCTCGCGGTTCCTCACCCGGCTCTCGGACGCGCCCGCAGAGCTCACGCTCGTGTCGCTCGCCGTCACGGTCATCATCGTCATCGCGATAAAGGCCTACACCGGGCGCGGAACACCTTTGCGCGGGGGGCTTCCATCAGGGCATGCGGCCGTAGCCTTCGCCGGGTGGATGGCGGTGACGCTGATCCTCGATGATTCCACGCATCGCTTCCTGATCTCCTCGGTGACGTTCATCATGGCGTTGCTCGTGGCACAGACTCGCGTCGAGACCGGTGTGCACGCCACCTCCGAAGTGGCGAGCGGCGCTGCGCTCGGCGCGCTCGTCACGCTCTTCCTGTTTCAGGCCTTCGGATGAGCCCGGCGCCCTCCGATTCCGAGCTGCTGGCGACAGCCGACGCTGCTGCCGAGCGTGCGTACGCTCCGTACTCGAAATTCCACGTGGGCTGCGCACGTCCTCGCCCGCGACGGCCGCGTCATCGAGGGTGTGAATGTGGAGAACGCCGCCTATCCGCTCGGCGTCTGTGCAGAGCGGACGGCGTTAGCGCGGGCGATCGCCGAAGGGCACAGGCCGGGAGACTTCGTCGTGGCCGCGATCACCGCGTCCCCGTGCGGCGGGTGCCGCCAGTGGCTCCACGAGATGGGCGTCGAGCGCGTGGTCTTTCGCAACGGCGGCCGGGTCGTGACGATGACGCCCGACGAGCTTCTGCCTGAATCGTTCGACCTGTGAGTACATGCGTGCCACCGTGGAGCGATCGGCACGAAGTCGCCACGATCTCGTGCCCCATTCATGCGCATTTTCTCGTTACGATCGCAGTGGGTGGTGGGATGGGGTGCCCCGGAGAGGGGCCTCCGTGAAAAGCGGATTCATCGCCGTTGCGGGGCGCCCGAACGTCGGCAAGTCGACGCTCGTCAACGCGCTCTGCGGCGAGAAGATCGCGATCACCTCGAAGGTCCCGAACACGACCAGGCGGCGTGTGTTCGGAATCGCGAATGGCGCCGATTACCAGCTGGCGCTCGTAGATCTTCCAGGGTTCCAGCGACCGATGGACCCGCTGACGGCGCGAATGCAGCAAACGGTGGATACGTCCTTCGAGGACGTCGACGCCGTCCTTCTCGTCATCGATGCGCGGGCACGCATCGGCGCCGGGGATCGGTTCGTCGCGCGCCGGGTGTTCGGGCTCGAGAAGCCGGTCGTGATCGCGCTCAACAAGGTCGACCGGCTCAAGGCCGGGCACATCGCGTCGCAGATGAAGGTGGCCGCCGGCCTCGGCGACTTTCACGCTCTTCACCCGGTGAGCGCGATCACGAAGGACGGTGTGGCCGAGCTTCGAGACGATCTCGTCTTCCTGCTTCCGGAAGGCCCCGCGTATTTCGGGCGCGAGCAGGCGACCGATCTCGCGCTCGAAGAGCGGGTCGCCGAGGTGATCCGCGAAAAGGCGCTCCACCTGACGCGCGAGGAGGTCCCGCACGCGGTCATGGTCGAGGTGGAGGAACTGGGGGAGAAGAGCGTCCGCGCACTCCTCTACGTGGAGAGCGAGTCTCAGAAAGGGATCCTCGTCGGCAAGCGCGGTGCGATGGTGCGTGAGATCGGGACGCGGGCGCGGCCCGAGGTGGAGGCGCTTGTCGGCCACCCGGTGTTCCTCGAGCTCGTCGTCAAGGTTCGACCGAAATGGCGCCGCGACCCGCGCATGCTCGAACGGCTCGGCCTCTAGTGGTGGCGAGCTAGAGTCAGGCGATCCCGGTCGTGGCTTGGTGCGACCGGCGTTTACGTCGGTCATCTCGGACAGTGGTGGTCGGACTTCCGGCGCGCCGGAACCTGACTGTGCCGATCTCACGCAGGTGAGCAGGGCTACACTCGATGCGTGGCAAAGGCTCCTGCACTCGTCGGCGGCTTCGAGCTTCCAGCAGGGCCGAGGCTTCCTCGCATCGGCTCGGTCGACGCCGTCGCGCTCGAGGAGCGCGCAGCGACGCTGGCCAAGCGGTCGATCAAGCGCGAGTCCAAGGTGCAGGCGCTGCAGCTCGCCGTTCGGATGATGGATCTGACGACGCTCGAGGGGCAGGACACGCCCGGCAAGGTCGCCGCGGTCTGCGCGAAGGCGATGCGCCCGGATCCCGTCGACCCGTCGATTCCGCCGGTTGCGGCGGTCTGCATCTATCCAAACCTCGTTGCGACCGCGAAGGAGCGGGTGGGCGGCAGCGGCGTGAAGGTCGCGTCCGTCGCCACCGCGTTTCCATCCGGGCAATCCCCGATCGAGATCAAGGTCGCGGAGACGAGAGCCGTCGTCGAGCTCGGCGCCGACGAGGTCGACATGGTCATCGACCGCGGCGCGTTCCATTCGGGCCGCTACGCGAAGGTGTACGACGAGATCGTCCGGGTCAAGGAGGCGTGCGGCGACGCACACCTCAAGGTCATCCTGGAGACGGGTGAGCTCGGCACGTACGACAACGTTCGCCGTGCCTCGCTCCTTGCGATCGCAGCCGGCGCGGACTTCATCAAGACGTCCACCGGGAAGATCAGTCCCGCAGCGACGCTGCCGGTGACGCTCTGCATGATGGAAGTCGTCCGGGACGTCTACGACGAGACCGGCCACATGGTCGGGATCAAGCCCGCAGGCGGGATCCGCACCTCGAAGCAGGCAGTCCAGTACCTCGTCGTTCTCTACGAGACGCTCGGTCGCGAGTGGATGACGCCCGATCTCTTCCGCTTCGGCGCCTCGTCGCTCCTGAACGACGTTCTCATGCAGCTCCGCAAGGAGAAGACGGGGCGGTATCAGTCCGGCGATTACTTCACCATCGACTGATGGCCCAGGTCGAAAAGCGCAAGCCGTCTGCACCCGCGCCACTCGAGTGGGAGTATGCGCCCGCCCCGGAAGCGCGCGAGATCGTTCAGATCCGCGAGCGCTATGGCCTCTTCATCGGCGGCGAGGAGGTCGAGCCGCGGACGGGTGAGTGGTTCCCGTCGATCTCGCCCTCCACCGAGGAGACCCTCTTCGAGGTGGCCCTCGCGGGTGAGGCCGACGTCGACCTCGCGGTCGGTGCGGCGCGCAACGCGTTCGAGAACGGCTGGTCGGAGCTCGCGCCGTCCGAGCGCGCCAAGTATCTCTTCCGAATCGCTCGCCTCCTCCAGGAGCGCTCACGCGAGCTTGCAGTTGCCGAGTCGCTCGACGGCGGGAAGCCGATACGAGAATCGCGCGACGTAGACATCCCGCTCGCGGCGGCGCACTTCTTCTATTACGCCGGTTGGGCCGACAAGCTCGAGTACGCCTTTCCCAATCGGACTCCACGGCCGCTCGGCGTCGCCGCGCAGATCATCCCGTGGAACTTCCCGCTGCTCATGCTGGCGTGGAAGATCGCGCCCGCGCTCGCATGCGGGAACACCGTGGTGCTCAAGCCGGCCGAGACGACCCCGCTGACGGCGATGATCTTCGCGGACGTCTGTCGTCAGGCGGAGCTTCCCCCCGGCGTCGTCAATCTCGTGACCGGAGACGGCACGACGGGAGCGCATCTCGTGCGCCACGAGGGGATCGACAAGCTGGCGTTCACAGGCTCGACAGAGGTGGGCAAGCTGATCATGCGCGAGCTCGCAGGCCGAGACGTGCGCATGACCCTCGAGCTCGGCGGCAAGGCGGCGAACATCGTGTTCGACGACGCAGCGCTCGACCAGGCGATCGAGGGGATCGTCAACGGCATCTACTTCAACCAGGGTCACGTGTGTTGCGCGGGCTCGCGACTGCTCGTGCAGGAGTCGATCTACGAGCCGCTGATCGAGAAGCTGAAGCGGCGGCTCACGACGCTTCGAGTCGGTGATCCGCTCGACAAGAACACCGATGTCGGCGCGATCAACTCGCTGGCGCAGCTCGAGAAGATAAGGGAGCTCGTCGCGAGCGGGGAAGCGGAAGGCGCCGAGATCTTCCAACCGGCCTGCCAGCTTCCCGAGCGTGGCTACTGGTTCGTGCCGACGGTCTTCACCAACGTCGCCCAGAGCTACCGGATCGCCCAGGAAGAGATCTTCGGGCCTGTGCTCTCCGTGCTGACCTTCCGCACACCCGAGGAGGCGGTCGAGAAGGCGAACAACACGCCGTACGGGCTCTCGGCAGGGGTGTGGACGGAGAAGGGCTCACGGATCCTGTGGATGGTCGAGCGCCTGCGGGCTGGGGTCGTCTGGGCGAACACCTTCAACAGGTTCGATCCGACGTCACCGTTCGGCGGCTACCGCGAGTCCGGCTTCGGGCGAGAGGGCGGACGTCACGGTCTCGAGCCATACCTGAGGCTCGAATGACCACGCGTACGAAGCCGACCCGCACATCCTTCTCCCCACCCTGGGTGGGGAGGTCGGCCACCCTCCACCCACCGGCGATCCTATCGCTGGAAGTGCAACGAAACCGCGGCGGAAATGCGCCAATGGCGCACCGATCGGTACACACGCGAACTCTGGGGCAGGCGCCCCGGATGACTCGGGTCCCGGTAAAGAAGACCTACAAGCTGTACGTCGGTGGCGCGTTCCCACGCTCGGAGTCAGGGCGCACGTTCGAGGCGGAGGGCCAGAACGTGGCGCGCGCGTCTCGCAAGGACGCCCGCGACGCGGTTCGCGCTGCCAGAGCGGCCTTCCCTGCCTGGGCGGGCATGACGGCCTACAACCGCGGTCAGATCCTCTACCGGCTCGCCGAGATGATGGAGGCCCGGGCATCCGACCTCGAGCGCGCGTGCTCCGGCCGGCGGGAGGTAGAGGCGGCAATCGATCGTGTCGTCTGGTACGCGGGCTGGGCGGACAAGCTCGCCCAGGTGCTCGGAAGCTCCAATCCCGTCGCCGGGCCGTACTTCGACTTCACCGTTCCCGAGCCAACCGGTGTCGTCGCGATCCTCGCGCCGACCGAGCCGGCGCTCGGCGGCCTCGTCTCGCGAATCGCGCCCGCGCTGGTCGGAGGCAACGCCGTGGTTGCGGTGGCATCCGAGGAGCATCCGGTTGCGGCGATCGAGCTCGCCGAAGCGCTCGCCACGTCGGACTTCCCCGACGGCACCGTGAACATCCTCACGGGACTGCGAGACGAGCTCGCTCCGTGGCTGGCCGGTCACATGGACGTCAACGCGATCGACCTCACCGGCGCCGACGGAGCGAGCGCGGAGCTCGAGCGCCTGGCGGCGGAGAACGTCAAGCGGGTCGTCCACTCGTCCGCCGAGGCGCAGAGCCCGTGGGAGGCTGGAGCCTTCCTCGAGCTCAAGACCGTCTGGCACCCCATCGGCCTCTGAAGTCGCCCGACGGCCCCCGTGAAGCTCGCTAGCCGCGAGTCGCGTAGACGGCCTCACGGAAGCTCGCGCCGACCGGCTCCGAGGCGAGTACCCAGACGACGACCGGTCGCCCGCTCGCGTAGTGCACCGAGATGTAGTCGCCGAGCATTCGACCCGAGGTCGTGTTCGCCATCCATGCGAGGCGCATAGTCCGCGCCGACAAGCCGGCGGGCCGCACCCCAGCGCAGCCTGTCACCCTGCGACTCGACGAGCTCGACGTCCACCCCGGAGGCGCCGACGCGGTGGTAGGCGATGGCGACGCGCCCTGACCCGGAATCGACTCCGATCGCCGGAAGCACGGCGTTTCGTCCGGCAGTAACAGGTGTCGCACCGGTCCAGGAGACGCCGTCGGCGGACGTCGCGACGAAGACGTCGTTGGCTGGGGCACGCGGCCCCTGGCAGTCGTGCCAGGTGGCCCAGATTCGTCCAGCCGAATCGACGTCGGCAGACGGTAACGGGAAAACGCGAAAGCCGCGTATCCCACACGAGAACGCCGCCACCTCCGCAATCCGGACGGGAGGTGCGAAGGACGCAGCGCCGTCGAGGGAGCGCGATGCGGCGATGGAGAACGGCTTCGCCTCCCAGAAATAGACGACGACGAGCTCGCCCGTGGGCCGCACGACCGGAAACACACCCACCGCGGGCCTCGCTCCGATGTTCGTCGGGGAGGACCACGTCAAACCGCCATCGGTGGTGTACGTGACGGCGAGCATGTCGTCGTCGGAGGAGTGGGTGTAGGTGAGATAGCAGCGGCCGTAGAAGGGCGACGTCGGAGTGTTGTCGCACGCGATCCAGTTCTTGTCGAAAGCGATGCCCTGCGGGGCGACCTCCTCGGCTGCGACGAGAGCGTTGCTCCACGTCGCGCCGTCGGCCGAGCGGTTGATGGTCAGACGTGTCGTTCGCCCGTCGAGGGCCAGCGTCGAGATGAGCCAGACGCCGTTCGCGGCGTCGTAGGCGACGACCGGGTCGCTCGCGCGAGCGTTCGGGCCAGCCGGGCGGCTCGCAATCGTGAGCCCTGGGAGCAGCCCGCTGGCCCAGGTTCTTGCGTCGTTCTTCGTGACCGCATAGCCGATGTTCGTGGCGGCTCCGTCGAACCGGCGGCCGACCTGGAACGTCGCAACCGTGGTGCGTCCGAAGGTGAAGCTGTCGGGCTCGACCTCGGTCTCGTGCTGGGAGTCCGAGGCGGTGTACGGATCGCGGGACAGCCGGCGCCCGACGAGCTCGCAGTCGCCGGCCACCTTGTCGAGGGCATCCGCGTTGACGACATCGACGCCCGCTCCGCAACGAGCCGAATCCCGGGCTCCGTCGTACTCGATGGAGACGAGATCGGCACCCGCCCCAGCATCGACGGTGTCACGCCCCGGGCCACCGAGGAGGAGATCCGCACCGGCTACACCCGAGATCCGATCGTTCCCGGCCCGGCCGGCAAGCGTGTCCGCTCGCGGTGTGCCGACGAGGCGATCGTTCCCGGCAGTGCCCGACGATTGTTCGGGCTCCCGCCGCCGCGACCCCGAGCACGAGCCTGGCGAGAACAAGAGCGAGCAGGCGCATGCCTGAGGTATGACGGCCGCTGGCTCGCCGAGTTTGCATCGTGGCGACTACGATCCTGTCCCGTGAGCAACACTCGCCTTCGACTCGCGTTCGCGGAGGAAACGATGTTTCCCCCGCGTGCCCCCTTCTTCTGTGAAGCTCGTGGGGAACCTCCCGGTTCCCCCACGCCCCTTCCACGGTCCGCTTCGCGGACAAGGCGCTTCGCGCCTTCCCCACACCCTCCACGCTCATAGGCCACGGCTGGCCTATGAGCAAGCTCAGTCAGGCGATCGCCGAAGGCGATGGGATCTCGATCCTCGTCGAGGTGGCGGACGCGGCAAGCGCTTCGACCGCGGAGAAGCAGGGTGCAGACGGCCTCGCCGTGCGCACGGGCGCCAACGCCGTCCGCGCGTCCTCGCAGCTGCCGCTCCTTCACTTCGGCAGCATGTTCGACGCGAGCGGAGTGGCAGCGGACGCTGTCGTCATTCGATCGGATCTCGCAATGTGGGACGAAGCGCACGCACTCGGGCTCGAGCCCGTCGTTCGCGTGTCGGGCTCGGACGACCTCGAGCATGCGCTCGAGCGGTTCGACCCGGGTGTGTTCCTGCTCACGGTCGAGCCGGACTCCGACGACGATCCGCTCGAAGTCCTGCTCGGCCTGCTCCACGACGTCCCGGCGGGAAAGCTTGCTATCGCCGAGCTCCACGATGCAACGATGGAGGACGTCGCCGAGCTCGAGAGGTCCGGTGTCGATGCGGTGCTCGTCGCGCCCGGAGACGTCGCGGCGCTCATATCGGCCGAACCGCCAGACGTCTGATCGAGTAGCGAGATGCGAATCGGGATCCTGACCGGCGGCGGCGACTGCCCTGGGTTGAACGCAGTGATCCGCGCCGTCGTCCGACGCTCGACTGACCGCGGGCACGAAATGGTCGCAGTTCGGGACGGCTGGAAGGGCCTTACCGACGGAGTCTTCGCCCCGCTCGGCCGGCGCGAGGTCTCTGGGATTCTCCCGCGCGGCGGCACGATCCTGGGTACCACTCGTACGAACCCATACAAGATCGAGGGCGGCGTCGAGGCGACGCTCCGCACTTTCGCCGGTGAAGGGCTCGAGGCCCTGGTGGCCATCGGCGGAGAGGACACGCTGGGTGTCGCTGCGCGCCTGCATCGAGAGCACGACTTCCCCGTCGTCGGGGTTCCGAAGACGATCGACAACGACGTTCCTGGGACGGATTACACGTTCGGCTTCGATACGGCGGTCACGATCGCGACCGAGGCGATCGACCGACTCCATTCCACCGCCGAGGCGCATAACCGCGTGATGGTGGTCGAAGTGATGGGCAGGCATACCGGTTGGATCGCAGTCATGAGCGGGATCGCCGGCGGAGCCGACGTGATCCTCATTCCCGAGCAGCCGATCACCGTCGAGGAGGCCTGCGCGGAGCTCGTGAAGCGCCACGAGAGCGGGAAGGACTTCTCGATCGTCGTCGTCAGCGAGGGGTACGAGCTGACTTACGAGTCGGGCGAGCACCGGCTTGTCGCGGGCGTTGCGCGGGACACGGACCAATTCGGCCACGTCGTCCTCGGTGGTGTGGGCGATGCACTGGCGCGGGATATCGAGGAGCGTACGGGATTCGAGACACGCGTCACTGTCCTCGGCCACGTGCAGCGTGGAGGGTCTCCGACCCCAAGGGACCGCGTCCTCGCCACGCGCTTCGGTCTCAAAGCAGCCGACCTCGCCGACCACCGGAGCTTCGGCCGCATGGCGGCGCTGCACGGTGACAGCGTGGTCGACGTGCCGCTCGAAGACGCCACTCGTGGGCTGAAGACCGTCTCGGCCGAGTGGTACGAGGTCGCCCGCGCGTTCTTCGGGTAGTCGCGTGGGCGGAACCGATGCTTCCGCCCACGAACCCCCTTCCTGGGCGGCGCAGAACCGGAACTTTCCTCACAGATCCTCACGAAGTGCGACGCACGAGAGGGGGGTCTGCGACCCGTTCGGAGGTACGGCGCCTCGCCGGTGCCCCTGCGCTCCCGACGAGGATGGTCAGTCTCGTGCGCCACGTCCGAGGCTGTGTCGGAACGCGCTTGCCGGTCGGCGCAACCGCTCCGGAAGTGGTGCTCAGAGTCCCGCGCGTCGTCGCCGAGGACTCGACTCGCGCTGACTCGAGAAGCGCCGAGCCCGAGTCGACCGAAAGGCCCAAAGAAGCACGCGCGGACGAGCTGCGGGTCGTCGACACGCACCGTGAACTCCGAGAGCACGCCGCCTGGCGCACCTCGCCGGCTCTAGCTGCGCTGAAGCCGACCGTGACGCTTCGCAGGGTCGCGCCGGTGCGCTCGATCGAGCGTGATCGAGCAAGAAGTCGCTGACGCGTAAGTCACGCTGGCCATGACCGCACTGAGTGGCGCTTACATGGTGCGTCTACCGCGTGCGCAGGGCTCGTGCTCGGCGCGAGCCGGGACCACCTCGGGGTACGAGCGCAAGGACCCGCTGCCGGCCTTCGGTGGGCGGCTCGTCGAACTCGCCGCACCACACCGCCACGTCGCCGCCGACGATGACCTGGCGCCCGCCAGTCTCGACGACGACCATCTGCATGCCGGGCGCGTGGCCCGGCGCCGGGATCGAGTCGGAGCCCGGGCAAGCAGCACGTGCTCGCCGTCGACGGGCACGTATGCACGCCGGGCGCCTCGACGCACTCGCGAATGGTGAAGTCGTCCTTGCGAGCGGGCGTGGTAAGCAGTACGCGATGCAGGACAGAGATCGTCTTGCTTCCGCGACGAGGGGGTTGCCGCCGCGGTGGTCGGCCTGCAGGAGCGAGGCGACGACGATGACGATGCCGCGCCGTCTGGACGCGCTGCCCGCCGCCGGATCCGCGCGTCACGGGATCTATTCGGGAATCGCGAGGTCTACCTCGGTCCTTCCGGTGTCGCACCAGCACGCGGCATCGGGATCGTCGATGCCGTGCGATGTGACGGCTTCCTCACGGTCGAGGAAGGGTTCGGGGTACGGCATCGAGGAGGCCTATTCGGAGGTCTGCTGGTTCTACGATCTCGACGCGACGCCCTCGATGCCTGAAGGGCCGATCGCCGTGAACGTCTTCGCGCGGCTCTACGAAGCAGAGGCCTTCTTCGCCGTTTGCCGACGCATGCGGCTCGAGGGCGCGAAAAGGCTCGAGATCGCCCGCGCCGAGAAGTAGCCGCCTACGGCCGCGGAGCGCGAGGCCCGTAACGACGCGGCCTCGCGCTTCATGCCGGAGGTGGGGGTCGAACCCACACGTCCCGAGGGACACGGGATTTTGAGTCCCGCGCGTCTGCCAGTTCCGCCACTCCGGCGCATTTCGATCGTAGCGCCGACCAAGGCGCGGCCTCGAGAGCCGAAGGCCGGCGTCGCCGGCTGGCGCCCAGGCGCTCGCGGGGGACGTGGGTTCCTCCGCGGCTACTTCCGGTTTGCGCTTGGTGGCGGGAGCGCAGATACTTGCGGCACGTCGGCGCAGACTGGCGCAAATTTGCTCATCCGAGGTGAGGAGGAAGAGGTTGACTATGAAGAAGAGTGTGCTCGCCGTCCTCGGGCTGCTCGTGGCCGCGCTTGCGCTCGTCGCTGCCGGCTGCGGCGGCGATGACGATGGTGGCGGCGCCGTCCCCGAGGGCGCGCCGACGGCATTGCCGTCGTCGTCCTGCGGGCCGATCGAGTACGAGGGTGAAGGTGACCCGCAGCTACTGCTCGCGTCCGACCTGCCGCTGCAGGGGTCTTCGCGCACGCAGACCTGCAGATCCAGGACGCAATCCGCTACACGCTGGAGCAGAACGACTGGAAGGCCGGCGACTTCAACATCGGCTACCAGGGGTGTGACGACGCGACCGCCCAGGCCGCGAAGTGGGATGCGGGCAAGTGCTCGGCGAACGGGAACGCCTATGCAGCCAACGATCACGTCATCGGCGTCATCGGCACGTTCAACTCCGGGTGCGCCGAGATCATCATCCCGCTGCTCAATCAGGCGACGGGCGGCGGAATCGCGATGCTCTCCCCGGCGAACACGTTCGTCTGCCTGACGACGCCCGCCGGGAGCTGCAGCTCGACGCAGCCGGACCAGTACTACCCCTCGGGCACCCGCAACTACGCCCGAGCCGTGGCGCATGACGCGTTCCAGGGTGCTGCCGTTGCGGAGTTCGCCCAGACGAAGGGCGTGACCAGCGTCTACATCCTCAACGACAAGGAGTCCTACGGGCTCGGAGTGGCGCAGAACTTCCGCGACTCGGCAGAGTCGCTGGGGATCAAGGTCGCCGGCTTCGAGGCCTGGGATCCGAAGGCGTCGAGCTACGAGGCGCTCTTCCAGAAGATCGGCCAGACCGATGCTGACGCCGTGTTCCTCGGCGGCCTCATCGACGAGAACGGC
Organism: uncultured Thermoleophilia bacterium; assembly: GCA_963827525.1. Taxonomy (GTDB): domain Bacteria; phylum Actinomycetota; class Thermoleophilia; order Gaiellales; family Gaiellaceae; genus GMQP-bins7. The sequence goes on from CAWHBH010000039.1 coordinate 49,670, forward strand.
GCTCAGGTGATCAAGGACAAGGTCGCCGTCCTCGGGCCGAACGACGGCGATGTGCAGCTCTACGGGCCGGACGGCTTCGCCACCCAGCAAACGATCACGGAGGCCGGATCAGCGGCGGCCAACATGTGGCTGTCCGTTGCGGGTACGCCGATCGACGCGTACTCCGGCACGGCGCAGGAGTTCGTCGCCGGGTTCAGCGACCAGTTCCTCGACGCCGACACGCCGATCGATCCGTATGCGATCTTCGGCGCACAGGCCGCCGTGGTGATGCTGGATGCGATCGCGGCCTCGGACGGCTCTCGCGCGAGCGTGCTCGAGCAGGTGTTCGCGACGGACATCACGGACGGCTACCTCGGCTCGTTCACGTTCAGCGAGGACGGCGACCCGGCCGGTGCCGAAGGGACGATCGTGCAGTTCACGATCTACAAGGCCACGACCAAGCTCGAGACCGAAGAGGTCATCACGCCGCAGCAGTCGACTGTCGACGCGGCGCTGAATCCGACGAGCGGCGACTCCACGGATACGGAGACGACGAAACCAGCTAGGCGACGAGGTCAGAACGACCAGACCGAGGGAGGGCATGTGCCCTCCCTCGGTCGTTTCGGGACGCTATTTACTCGCGCCGCCGCACGCACTAAAGTCGCCCACACATGTCCAGCGCCGCTCCCGAGCTGAAGCGGACGATTGCGCTCCTCCATGTCGTGAGGAGCGCCAAGCTCCTCGACTACATCGGGCTCGCGCTCGTCGGCCTCGTCATCCTCTGGCTCGCGATCAACTTCGTCAAGGAGCCCGTCAACTTCATCAACGTCAGCTTCATCGGGCTGACGAACGGCTCGATCTACGGCGTCGTCGCGCTCGGGTACACGCTCGTGTACGGGATCCTGCAGCTGATCAACTTCGCCCACGGCGATGTCTTCGCACTGTCCGGGCTCGTCGCGAGCACGGTCCTCTTCACGCTCCTCAACCTGTCGGGGGACTCGAGCAACGCCGCGATCGTCGGCGGGATCGTCGTGTGCCTCTTGATCACGATGCCGATGTTCGCGCTTGATCAACTCGGGGATCGAACGCGTCGCCTACAAGCCGCTTACGCCGCGCGCCGCGGCTCGCGCCGCTGATCACCGCGGTCGGGGTGTCGTTCATCGTCCAGAACGTCTCGCTCGCGCTGTACGGCGTGGACTACGAGAGCGGTCCGAGCTGATCCCGCGAACGCCGGTGTTCGAGATCGGCGACGTCGCGTTCAAGTGGAACCAGCTGACCGCGCTCCTGATCGTGGTGCCCGGTGCTCGATCGTGCTCACGTGGTTCGTCCGGTACGACTCGGCAGGGGAAGGCGATGCGTGCCGTCGCTCAGGACACCGACGCCTCCGCGATGATGGGAATCGACGTGAACCGGACGATCGCGATCACGTTCGTCATCGCCGGGTCGCTCGCCGCCGCCGCAGGGCTCGTGTTCATGCTCGAGTACAACATTCGCTACGACACCGGGCTTCGAGCTCGGCCTCATCGCCTTCACGGCCGCGGTGCTGGGAGGTATCGGGAACCTCCCGGGGGCGGTGCTCGGTGCCCTCCTGATCGGGTACATCCAGGCCTTCAACGAGGGGCTCACCTGGGCTGCGCCAGGAAGCGACTGGACGCGCTCGATCGTGTTCGGGATCCTCATCGCCGTTCTCGTCTTCAGGCCCGAGGGCCTGCTCGGTGAGCGCACGCCGGAGGGCGCATGACCTCGCGCGTCGAGCAGCTCGATCCTCGCGGCTGGTCCCGCAGCAGCCAGGCGGCGGTGATCCTCATCGTCTTCGCCGGGTTCTACCCGTTCATCGTCGGAGTACCTCCAGGACATCGCCGGTGATCGGCGACTTCGTCCCCGCGACGCGATCCGTGGTCGTGATGCTCGCGTTCACGATGATGGCGATCGGGCTCAACATCGTCGTCGGCTATGCCGGCCTGCTCGATCTCGGTTACGTCGCGTTCTACGCCGTCGGTGCGTACACGGCCGGCTGGCTCGCCTCGGTCCACTTCGAGGACGTCACCTTCCACTTCGGGTCGATCGGCGTGCCGCAGCGACTTCCCGGGCATCCACATCAACATGTGGCTCGTTCTCGTCCTCGCGGGGATGGCGACGCTCATCGCGGGAGTCGCTCATCGGGCTGCCGACGCTGCGCTTGCGGGGCGACTATCTCGCCATCGTCACGCTCGGGTTCGGCGAGATCCTTCCGCAGGTGATCCGGAACGGGGACAGCTTCGGCGGCTTCAACCTGACGAACGGATCGTTCGGGATCAAGCCGATCGACTCCCTCGGGTTCGGACGAGCCGGGCGAGTGCCTTCTGCTTGCCCGAGAGCTTCCGGCTCGCCTCCGAGCAAGGACATCTGGTGGTACTTCACTGCGATCGGGCTGCTGCTGATCACGATCTTCGTCAGCGTCCGCATCCGCGACTCGCGGCTCGGTAGGGCGTGGATCGCCATTCAGGGAAGACGAGACGGCGGCTGCGGCGATGGGCGTGCCGCTGATGCGTACGAAGACGTGGTCGTACGCGATGGGCGCATTCTTCGGCGGCGTCGCAGGCGCGTTCTACGCCAGCTACAAGGGCGGCGCGTTTCCGAGCGAGTTCTTCTTCAACATCTCCGTCTTCCTGCTCTGCATGGTGATACTCGGCGGAATGGGAAGCGTTTGGGGCGTGGTCGTCGGCGCGCTCATCCTGACGTACCTGAACGTCGAGGGGCTCGCGAGTGATCGGCGCGAAGGTACAGGAGGCGGGGCTCGAGTTCGACCCGACGAAGTACCAGTTCGGCATCTACGGCGCGATCATCGTGGCGATGATGCTGATACGGCCGACAGGGCTGATACCCGAGCGTCGCCACCGTGTCGAGTTCGAGCACGGCGTCCACGACACGCCGCTCTACGACGTGACGCGCGAAGGCACGCTCACCGACCGCGACCAAACGGACGACTGATGTCGACTGCCACTGTTGAGCAGGCCCCTTCCGGCGGTTCGGCGGGTCACGACAACCTGCTCACGACGACCAACCTCCGCAAGCAGTTCGGCGGCCTCATCGCGACGAACGACGTCGACTTCACGATCCCGCGCGGGTTGATCGTCGCTCTCATCGGCCCCAACGGAGCGGGAAAGACGACGTTCTTCAACATGCTGACCGGTGTCTACGCACCGACGTCAGGAAGGATCTCGTTCGACGGTGAGGAGATCGGCGATCTCCCGCCGCACACGATCACGAAGCTCGGCATCGGGCGAACGTTCCAGAACATTCGGTTGTTCGAGAACATGACGGCACTCGAGAACGTCCTGGTCGGGATGCACTGTCGGCTTCACGCGAGGATCATCCCGTCGATTCTCCGGACGCCCGGGGTCCAACGCGAGGAGCGCGAGTCGCGTGAGCGGGGCCGCGAGCTCCTCACTTACTGCGGGCTCGGAGGAAAAGGCGGCGAGCGTGCCGGCTCTCTCTCCTACGGCGACCAGCGCCGGCTCGAGGTCGCACGTGCTCTGGCGACGGAGCCGAAGCTTCTGCTCCTCGACGAGCCGACCGCAGGGATGAACCCGCAGGAGACCTCCGAGTTCACGAGCTTCGTCTCGCGAGTGCGTGACGACAAAGGGCTGACGGTCCTCCTGATCGAGCACGACATGAAGGTCGTCATGGGCGTGTCGGAGCGCGTTACGGTCTTCGAGTACGGCGAGAAGATCGCAGAAGGCACCCCCGGTGAGATCCAGGCGGATCCGCGTGTGATCGAGGCCTACCTGGGCAAGGGTGCGACCGAGTGAGCGAGATCTCCGAGCAAGCGGCCGGACGAATCCTCGAGCTCGAGGACGTCCATGTCTACTACGGCGCCATTCATGCACTGAAGGGGATCTCGCTGCACGTGAACCCTGGTGAGATCGTGACGCTGATCGGCGCGAACGGTGCGGGCAAGTCCACGACCTTGCGCGCGATCAACGGCCTCAACCGTCCACGGCAGGGGAAGATCCGCTTCCAGGGAGAGGACATCACGCAGGCGCCCCCGCACCGGATCGTGAAGAACGGCATCTCGCAGAGCCCCGAGGGGCGACGCTTGTTCCCGCGAATGTCCGTCACCGAGAACCTCGAGATGGGCGCGTTTCAGCGCAGTGCAACCAAGGCGGAGCTCCAGGAGGACATGGACCACGTCTTCCAGCTCTTCCCTCGCCTGGCCGAGCGGCGGACGCAGAAGGCCGGGACGATGTCGGGTGGCGAGCAGCAGATGTGCGCGATCGGCCGGGCGTTGATGGCGCGACCGAAAGTGCTCCTTCTGGACGAACCTTCGATGGGTCTCGCGCCGATCTTCGTCGAGCGGATCTTCGAGACCGTCATCGAGGTCAACAACGAGGGCACCCCGGTGCTCCTGGTCGAGCAGAACGCTCTCATGGCGCTCGAGGTCGCGAAGCGAGGCTACGTGATGGAGACGGGGCGCATCGCGCTCGAAGGCCCTGCGAGCGAGCTCAAGACGAACGAGCAGGTTCGCAAGACGTACCTCGGGGAAGGTTAGGCCGCTACCAGGAGCGGGGAGTACGGCGGGGCGAGGAGGATCCCGACGCGAGCCCGGCCGCCAGCCACTCCGTGCGCCATCTCGAGCGCACTCGAGATCGAGTGGCTCGGGACGAAGCCGAGTGCGCGCGCGGCGATCGCGTCGCGGCAGCCCGCAGAGATGACTCGCCCGAGGCGCTCGAGCGCGGGAGCGCAACCCGCCCAGTCCGCGTACGGAAGTCGTGGATGACACGACCTCCCACCCCGGTACGCGTCGAGTGCCTTCGTGTCTGTCGCCGCGCTCTGCTCAGCAGAGTCCAGCTCGTCCGGCGACCGGGCCACCTGGAGCGTGTTGAACATCCTCGAGTACGGCGCCTGGCTCTCGTGTGCGAACGAGCGCGTCAGCGGGTGGCAGAGGACGAGCGTTCCGCCCGGTCGTAGCGGGAAGGCGTTCCGGTAGAGACGGAGCGCGAGGCCAAGACCCACGGCCGCGGCCGTCAGCGGGTTCGCGAGCTCACGCGGAAAGTGCGGGCCGATCCACGGCGCGCCGACCACGAGCGCGTCCAGCGGCTCGTCGAGTGAGATGCCTCGCAGCTCGACGCCGCGAACGAGCGCCTCGGCATGGGCGACGGATGGTGGCCCGGCGAACGCCGCCATCGCGGTAATTCGGCGTCCGACCCGCGCCAGCGCCTCGCGCCGCACAGGTCCAGGTAGGCGCGACAGCACCGACCGCGTCCATGAGCGGCCCAGCTCCGAGACCGTCTCTAGATCGTCCGGATACCCTCTGAAGGCACCCGTGAGCCGGGGAAGGTCGAGGACGACGGAGACCCCGAGGAGCGGAACCGATCGGCCGACGGCTTCCTCGATCTCGAGAGCGCGATCCCACTCCGGAGCGCTCCCGGCTTCCAGGAGCGAGTCCGCGCCGGCAGCGCGTCGAACCGTCCGCGCATCGCACGCGGAGACCAACGTGCCGGGACCACCATGGCTGACGGTCTCCGCGGCGCCCAGGACGACCAGCAGGTCGGTCTCGACAAGCGCGCGGTGGATGCGAGTGTCACCCGAAACGGGAACAAGCCCTTCGTCCTCCGCGTCGTGAACGAGGACGGTGCCGCGGAAGGCGCGCGCCTGAGGTGGCGGCAGCAGACGTTCGAGATCGCGCTGACCCAGCTGCCGGCCGAGCCCGCCGGCGACGAGAATCGTCTGTCGCTCGTTCCGCACGCCGACCAGCTCGAGCGCCCTCATCGTTGCTGCGAGCGCCTCCTGACGTGGATCCTGCTGAGCGCCGGGCAACGGCAGGGCCAACGGCTCGACGAGGATCGTCGCTCGCCCGCCCCGCGGCGCGATCGACTCGAGCGACGGCCCGGAGAGCGGAAACCGCAGCGCGTCACGAACTGCCGCGCCAGTATCGGCTATCCGCGTAGGAGGAGGCGGGGGGCGGAGAATCACGTCGTCGTCCGCGGCCGGGACCATGACGATGCGCGACCCCGAGAGCAGCGGAACACGACGCACGACGGCAATCCAAGCAGGCCGTCCCCGGCGTCGAACGACGTCCGTAGAGTTGAGACGTGCCCAAGACCTTGACCGGTGAGGAACTACAGGTCGACGACGCACCCGCGCAGGACGCCGAGCTCTTCCTCGTCGACGGAAACAATCTCGCGTACCGCGCGTTCTTCGCGCTTCCGGAAGAGCTGCAGACGACCGACGGCCAGCCGACGAACGCGCTGCTCGGGTTCACGAACATGTTGTTCAAGCTGCTCTCGGACTACCGCCCGCGCGGTGTCGCGGTCGCCTGGGATACGAAGCCCGTGCATCGGAAGGAGATCGACGCCGACTACAAGTCCGAGCGCCGGCCGATGCCCGATCTCCTGCGTGAGCAGTTCCCGCACTTCCGTCCGATCGTCGAGGCGTTCGGGTATCAGAACCTCGAGTTCGAAGGCTGGGAGGCGGACGACGTCATCGCAACGATCGCGACTCGTGCCGACGAGGCCGCGATCAAGACCTGCATCGTCTCGACCGATCGCGACGCGTTCCAGCTCGTTTCCGAGAACGTCTGTCTGATGATGACCCCACGCGGCGTCGCAGACGTCCACGTCTACACGCCCGAGCGCGTCGAGCTCCGGTACGGCATTCGTCCCGACCAGGTTCCCGACTTCATCGGGCTCAAGGGCGACACGAGCGACAACATCCCAGGGGTTCCAGGCATCGGGGACAAGACCGCCGGCCAGCTGATCGCCCAGTACGGATCCCTCGAGGGAGTCCTCGAGCACGTATCCGAGCTCTCGCCCGCTCGTTCCAGGTCGATCGCCGAGCACGCCGACCAGGCGAGATCGTCGAAGCTCCTTGCGACGATGAGGCGAGACCTCTCACTCGACGTCGACGCCGACGCCCTCGTCTTGCGACCGCCCGACCGCTCCCAGCTCAAGGAGATCTTCCGTCGCTTCGAGTTTCGCGGGCTTCTCGGGAGGGTCGACACGCTCGACGAGGCACTTCCTGCCGCGGAGCTTCCGCGTGCGGAAGTGCAGGCGGTGCGCTGGCGGGAGGGCGAGCTGACGGAGCTTCGCGGGCGAGTCGCGATCGCCGCGGACAGCGAGCGCATCGCGGTTGCAACGGCCGACAGCGAAGTCATCGTCGCCGCTCGGCCAAGTGGCAACTTGCCACACGGCAAGAATGAGCTGGCAGTCGTAATTCATGACGCAAAGTGGCTCCGACTCCGAGAGCCGGTCGCCGAGGACACGATGATCGCGGCGTACCTGATCGATCCGGGCCGCGCCGAGTACCACCTCGACGACCTCATGGCGGAGTACGGGATCGAGCTCGAGCCGGAGCCTCCCGCAGAGGAGGAGACAGCCGCTCTCGTTCGCCGTGCCGAGGCCACTCGACGGCTCGCCGCTCCGCTGGCCCAGAAAGTCGCCGAACGCGGCTCCGAGCGGTTGTATCGGGAGATCGAGCTTCCGCTGACCGTGGTGCTGGGTGCGATGGAGGACGCGGGTGTTCGCATCGACACCTATCGCATGGGTGAGATCACAGCCCGCCTCAGCGACCGCATCGAGGAGCTTCAAGCCCGGGCATACGAGCTTGCCGGAGAGGAGTTCGTGCTCGGATCCCCGCAGCAGCTCGGACGAGTCCTGTTCGAGAAGCTCGAGCTCACGCCGGGCAGGAAGGGAAAGACCGGGTACTCCACCGATACCAAGGTGCTGCGGGCGATTCGTGCGGACCACGAGATCGTCCCGGTGATCGAAGAGTGGCGCGAGCTCACGAAGCTCGTGAACACCTACCTCGGCCCGCTTCCGACGCTGATCGGCGAAGACCTGCGCCTCCACACGACGATCAACCAGACGGTCGCGGCAACCGGTCGCCTCTCGACCTCGAGCCCGAATCTGCAGGCGATCCCGATTCGCACCGAGCTCGGTCGCGAAATTCGCTCGGCGTTCGTCGCCGAGCAAGGGCATCGGCTGCTCTCCGCCGACTATTCCCAGATCGAGCTGCGGATCTTGGCGCATGTGTCCGGTGAGCCGAGGCTGCGCGAGGCGTTCGAGCGCGGCGAGGACATCCACACGGCTACCGCGGCCGAGGTGCTCGGCAAGGATCCGGCGACCCTCACGAAGGACGAGCGAAACGTCGCGAAGATGATCAACTTCGGGATCGTCTACGGAATCTCGGCGTTCGGGCTCTCCGAGAACCTGGACATCCCGAAAGAGCAGGCCCAGTTGTACATCGACACGTATCTCGCCCGCTTCCCGCGCGTTCAGGCGTTCATCGCGCGCACGATCGCGCAGGCAGGGGAGGACGGATACGCGATGAGCCTGCTCGGACGGCGCCGCCCCGTCCCCGAGCTTCGAGCCTCCAATCGTCAGACGCGCGGCTTCGGCGAGCGGATCGCCGTCAACTTCGTCATGCAGGGCTCCAACGCGGACATCATCAAGGTCGCGATGGTTGCGATCCACCGTCGACTGCTCGAGGAGGGAAGGGGAGCCCACCTCGTTCTGCAGGTGCACGACGAGCTCTTGCTCGAGGTGCCCGAGACGGAGGTGTCGGCCGTTCGCAAGCTGGTTCGTGAGGAGATGGTGGGCGCGTATCCGCTCGACCCGCCGCTCGCCGTCGATATCGGAGTCGGCGACGACTGGGCCGAAGCCAAGGCCTGAGACACACATGACGAATCGCTGCTGCCGACCTTGCTGGCCACCCTAGAAGCCGGAAGTTCCCATTCAGGGCCAGGATGCCGAAGAGCCTGGATTTCGAAGGAAGCTGGCTATACTCCGCGCTCCGATGGCCAACGACATCGCCGAGAAGCCCGCCGTCAGCGACGACGGGGTCTGGATAACAGGGCCCGACGGGGAGCTCGTTCCCGACTACGAGGCCTCCTTTCCCGAGATCAACGAGGGCGAGGTCGTCCACGGCACCGTCGTACGAGTGGACAAGGACGAGGTGCTGGTCGACATCGGCTACAAGTCCGAGGGGGTCATTCCCGTCGCCGAGCTGACGATCCGGAGGTCGGTCAACCCGGCCGACGAGGTCTCGGTCGGCGAGGAGATCGACGCGCTCGTTCTCACCAAGGAGGACGCGGACGGACGGCTCATCCTCTCCAAGAAGCGGGCCCGATTCGAGCTCGCCTGGAAGAGAATCGAAGCAGCCGCCGAGTCCGGCGAGCCCGTGACGGGCAAGACGATCGAGGTCGTCAAGGGCGGGCTCATCCTCGACCTCGGTGTCCGCGGCTTCCTACCGGCCTCCCTCGTCGACATCCGCCGCGTTCAGGACCTCGACGAGTTCCTCGGCAAGGAGTTGCGCTGCAAGGTCATCGAGCTGAACCGCTCGCGCAACAACGTCGTTCTCTCGCGTCGCGCGGTGCTCGAAGACGAGCGCAAGGAGATGCGCCAGGCGATCCTCGACCGGCTCAACCCGGGCGACGTGATCGAGGGCCAGATCTCCAACATCGTCGACTTCGGCGCATTCGTCGACCTCGACGGTATGGACGGGCTGATCCACATCTCCGAGCTTTCGTGGAGCCATGTCAACCACCCGTCCGAGGTGCTCGACATCGGGCAGACCGTCAAGGTGAAGGTGCTCGACATCGACCGCGACCGCCAGCGCATCTCGCTGGGCTTGAAGCAGACCCAGACGGATCCCTGGCAGCAGGTGCTCGACTCGTACAGCGAGGACGACGTCGTCGAGGGTCGAGTGGCGAAGGTCGTCACATTCGGCGCCTTCGTCGAGATCCTCCCCGGTGTCGAGGGGCTCGTGCACATCTCGGAGCTCGCGCCGCACCATGTCGAGAATCCGCGCGAGGTCGTAGCGCAGGGCCAGGCAGTGAACGTGCGAATCCTCGAGATCGACGGAGAGCGCAGGCGGCTCTCACTCTCGCTGAAGCGCGTCGAAGAGGGCGAGCAGCCGGTCCCGCGCGCCGACGGCGCCGAGTCCGTACACAAGACGCCGAACCTCATCCTGTCCGAAGAGGCATTCCCCGCCGGGGGCGCACCTGTTGAGCTCACAGACGAGGCGGGCGACGAGGTCGAGCAGGGCGAAGCGGGAGCGGAAGTTGAGCCCACCCTCGAGGCTGCTGCCGAGACGACGCCTGAAACCGAGGCCGAGCCGTTGCTGGAGGCTGAATCCGAAGTCGAGCTCACGCCCGAAGCCGGGGCTGAACCGACGCCCGAAGCCGAGGCTGAATTGATGCCCGAGGCGGAAACCGAGCTCATGCCCGAGTCCGACGTCGGCAACGAGGCCGAGTCGGAGGCCGAGGACGACAGCACGGAGATCTCTGAAGAGGAGGCTGCCGTCGAGGTCGCCTCCCAGCAGGCCGACACCGACTAGCTGCGTTGAGCCGCCCACTCGCGGTTGCGATCACCGGTGGAATCGGCGCCGGCAAGTCGACGGCGCTCGAGTGTTTTCGCCGCCGCGGCGCAGCGACCGTGTCGAGCGACGAGATAGTCCACCACCTGCTCGCGACCGACGCTGACGTGAAGCGAGCTCTCGTCGAGCGGCTCGGCGAGGAGATCCTGGGCGCGGACGGCCGCCCGGATCGCGAGCGAATTGCCTTACGCGTCTTCAGGGATCGAGAAGCCCTCGACTTCCTCGAGAAGCTCCTGCACCCGCTCGTGTCGAGGGAGTACATGACCTGGCGCGAGCAACTCGCCGCTCTTCCGGAACCGCCCGCCGTGTGCGTGACGGAGGTACCGCTCCTCTACGAGGTCGGAGCCGAGACACGCTTCGACAAGGTCGTCGTCATCACTGCGCCTCCGAAGCTGCGCGAAGCTCGTCGCGGTGGCCGGCAGGACGAGCGCGAAGACAGGCTCATTCCGGACCGGGAGAAGGTGAAGCGCGCCGACTTCGCGTACGTCAACACGGGGACACTCGAGGAGCTCGACGCCTGGGTCGCCCAGGTCCTGGCTACGCTGACCGCAGAGCACGACACCGGAGACTCGTCCGACGGCGCCGGCGAGTAGCCAAGTTATACGTTGCGACCTGGCTCGAAAAGCGCCTGCAAAGAGGAACTTCGCGTGCGCTTCCTGACCATTGCAGCCGCCGTCGTCCTGGTCGTTGCAGGGGCGGCCGCCTGGATCTACGAGTCCGAGCCGGATTGGTTTTTGCAGTCGCGCTATCCGCTCGAGTACGAGCACATCGTCCGCGGCCACGCGACGAACTACGATCTCGATCCGGCGCTCCTCGCGGCCGTGATCTACGCAGAGAGCCGGTTCGATCCGAATGCGCTTTCGGAGGCCGGCGCCGTCGGCCTGATGCAGCTCCTCCCGGGCACGGCCAAGGGGATCGCAGTGCGTACGGGCGGCACGCGGTTCGTGGTCGCGGATCTCCGGGATCCCGAGCTCAACGTTCGCTACGGAGCGTGGTACCTCGACCACTTGCTCGACCGATACGGTGAAACGCAGCTCGCCTTGGCCGCGTACCACGCAGGCCAGGGCAACGTCGACCGCTGGCGTCGTGATGGTCTCGGCATCGCGTTCCCCGAGACCCGGTCGTACGTCGCCGAGGTCGAGCGTGTCAAGAAGGTCTACGAGAAGGCGTATCCGGCCGAGCTGGGCCTTCGCTAGCGGTGCTATCTGCGCTCGAGGCTTGGGCTGTGACGAGGTGTGCCCAGAGGTTCTCCATCATCCGCGCGACCCGCGGATGCCGGTGGATGGCCCGGGTTAGGTGAAACGCTCCCGCGGCGAACACCCTCGCTCCCGCACGCGTCTTGTAGTAGGTCATCTGCGCGGTCATGCCCGGCCCGAAGAGATCTGGAATCTCTGCAAGAACCTGGACTCCGCGTGGAGACGCTGCCGACACTTGGTCGATCTCGACGCCGCCTCGCGACAGCGACGAGCCGGCAATCAGGTCCGTTCCGGCAAAGATCCATGGCGCTGCTGGCTCTTCCGGACGATCCAGGAACCGCGAGGCACCTTGCTGTTGGCGATGTACTGCACGCCGATCAGCGCCGCCTCGGGCCGCCCGAGATCGCGCCACGGGCTCGTCCTCGTGAGCAGGTCTCCCCGTCGCACGACCCGCCCTGTTCGCGGACAGGAACACAGAGGATCCTCAGCTCCCGGATGGCAAGCCGACCTTCCCGCCACTAAACACGCCCCGCGTCCTCGTAGTCGTTACCGCACTCGAGGTCGTGACCGCGATCGGCTTCGTTGCGTGCTGCGGGGGGCAGAACGAACGAGCGGCCGTCGAGTCCCCGTCGCCGACGACGGTCTCGACTCCAGCCCGCGCGTTCCGGTAGTCACTCCGCTCGTGTGCAAGCTCCGGCCGGGTGCGAAGAAGCTGCCCGCCTCGAGGCGCCGAGGGTTGATCGATCAGCTTCTCCAGTACCCGGACATGTCGCTCGAAGGATGGCTCAAGGCGAAGATGTTGCGACCCGGACGGCGGCTACGCTGCGTCCATGCGCCAGTTTCGGGCCACCGACCAGTACGCGCCCATGGGCGACCAGCCGAGCGCGATCGAGGAGATCGCCGCCTCGGTTGCCGAGGGCAACCGCTTCCAGACGATCCTCGGCGCCACCGGGACCGGGAAGACGGCGACGATGGCCTGGACGATCGAGAAGCTCCAGCGACCGGCGCTCGTCATCGCCCACAACAAGACGCTCGCCGCGCAGCTCTGCAACGAGTTCCGGGAGTTCTTTCCCGAGAACGCGGTCGAGTACTTCGTGTCGTACTACGACTACTTCCAGCCCGAGGCTTACATCCCGCAAGCCGACCTCTACATCGAGAAGGACTCGTCCCAGAACGACGACATCGCGCGGCTCAGGCTCTCGGCGACGTCGTCGCTCCTCACTCGCCGCGACGTCGTGGTCGTCGCATCGGTGTCGTGTATCTACGGCCTTGGCTCGCCCGAGGAGTGGCGCGAGCGCGTCCTCATGCTCGAGGTGGGGGAGGAGCACGATCGTGACGAGGTGCTGCGCAAGCTGATCGAGAGCCAGTACGTCCGCAACGACACGGTGCTCGGACGAGGTCGCTTCCGGGTCAAGGGCGATCTCGTCGAGATCCAGCCGGCGAATGTCGAGACCGCGTACCGGGTTTCGTTCTTCGGCGACGAGGTCGAGCAGATCACGCACTTCGACCCACTGACAGGCGAGGTCTACGCCCGGCTCGACAACCTCGTCATCTGGCCGGCGACGGAGTACGTGACCTCGAAGCCGACGATCGAGCGCGCCGTCGACGAGCTCCGCGCGGAGCTCGAGCAGCAGGTCGCGAAGTTCGAGACGGCCGGGCAGATGCTCGAGGCGCACCGGATCCGGCAGCGAACCGAGTACGACCTCGAGATGATGAAGGAGCTCGGGTTCTGCTCCGGGATCGAGAACTATTCACGGGCGCTCGAGGGACGACCGGTCGGGTCGCACCCGTTCACGCTCATCGACTACTTCCCCGACGACTTCGTCTGCTTCGTCGACGAGTCGCACCAGACCGTCCCGCAGCTGGGTGGAATGTACGAAGGCGACCGCTCGCGCAAGCAGACGCTCATCGACTACGGCTTCCGCCTTCCCTCTGCGCTCGACAACCGGCCGTTGCGCTTCGACGAGTTTCTCGGAAAGGTGAAGCAGCTCGTCTTCGTGTCTGCCACGCCAGGCCCGTTCGAGCTCTCGCGCTCGAAGGTCATCGCGGAACAGCTGATCCGCCCGACCGGAATCGTCGACCCCGAGGTCGAGCTCCGCCCCACCAAGAACCAGATCGACGATCTTCTGAACGAGATTCGCCGGCGCGAAGAGGTCGGCGAGCGCACGCTCGTCACCACGCTGACGAAGAAGATGTCCGAGGATCTGACCGACTACCTGCTCGAGGCGGGTGTCCGTGCGCGCTATCTCCACTCCGAGATCGACACGCTCGACCGGATTGCGATCATTCGCGAGCTCCGCCTCGGCGAGTACGACGTGCTCGTCGGTGTCAACCTCCTCCGCGAGGGGCTCGATCTGCCCGAGGTGTCGCTCGTCGCCGTCCTCGATGCCGACAAGGAGGGGTTCCTGCGCGGCAAGACGGCACTCATCCAGACGACGGGTCGAGCTGCACGCAACACCGCAGGGAAGGTGCTTCTCTATGCCGACAAGCGCACCGAAGCGATCATCGGGGCGATGGAGGAGACGAACCGTCGTCGTGCGTACCAGGTCGCCTACAACGAGGAGCACGGGATCACGCCCCAGACGATCGTCAAGGGCGTCTCCGACATCGCCGAGCTGCTCTCGCTCGAATCCCCGCACGTCCCGTCTTCACGGCGCCGGCGCGGCAAGGCCGACGTCGAGGGGATGGCGCCGGACGAGCTCGAGAAGCTCCTCATCACGCTCGAGGAGGAGATGTATCTCGCGGCCGAGGAGCTTCGCTTCGAGTACGCCGCCAAGCTCCGCGACGAGATCAAGGAGCTCCGGCGCGAGCTGATGGCGTTCGCCACGCCCGCCGGATAGACCCAGCCCCCATAGTGCCATTTGCTCGTCGTCAGCCCGCGCCACCGCGTGGACGACGACAAGCTTTCGCGGGAGGGCTGGCAACGGGAGCTGCGTCTCCCGGCGTGTGCGGGGTAGGCTGGAGCACATGTGCCGAAACATCAGAACGCTCCATAACTTCGAGCCGCCGGCAACCGAGGAAGAGGTGCGTGCGGCTGCACTCCAGTACGTCCGCAAGGTCAGCGGCTCGCAGAAGCCGTCGAAGGCGAACGAGGCGGTCTTCGCGCGTGCCGTCGAGGAGGTCGCGGCCATCACGAGCACACTGCTCGCTGAGCTCGTGACGATCGCACCGCCGCGTGACCGCGAGCTCGAGGCTGCGCGCGCACGCGCTCGGGCCGAGAAGCGCTTCGGTCACGCCGCTTGACGAGGGTTACGCAAGTCTCAACATCGGCGGTTGGATCCGCTTCGGCGGGGTCGCCTTCGGTGGTCGCACGAGCGCGCGATCGCGCTGCTCCATGAGGACTCCGGGAGTGTTTGCGACACGCGGTGCGTCGACGCCGTCGAGCGTGTTCTAGTCGAGAGCACGGAGAGCTGCTCGCAGTTGCCGTCTAGCTACGTCCCGGCGAACGTCCCGAGCTTCGCACTCAGGTATCGGAGGTATGGCTGTGGGTCGATCGGACCGCCGACGACGCGCTCGATCGTCGCGGCGGGGGTCAGCTTGCGGCCGAGCGAGTAGATGTTGTCGCGGAGCCACGTGTGCAGCTCGTGGAAGTCCCCGCGCTCGATCTGCTCCTCCAGGTCCGGGATCGCGGAACGCGCCTGTTCCCAGATCTGCACAGAGAGCACGGTGCCGAGGAGGTAGGTCGGGAAATAGCCGAAGCTGCCCGCCGACCAGTGCGAGTCCTGGAGAACGCCGAGCGCGTCGCTGGGAACCGTGATGCCCATGAGCTCCTCGAAGCGCGTGTTCCACGCGTCCGGGAGATCCTTGACGGCGAGTCGGCCGGAGACGAGCTCCTGCTCGAGGTCGAACCGCAGGATGACGTGGAGGCCGTAGCTCGTCTCGTCGGCATCGACCCGGATGAACGAGCGCCGAGCTCGATTGATTGCGCGGTGGAAGCGTTCGAGCGAGACGTCGCCGAGCTTCTCAGTGAACGTCTCGGAAACCCGGGGATAGAACCACCGCCAGAACGGGAGCGAACGCCCGACGACGTTTTCCCAGAGTCGGCTTTGCGACTCATGGAGTGCGGCGGAGCAGCCGGAGCAAAGCGGCGTTCGCTCGAGCGAAGGGCTTACTCCCCATTCGTAGAGGCCGTGGCCGCATTCGTGCATCGCTGTGAACAGCGAGTTGACGTCGTCTTCGTCGTAACGCGTCGTGAGGCGGATGTCGCCCAGGCCGAACGTCGTCTCGAAGGGATGCACCGTCGTATCGAGCCGAAACTGATCCCACGTCGCCCCGAGGCGCTCGATGAGCTCGCGCGAAAGCTCGATCTGACTGTCGATCGCGAACGGCCCGCGTAGGAAGTCGTCTTCCTCTTCGGTTGCATGCGTAGCGACGAGTGAGGCCAGCTCCGGCTCGAGTACGGCGAAGATTGCGCGGACCTCGTCCGTCTTCATCCCGGCCTCGAAGTCGTCGAGCACGACGTCGTAAGGGTCGTCATACGGTGCGAAGCACTCGATGTAGCGGAGCCGAAGCTCCAACACCTGCTCGAGCCAAGGGCGAAACGAGGCGAAGTCCGAGTCTTCGCGGGCCTTCACCCAAGCTTCGTAGGACTGCGCTCCGACCATCGCGAACTCGGTCGCGAGCTCGGTGGGGACGCGGCGCGCCTTCTCCCAATCGCGTTGCGCTACGCGCACGAGGCAGGCATCGTCCGCGTCCGCCGGAAGGGAAGCGGCGTAGGGCTCGAGCGCTTCGAACAGCTCGCCGAACCGGTCGTCGACTTCGTACTCGTGGACGATCTCCTCGAGGGTCGCGAGCTGCGCTGCGCGCGATGGGGCTCCACCGGGAGGCATCCAGACGGTCATGTCCCAGAAGAGAACGTTCGCCGCTCGGCGAAGGTCGGTGAGCTTGCCGAGTCGGTCCTTCAGCTCCGCGAGCGCCGGTTCCATGGCGCGGGACTCTACCCGCGAGGAAAAGTGCGGCGCCCGATCTCGGCGAAAGAGGAACCGTCCCAAGCGAACGTGACGACCGTGAGCGTCTGGGCATCGCTCTCGTACACGTTGACGCCCTGCGCCTCACCCTTGCGGTGGGGCCGAGGCCTGCCGAGGCCTGGCGCGGTAGCGAGGACGATCGATCCTCGTCGAGCGTTCTCGACGGCCTGAAACTCGGGGAGTGCCGCGACCGACGCCTGGTGCACATGTCCGCCGACGACGAGCTCGGCGCTCGCCGAGGCGAGCAGCTCGAGGACGTGACCGCGTCGGCTGAGCGGACGCTTTCGGGCCGGTCGCCACGGCGGAGATGCCAGGTGATGGTGGAACGCCACCACTCGCAGCGCTTGCCTGGGGGCTGCGCGAAGGAGCTCGACCGCTCGCACCAGCGACCGCCTCCCTCACTGCTCCGCCCTGTTGACGCCACGGACGCACTGAGTTGAGGCCCACGACGACGAGCTCAGTCCGTCTCGTGGACAGGCTCAGCCGGTCCGAACACGCGCTCCCACTCGGCGAAGGGCCGTGTGTACCGTGCTCGGCACGTTGTAGTACGGGATGTCGTGATTTCCCGGGACGGCGAGAAGTGGAAGGCCCAGGTCGCGAAGTTTGGCAGCGGCGCGCTCGAGCTCACCGCTGCGCCCGCGCTCGGTGAGGTCGCCCGTCGCGAGGACCAGGTCGGGCTGGATGCGCGCGGCGAGTTCCTGCAACGCCGTGTAGGGCTCTTGCGCGTCGTGGCTGCCGATGTGCAGGTCGGACACGTGGACGACGCGCGCGGTCACCGCCGGGGCAGGCTATACACTCGCGTCGTGGCGGACGAGTCGCCAGAGCTGTTCGACGACATCTACCTCGGCCTTCGTGCCGGAGGGGCAGCGCGGAAACAGCGTCGCGGCGAGCCGCTCTCGGCCGACGAAGAGGAGGCGATCGGCCGCTGGCAGCGCCTGTCTCTCTGGCGCAGGTTTATCGCGATCGGGGCGTTCGCGCTCGGCACGTTCGGGCTCGGGTTCACTGTCGGCGGCCTCATCTTCGGTCGCTGGCGCACCGCGCGCCGCTAGTCGTCGGGGCAAACCGGTCTGGTGCCTGATGCGAAGGACCGAACGTCACGACGACCCGAGGAGGGGTGATGACGAGGACACTAACCGCGGCAGCAGCGGCGACTCTGGTGCTTGCCGGGCTCGCGCTAGCGACCCCGCAGAAGGACACGTACAACCTGACTGCCAACCTCAGGGCTCGTTTCGAGGTGCCGAAGCCGACAGGCGTGCCGACCGGCGCAGTCGGACTGTTCACGGGCAAGGTCGTCGAGCTGGAGAACGACCAGGCGAGGGTCACATGGCGGCTGACCTTCTCGAAGCTCTCGGGCCGAGCGGACGCGGCGCACATCCACGTCGGCAGACCGGGCGAAGGCCGGAGGTGTCATGGTCGCGTTGTGCGGTCCCTGCAGAAACGGACAACGCGGCGCGGCGACCATCACGCATGACCAGCTGCGCTCGATTCGAACCGGCAGGACGTATGTGAACGTCCACACGGCGAAGAACGCTGCGGGAGAGATCCGCGGCCAAGTGAAGGCGTCGGAGACGAGCTCGAACTCGAACCTACCCCCGAGCCCGACCCCGCCCCCGCCGGATCCGCCGCCGTACCCGTAGCTGTTCGCGAGGATTCCCTGAAGCGGTCGCCTTCGCGGCGCTCCTCTTCAGGTCGGGCTCGTCCGATCAGACGCAGGCGTCGGCAGAGAAGTCCTGGTGCCCCCGGCCGCGTTGGCAGCTTTGCTCACGTAGTGCCGCCGTGAGGGTGTAGACGCCGTCGCCTTCCTCGAACCCGAGCGTCCAGCGCTCCGCTTGAACGGAGTCGTCGAGAAGCCCGTCGAGTGTGACGACGACCGTTTGAGGACCCGTGCCTTCCGCTGGTGCCTTGCCCTCGATCGTCGTTCGCACCGCGGTTCGCTCGTCGAGCCGGAGGAACTCTCCAGCAGCCATCGCGGCCGAGCCCTCCCAGTGTTCGTCGACCTCACGTTGAAAGGCGGCGAATCCATCGACCGAGACGACACCGCCGGCTCCAGCGTCGGGTGGCCCGGCCCAGACGAGATCGACCGCGACATCCGAGCCGCAGCCGGAGAGCGCGAAAGCGGACAGGGCAAAGGCGGCGTATGCGAAGACGCGCACGCCGCCTTTGTACCTAACGCACAGCGTTATGTACGCGAAGCGGACCAGTGGAGGGGGTCTGGGGGAAGGCGCGGAGCGCCTTGTCCGCGAAAGCGGACCAGTGGAGGGGGTCTGGGGGAACCGGGAGGTTCCCCCAGCATGTGCATCGCGCTACGCGAAGGCGCCGATCTGCTCGGTGTAGAACTCCATCTGGCGCTGAAGCCGCTCGGCGAGATCCGCTCCGACGATGCCGAAGTTCTCCACGATCAGGGTGGCTCGCGTCGCGAACTGCGTGAACTCCTCGCTGACGCGGAGCGACGCGAGTTTCTCGGCGTCCCCGCGAAGGAGGATGAACCCGTTGAGGTCGCCGCCGTGCGGCTCGAGGAAGACGGGCTCGAAGTTCTCGATCTCGCCCTCCTCCTGCAGGCGGCCGTAGTAGGCCAGCGTCTCGTTGAAGACCTCGAGCGCCTCGGTCTCGCGACCTCGAACGACTTCACCCCAGCCGATGAAGAGGCCGGCGTCTGCCATTCCCCACCTCCTTGGAAGCTGACGCCGAGAGAATGGCAAGTCGCAACCGAAAGCGCTATCGAACGTCTGTTCGACTGGGTAGAATGGCGCGCCTATGAAGAAGAAGGTCGACGAGCTGGTCGTTCATGGCGCGCGCGAGCACAACCTGAAGAACGTCACCGTCCGCATCCCGCGAAACGCGCTCGTGTGCGTGACCGGGCTGTCCGGCTCGGGGAAGTCGTCGCTCGCCTTCGACACGATCTACGCCGAAGGGCAGCGTCGCTACGTCGAGTCGCTCTCCGCGTATGCGCGCCAGTTCCTGCAGATGATGGAGAAGCCGGACGTGGACTCCATCGACGGGCTCTCGCCGGCGATCTCGATCGACCAGAAGACGACGTCGCGCAACCCGCGGTCCACCGTTGGCACGGTCACGGAGATCTACGACTACCTGCGCCTGCTCTACGCGCGCATCGGGCGACCCCACTGCCCGATCTGTGGCGGCCCGATCGCCGGACAGTCGCTCGACCAGATCGTCGAGCAGGTTCTGCGACTTCCCGAGGGGACGAAGTTCACCGTGAACGCACCGGTCGTGCGCGATCGCAAGGGCGAATTCAAGGACGTCCTCGAGGAGCTCCGCCGTGACGGCTTCACGCGCGTGAAGGTCGACGGCGACCAGCTCTTGCTCGAAGAGGAGATCGAGCTGGACAAGAAGTACAAGCACACGATCGAGGTCGTCGTCGATCGCCTCGCGATGAAGGCGGATCTCCGGCAGCGCCTCACGCAGTCGATCGAGACCGCGACCTCGCTCGCCGCAGGGCTCGTCGTGATCGACGTAGTCGACGGAGACGAGCTGACCTTCTCGGAGAATCTCGCGTGCCCCGAGCACGGCGTCTCCCTTCCTGAGCTCGAGCCGCGCGTCTTCTCCTTCAACTCGCCCCACGGCGCCTGCCCGCGCTGCACAGGGCTCGGGTCCCAGCTCGAGATCGACCCCGACCTGCTCGTCCCGGACACGTCCATCTCGATCAACGAGGGGGCGCTCGTACCGTGGACGATCGGGAGCCAGAGCTTCTACGACTCGGTCATCGAGGCGATCGCCGAGCGCTACGAGATCTCGCTCGACACGCCGTGGCGTGACCTTCCGCAGGAGGAGCAGGACCGATTCCTCTACGGCACCGGTGGCGACCGGATCTTCGTCGTCTACCGCAACCGGATGGGTCGCAAGCGCCAGTACACGATGGCGTTCGAAGGGCTCGTCACCAACCTCCAGCGCCGCTACAAGGAGACCGACTCGTCGCAGCAGCGCGACCGGATCGAGGAGTACATGAGCTTCCGGCCGTGCCCCGAGTGCGGCGGCGCGCGGCTCAAGCCCGAGGTGCTCGCCGTGAAGATCGGCGGCGACTCGATTCACCAGTTCACGCGGATGTCGGTGACCGCAGCCCTTCGCTTCGTCGACGAGCTCGAGCTGACGAAGACCGAGGAGCTGATCGGCCAGCGCATCCTCAAGGAAGTGCGAGAGCGGCTGACCTTCCTCGACAACGTCGGGGTCGGCTACCTCCAGCTCGACCGGGCCGCGAAGACGCTGTCCGGTGGCGAGGCGCAGCGGCTCCGGCTGGCGACGCAGATCGGATCACAGCTCGTCGGCGTCCTCTACATCCTCGACGAGCCGTCGATCGGGCTCCACCAGCGCGACAACGGCAGGCTCATCGACACGCTCGAGAAGCTCCGCGACGTCGGCAACACTGTGCTCGTCGTCGAGCACGACGAACAGATGATGCGCGCCGCGGACTGGGTCGTCGATCTCGGTCCTGGCGCAGGGGAGCACGGAGGCGAGATCGTCGGCGAAGGGACAGCCGACGTCATCGCGTCGACGCCCGGCTCGGTGACGGGCCAGTTCCTGAGCGGCGAGCGACGGATCCTCGTGCCGCCGCGGCGCGAGGACGACGAACGCGGCTGGTTCTCGGTTCGCGGGGCGTCGATGCACAACCTGAAGGGGATCGACGTCGACTTCCCGGTCGGCAGGTTCGTCGCCGTCACGGGTGTCTCCGGCTCCGGAAAGTCCACGCTCGTGAACGAGATCCTCTACAAGACGCTCGCGAACCGGCTCAACAAGATGCGGACCAAGCCCGGCGACCACGAGGGCGTCGACGGCATCGACGTGTTCGACAAGGTCATCGAGATCGACCAGAGCCCGATCGGGCGCACCCCGCGGTCGAACCCGGCCACCTACACCGACCTCTTCACCCATGTGCGCGAGCTGTACTCGCTCACGCCCGAGGCCAAGATTCGCGGCTACAAGCCGGGCAGGTTCTCGTTCAACGTCCGCGGTGGTCGTTGCGAGGCGTGCAAGGGCGACGGGACGATCAAGATCGAGATGCACTTCCTGCCCGATGTCTACGTCCCGTGCGAGACCTGCCACGGGCACCGGTACAACCGCGAGACGCTCGAGGTGCGGTTCAAGGGGAAGTCGATCTCCGACGTGCTCGAGATGTCCGTCGAGGAGGCGCTCGACTTCTTCACGAAGATTCCGAAGATCCGGCGGCGCCTGCAGACGCTGCACGACGTCGGGCTCGACTACATCAAGCTCGGCCAGCCCGCGACGACGCTCTCGGGCGGCGAGGCGCAGCGAGTGAAGCTCGCCTCTGAGCTCTCGAAGGTCGCGACCGGAAAGACGCTTTACATCCTCGACGAGCCGACGACCGGGCCTGCACTTCGCCGACATCGAGAAACTGCTCGAGGTGCTGCAACGATTGGTCGACAACGGAAACACCGTGCTCGTGATCGAGCACAACCTCGATGTGATCAAGCAGGCGGACTGGATCGTCGACCTCGGTCCCGAAGGAGGCGACGAGGGCGGCGAAGTGATCGCGACCGGGACGCCCGAAGACGTCGCGGAGGTCGAGGAATCCTCCACCGGGCAGTTCCTGCGCGGCGTGCTCAGGGCACGCGCTGCCGCTGCCGCTTAGCCACCGCAACTACAGCGGAGCGCGCAGCAAGCGCGTCAGCGCGCTGGAGCCAAGGCGCTGCCCGAAGCCGCTCGAAAATCTCCCGCGACTCGGTCACGAGCGGTGCAGCCTCTTCCGCGCGACCTTGCATAGCGAGCCATTCAGCTTGCTCGAGTTGCGTACAGGCGAACGAGAAGGGGAGCCCGTACTCACGGAAGGTTGCGGCCGCGGACTTGAAGCCTGGCTCGACCCGGGAACCGTCATCCTGCGAAGCCGCGACGAGTGCGCGATAGCGGAACGTCTGGGCCTGGATGAGAGGGCCGGTATCTCCGGGCGACAGCCTCTCCGCGAAAGCCACAGCCTCCGCCGCACGCTCGTTCAACCCGAGCGCCAGAGCCGCCTCCGCGATTGCGAACTGCAGCCACTCAGCGGCGGGATCCCCCGCGAGAGCTGCTGCGCTGCGTGTGGCAAGCTCTAGCGCCTCTTCGTACCGTCGCTCTGCCATCAGCGCGCTCCATCGCGTCGAGGCGTACACACTGCGGTCCTGCATCGACGTCGACGACTCGAGCACGGAGACGTTCTCGAGCGCCTTCAGTGCCGACGCAGGATCGCCTCGATGGCGTGCGATTTCCGCAAGCGTCGCGGAGAGACCGAGTGCCTGGGTCTCCATCCCGGGCGGAACCTCCTCACCGATCTGTATGGCTTCGTCCCAGCGTCCGGTGAGGTCATACACGTCGACGAGGTTGCCGAGACTGAACCATTCGCTGCTCCTGTTGCCGATTCGGCGTGCGAGCTCCAGAGCTTTCAGAGGTCAGATCCCCAGCCTCGGCGATGCTTCCCAGCCGCGTCAAGATGACGCTGAGGTTCGTATAGCCACGAGTCGCCGCGAAGGGAAGGTCATTCTCGAGCGAGATCTCGAGGGCGCGACTGGTGAGTGCCCGGGCTGTCTCCCAGCGTCCCTTGTGCATCGCGAGAAGGCCCGCGTTGTTGAGGGCGTGCGAGAGCACCTCGAGCAGGCGCAGGCGCTCGGCGACGGCAAGGGCGCGCTCGTTCCGCTCCTCGGAGAGGTCGTGATTCCCTGCGAAGTAGTGGGCCCTTGCGAGCTGGCTGAGAAAGAAGGCGAGGTCCTCGTCCGGCTCCTCGTCCTCGAGGACTCCGTACGCGCGCTCCATTCGTTCGATCGCGTCGGCTAGTCGTCCTGTGCTGAACTCCACCCCTGCGAGATCGGCGGACGTCGCGCTGCCGCGTGCGCGTCGCCGGCCTCCTCGAAGAGGGCGATCGCCGTCAAGAACTGGTCGGTAGCGACGCCGGTGTCACCGAACGCGCGATGCGCATTTCCCGCTTTCCTGAGGAGGCGCGCTTGGTCGAGTGGCCCCTCTGCGAGCTCGGCCGCTCGCCCGAAGGACGCGGCCGCTTCCGCTGTCGCACCAAGCGAGGCCGCTCGCTCACCGGCGCGCGAAAGCGTTTCGCGCACTTTGGTACGAAGGGTCTGCGCGTCCTCGGCGTCGGGCTCGAGGTCGAGAGCGGTGAGGTAGTGCGACGCGACGACCTCGACGACCTCCTGCTCGCGGCCGCCCCACGACGTCTCGAAGAACTCCCCCGCGGCGAGGTGGCGCGCCTTTCGGTCGCGGCGCGCGAGCGTCTCGTAGGCGACCCGGCGCACGAGATCCTGGAGGAAGCCGTACTGCCCACGCTCGGCCGAGCGCGGATCGGCCTCCAGGAACAGGATCTCCTTCCGCGTGAGGGCTTGCAGAGTGGGCTCGATCTCGTCCGTCGACTGTCCTGACACCGACGCGAGCGCTTCCAAAACGAAGGTCTTCCCAAGCACTGACGCGTCCTGGACGAGCCGCCGCTCTCCGGCCTCGAGGCCGTCGATGCGCGAGGCAACAAGCGCGTGGAGCGTCTCCGGGACGGCGAGCGCGCCGATCTCGCCGACGACGCGGTAGCGCGCCATCGGCCAGCTCGAGCTGGCCGCGGTTCAGCAGCATCCGCACGGTCTCGACGGCGTACAGCGGGATGCCCTCGGCGCGCGTGCTGATCGACGTTTTCAGCTCTTCCGGTAGGCCGGGCACGAGCCCCTCGAGCAGGGCGTCCATTGCCGCATCGGAGAGCGGCTCGAGCGGGAGGCCGGTGAAGCCGCCGCGGGTCGCGGTTCCGAAGCGCGGGCCTCCGCTCCGCGAGCTCCGGCCGTGCGAGGCCGAGCACGAAGATCGGCTTCGACCGTGCCCACTCTACGAGGTACTCGATGAAGTCGAGGAGGCCGGCATCGGCCCACTGAAGATCCTCGAACACGAGGACCGCCGGCTGCTCGTCGGCGAGAGATTCGAAGAAGAGTCGCCAGGCCGCGAAGAGGTCGTCCCGCTCGAAGGTCGCGTCGGCGAGGCCGAGCAGGTGTGCCAGCCGGGGTTCGACCCACTCGCGGTCGTCCGCATCGGGAACGTGCTCGGCGACCGAAGCAGCGAGCTTTCGCGCGCGGCAGTCCCGCGTCCTCGCTCTCGAGGATCCCCGCGCGGCCACGAACCATCTCCGCGAGCGCCCAGTACGCAACGCCCTCGCCGTATGACGGGCAGCGTCCTTTGTGCCACCACGTCGTGAGCGTGAGCCCGTCGACGTATTTCTCGAACTCCCACGAGAGCCGTGACTTCCCGATCCCTGCGCTCCCGGTGACGAGGACGATGTGCGCACGGCTCTCCTCGGCGCTCGCCTGGAAGAGCTCCTTCACGAGGCGCAGCTCGCGATCACGTCCCACGAAAGGCGCCTCCAGGCCGGACGAGCGCCCTTCGCCTCCGCGGTTGGCCACGACGCGGAGCGCCCGCCAGAGGCGCATGGGCTCCGCCTTCCCCTTGAGCTCGTGCTCACCCGCATCCTCGAAAGCGATCGCCGCGTCAGCTCGCACTCCGCGTCGCGTCACCGACAAGGACGGTTCCCGGCTCGGCAGCGGACTGGACGCGCGAGGCGGTGTTGACGAGATCGCCGGCGACCATGCCCTGGTTCTGCGCGCCGAGCGTGACGGCGGCCTCGCCCGTGAGCACGCCGGCGCGAGCTGCTGAGGCAGGGTGGAGCTCGGGCACGCGTCGCGACGAGCTCGAGAGCAGCGCGGACGGCGCGCTCGGCATCGTCTTCTGTCGCGATCGGAGTGCCCCAGACGGCCATCACCGCGTCGCCGATGAACTTCTCGACCGTCCCGCCATAGCGCTCGATGACGCCGCGCGCGATCTCGAAGTACGCGAGAAGAGCTCCCGCGTCTCCTCCGCGTCGCGATCCTCAGATGCCGTCGTGAACCCGACGAGGTCGAGCGAACAGGAGCGAGACGAGGCGGCGCTCCGCGGCGTGCTTGGTCGACTGTGCCGGCGGGGGCGAGGGCGAGGTCGCGGTCGCTGCGAGCAGCGGCGCCGCACTCGCCGCAGAACCTTTGGCCGGGCGGATTCGACGTCCCGCACGATCCGCACACCGCCTGCGAGCGGCGAGCCGCACTCGCCGCAGAACTTCTGGCCCTCGGCGTTGACGTGGCCGCAGCGACGCGCAGGTCATGCAGGTACCTCCGCGCGCGTGGGCGCAGCGGCGTCGAGCCGCTCGAGCCACGGGCGTCGCCTCGAGGCGCTCGAAGATCTCGCGCGCCTCGGCGAGGAGCGACTCGTCGCCCGGTCAGCTCGCCGTGCTCGAGCAGCGTGACGGCAAGCCAGAAGGGAAGGTCCTGAGCTCGCGGAACCGCTCGGCGGCGGCCGCGAAGCCCGGACGGATCGCCGTCGAGCGCGCCCGGAAGCGCGTGCGCCTGCGGCGTCGAGGAACGGCGGCCGAGTCCCCGGCGGAACGCCCTCGACATGAGCAAGCAGCTCCTCGACCTTCGCCGTCTCGCCGAGCGCGAACGCTGCTTCGAGCGCCTCGACGAGGCCCTGCTTGACGGCCTGACGCGGCGATGCCGAGCGTGCGGCGCGCGTCGATGGCGCCTCGCCGTCGGCCAGCGCCTCGCTGCGGTCGCCCTTCGGCCCGGCGCAGCGCCGCACGCGACCCGAGATAGCAGGAGCGCGTCCTGGACGTCGGTGCGACTCCTCGAGCTCGCGAGAACATCGAGAAGACGCGGCGTGCGCTCGTCGAGTTCGCCGCGCTGGATGTGGATCTCGACGGCCGACTGGAGCGAGGCTCAGCGATCGAGCGCCGCCGGCACTCGATCTGCTCCTGCGTGAACTCCTCGCTCGCTGCGAGCGCCTCGTCCCAGCGGCCGAGCATGAACGAGCGGGTAGGTTCGCTCGGCCGAGAACTGCCCATTCGCCGGAGCGGTCCCCGAGCTCGGCGGGCGAGGGCGAGCGACTCGTCGAGGTAGCTCGAGTGCATCGCCGTACGCGGTCACGCCGGAAGCAGCTGTCCGAGAGGTTGAAGTAGCGAGGCGCCCGCGTCGTCCGACGAGGTCGTGCTCGAGCGCGTATCTGGAGCGACGCGCTTCAGGAGTGCCAGCGCCTCCTCGGAGTGTCCACGGCTGTCGGGCGACGAGCAGCCTTGGCGCGCAGCGCGATGCACGAGCGCCGCCGGGTAGCGCATGGGCCTCGGCGATGTCCAGCGCCAGCTCTGCCCGCTCGGCCGCGCGCTCGAGATCGCCGGCGAACGAGTAGCCGAGCGACCAGCCGCGCCGCCAGCTGCCGCGAGATCCTCGTCGGGCTCGTCCTCGCGAGATGACGGCGAAGGCGCGCTCCAGCCGCGCCAGCGCCTCGTCGCGTCGCCCGCGTGAAGGCGTCGAGCCTCCGCGAGCCTCGCAGAGACGCGGGCCGCGGCATGCGTGTCGCCCTGCGCCTCGATGGAGCTCGATCGACGCCGTCGAAGAGCCGGCGCGCCGAGTCCGGATCGCCGCGCTCGCATGGCCATCTCGCCCGCGCTGCTCGAGAAGCGCGGCGCTCGCTCGACGGGTCCTCGGTGAGCTCCGCCGCCTGCTCGAAGTAGCGCCTCGCCTCTGCGGCCGCGGCGAGCGACCCGGCGCGCTCGCCGGCGCGCACGAGCATCGCCTGCGCCTTGCCTCTGATCTCAGCGGCGTCGTCCGCGTCGGGCGCGGCCTCGTAGGCGGCGAGGTAGTGCGACGGCGACGACCTCGACCACCTCGTCCTCGTCCTCCGCGAACGCGCGCTCGAGGTACGCGGCGGCCGCGAGGTGCCGGCGCTTGCGCTCGCGCTTCGAGAGCGTCTCGTAGGCGACGTGGCGCACGAGGTCCTGGAGGAAGCCGTACTGGCCGTGCTCGGGCGAGCGCGGGTCGGCCTGCACGCCGAGCACCTCCTTGCGCGCGAGCGCAGCTGAGCAGCGGCTCGAGCTCGGCCTCGGAGAACCCGCGAGCGCCGCGAGCGCATCTCGTCGTGAAGGTCTTGCCGAGCACGGCCGCGTCCTGGAGCAGCCGCCGCTCCTCCGGCCGAGAGGCCGTCGAGCCGGGCGGCGATGAGCGCGTGCAGCGTCTCCGGCACCTCGAGCGCCTCGATCTCGGCCCGGTCGAGGCGGTAGACGGGGCCGTCCTGTACCAGGAGGCCCCGGTCGAGCAGCATTCGCACGGTCTCGACCGCATAGAGCGGGATGCCTTCGGCGCGCGCGAGGATCTCGGTCGCGGAGCTCCGACGGAAGCCCCGGCACGAGCCCGGCCAGGAGCTCCTCCATCGCCTGCTGCGAGAGCGGCTCGAGGTAGAGCGAGGTGAAGTTCCGCTGCCCGGCGCCCCAGCTCGGTCGCCGCTCGAGCAGCTCGGGCCGCGCGAGCGTGACCACGAAGATCGGGTGGCTCGCGCGACCAGTCGAGCAGGTACTCGACGAAGTCGAGCAGGCTCGCGTCCGCCCACTGCATGTCCTCGAAGACGAGCACCGTCGGATAGCTCTCGGCAAGGCGCTCGAAGAAGAGGCGCCAGGCGGCGAAGAGGTCGTTCGCTGGTCGCGAGCCTGGTCCTCGGCGAGTCCGAGCAGGTGCGCGAGCCGCGGCTCGACGAAGTCGCGCTCCTCACGCGTCGAGGATGTGCTCCTCGAGCGTCGCGTGCAGCTTCGCCTGCGCGGACGCCGGCTCCTCGTCCTCGGCGATGCGGCAGCGCATGCGCACCATGTCCGCGAGCGCCCAGTAGGTGACGCCTTCGCCGTAGGAGAGGCAGCGGCCGCGGTGCCAGTAGATGGTCTCGGCGATGCCCGTCGAAGTACTTGTAGAACTCCCACGCGAGGCGCGACTTGCCGATCCCGGCGATGCCGATGACGGAGACGAGGTGCGGCCTGCTTCTCGTCGGCGCAGCGCGTGGAAGAGCTCCTTGATCGTGCCGCAGCTCGCGGTCGCGGCCCGACGAACGGCGCCTCGAGCCCTGCGACTTGAGCGCGCCGCCGCAGCCCGGAGACGACGCGCAGCGCCTGCCAGAGCGGAGTCGAGTCCGGCCTTGCCCTTGAGCTCGTAACGAGCCGGCGTCCGCGTAGACGATCGTCTGCTCGGTCGAGCGCCGCGTCGACTCGCCGACGAACACCGTCCCGGGTCGGCGGCCGACTGGACTCGCGAGGCGGTGTTGACGAGATCGCCGGCGACCATGCCCTGTCCTTCGGCGCCGATCGTGACGGCGGCTTCGCCGGTGAGGACTCCTGCTCGAGCCCGAAGCTCGGGGGCGCCGACCTCGTCGCCGAGTGCGCGTCACGGCGGCGACGAGATCGAGCGCGGCGCGGACCGCTCGCTCGGCGTCGTCCTCGGTCGCGGTCGGCGTGCCCCAGACGGCCATCACCGCGTCGCCGATGAACTTCTCGACGGTGCCGCCGTAGAGCTCGATCAGGCGCCGGCTCGTGTCGAAGTAGCGCGAGAGAAGCTCGCGTGTGTCCTCGGCGTCGCGATCCTCGGAGAGCGCCGTGAAGCCGACGAGGTCGGCGAAGAGGACGGAGACGAGGCGGCGCTCGGCCGCGGGAGTGCTCGCTGCCGAAGCTGTTGCTGCCGGCGAGCCGGTCGCTCCAAGTGGCGTCCCGCACTCACCACAAAACTTCTCGTCGCCCGAAAGACTCGCTCCGCAGGAGGGGCACGCCACCGCGAGCGCTGTACCGCACTCGGTGCAGAAGCGCTTGCCGGCGGCGTTCACGGTGCCGCAACTCGGACAGGTCATGCCGGTACTTTCGCTGCTCCGCCTACCTTCTCGGCCCGCTCGAGCCACGGCGCCGCCTCGAGCCGTTCGAAGATCTCGCGTGCCTCGGAAAGGAGCGGCTCGGCCTCCTCGGCTCGCCCCAGCGCGGCGAGCCACTCGCCGTGCTCGAGTTGGACGACCGCCAGATAAAACGGAGCCCCGATCTCGCGATAGAGCCCGGCCGCTCCTCTGAAAAGCCGATGCGCCTCCGCAGCTTCCCCCTCGCGATCCGCGAGATGCGCGCGAAACCGAGCCGAGTGGGCCCGCAGGAAGTGCGATCCGCTTCCCAGTGGGACAGCATCGACCGTCGCAACGAGCTCGGTCAGCTTCCCTGTGTCTCCAAGCGCAAGGGCAGCCTCGGCTGCCGTGACGTCCAGCTCCTTCAGGTATTCCTGCGTAAATCCGAGGCTCTCCCGGACGGCGAGAGCGCTCTCTGCGACTCGCAACGCCTCGCCGGGGTTGTCCTCGGCGAGCAGCAACCTGGCCTTGCCACATGCGTACAGCGACTGTTCCTGCACATCAGCCGATGCTTCGAGCTCCTCGAACGCCTCCACCAACCGGGCGGCCTCGCGCAGGTTGCCTCGATGCACGCGTAGCAAGACTCCGACCGACGCGACGGCGCCGAGAGCCTGGCGCGCCTCCCTCCACTGATCTTCGGGGAGCTGCGCGATCATCTCCAGCGCCTCGTTCCACTCCCCGAGGGCGTAGTGCGGATACAGCTGGTTGAGGAACGACCACTCCCAGTAGCGATTTCCGATTCGCCGCGCCTGAATGAGGCCGTCGCGGACCAGCTCGATCGCTTCGTCGTACCGGTCGACCTGTGCGAGCGTGTCGGCGAGGTTGTAGGAGGCGCGAAGCGCAGCGGACGGCTTGTCGTGCTCGAGAGCCGTGTCGAGCGCGAAGCGCATCAGCGCGAGACCCTCCTGCTTGCGTCCGTGCGAGGTGAGAAGCATCGCCTTCGTCGTCAATGCCTGGGCGAGTACCTCCGGGAGCGATAGGGCCTCTGCGATTCCGAGAGCCGTCTCGATCCTCTGGGACGCGAGCTCGAGCTGGCCTGCGAAGAACATGAAGCGGCCGAGCTGCGCCGCCAGTGCCGCCAGATCGGCATCGGGCTCCTCTTCGGCGAGAGTCTGGTACGAGCGATCCATGATCTCGAGGCCGTGCTCGAGGCGTCCGCGATCCCACATCACCTCTGCGAGCCGGGCGGAGACGCGTGCTGCGGGGTGCGTTGCGCCGGCGCCTTCGAAGAGCGCGATCGCCCGCTCGTAGTGGGCAGCGCCCTCCTCGGTGCGCGCGCCCGTTCGGGCCATGAGGCCGGCATGCTCGTGCAGATCGGCCTGCTCGAGGGGATCGTCGGAGAGCTCGACTGCGCGCTCGTAAGCGTGCTGCGCCTCGGCATTCGCGGCCAGCGACGCAGCTCTCTCAGCTGCTCGGACGAGCGTCTCCCGCGCGCGCGTGCGGATCTCCTCGGCGTCGGCATCATCCGGTGCCGCCCGGTACGCGTCCACGTAGTGGGCGGCCAGGACCTCGACGATCTCGTCTTCGTCGCCGAGAGAGCGGAGGTACTCGGCGGCCGCGAGGTGCAGCGTCTTCCGCTCCCTACGGGAGAGCGTGTCGTAGGCGACCTTCTTGACCAGATCCTGAAGGAATCCGTACTGGCCCCGCTCGGGCGAGAGCGGGTCGGCTGTCAGAGACACGATCTCCTTGCGAACGAGCGATCCCAGGATCGACTCGAGCTCGGACTCGTTCAAGCTGGAGACCGTGGAGAGTCCGCGAAGAGTGAACGTACGCCCGAGCACGGAAGCCTGCTGGACTATGCGGCGTTCGTCCGGGGTCAAGCCGTCGAGCCGCGCGGAGATGAGCGCCTGGAGGGTCTCCGGCACCTCGAGCGTTTCGATCTCGCCCGCCAACCGGTACGCGTGGCCCTCGCGGACGAGGACGCCGCGATCGAGGAGCATGCGGACCGTCTCGACCGCATAGAACGGAACTCCTTCTGCCTGCTTCAGAATGCGCTCGCGGAGCTCCTCCGGAAGCCCGGGGACAGGACCCGTCAGCAGCACCTCCATCGCGTCGGCCGAGAGCGGCTCCAGGAAGATCGAAGTGAAGTTGCGCTTGCCCGAGCCCCAGGTCGATCGCCGATCCATGAGCTCGGGCCGGGCGAGCGTGAGGACGAAGAGCGGCACATCGCGCGACCATTCGACGAGGTACTCGACGAAGTCCAGCAGGGCACTGTCCGCCCAGTGGATGTCCTCGAAGAGAAGAACCGTCGGCCCCGTCTGCGCGAGCCGCTCGAAGAACATCCGGGCAGCCGCGAACAGGTTCTCCTGGTCCCCGACGGCGCCTTCCTCGAGCCCGAGAAGGTGCGTGAGTCGCGGCTCGACGAAGCGGCGCTCCTGCGGGTCGGGGACGTGCTTCTCGAGCGCGGCTTGCAGCTTGGCAAGCGCCGAGACCGTCTCCTCGTCGTCGACGATGCCGGCGCGCCCGCGGATCATCTCGGCCAGAGCCCAGAAGGCAACGCCATCTCCGTAGGCGAGGCAGCGGCCCGAATGCCACCAGACGTCGCCGGCGAGACCATCGATGTACTTCTCGAACTCCCACGCCAGCCGTGACTTGCCGATCCCGCCGATGCCTATGACGGAGACAAGATGCGCGCGGCGATCCTCGGCGGACGCGTGGTAGAGCTCCTTGACGAGTCGTAGCTCGCGGTCCCGGCCGACGAACGGTGGCTCTAGCCCTGTCGATCTGGCCGCCCCTCCCCGCAGTCCGATGACCCGCAGAGCCTGCCAGAGCTGGATCGGTTCGGTCTTCCCCTTGAGCGAGTGAGAGCCGGCGTCCTCGAAGACGATCGCCGCCTCCGCGGCTCGTTTCGTCACCTCTCCGACTAGCACCGTTCCCGGATCGGCGGCCGACTGGATTCGGGATGCGGTGTTGACGAGGTCACCCGCGACCATCCCCTGACCCTCGGCACCGAGCGTGACCGCGGCCTCTCCGGTAAGCACTCCCGCGCGCGCTCTGAGATCGGGCGCTGCGACCTCTGCTCCGAGCGCCGACACCGCCGCCGCGAGGTCGAGCGCGGCCCGTACGGCGCGCTCGGCGTCGTCTTCCTGTGCCACCGGTGCCCCCCAAACGGCCATGACAGCGTCGCCGATGAACTTCTCGACCGTCCCGCCGTAGCGCTCGATCACGGTGCGCGCGGTGTCGAAGTAGCGGGAGAGAAGCTCGCGGACATCCTCGGCATCGCGTTCCTCGGAGAACGCGGTGTGTCCGACGAGGTCGGCGAACAGGACGGAGACGAGGCGGCGCTCTGCTATTGGGGCCGCATGCGAGGGCGGGGACGCGGCGGGTGCTGCAGAGGCTGCGAGCGCCGTCCCGCACTCGCCGCAGAACTTGACACCGGGCGCGTTCGGCGCGCCGCACGACGGGCAGGCACGCGCCAAAGCCGTTCCGCACTCGCCGCAGAACTTGCGGCTCGCCTCGTTCGCCGAGCCGCACGAGGGACAGAGAAGCTCGTCTGACACATAGCAACTCTATTGCGCTGCCAGGCGTTGCTCAATCGCGGCCTGGATACGCTCCAGTCATGGCGTCCGCGGAGACTCACCAAGGGCTCTCGCCCGACCGTGCGTGGTGGCTTCGCGTTCCGGCGGTGCTCCTGAGCCCACGTTCCGTCTTCTTTGCCCTGCGGGAAGACGATCCGGACGACGTGGCGGCGCGTTCCGAGCCGCATCTTGCTCCTCGTCTGGATGGCCGGCACGGCGGCGGTCCTGGCGACGCCGACGGCCGGCGCTCTTCTCGACAAGTCGGAGTACGACGCGCTCCTCGTGGCGATCTGGGCCTTCGTCGCCGGGGGGCTGTACGGCGGAGTGGGATACCTGCTATTCGGCTTCGCGCTGTTCTTCGGAGTACGGCTCCTCGGGAGCGCCGGTGACTTTCGCCGAGCACGGCAGATCGTCGGATTTGCGCTCGCTCCTCTTGCTCTCTCGCTGGTCGTGCTGTTCCCGGTGCGCCTCGCGCTCTACGGTGGCGACTCGTTCCGCGAGGGCGGGCCGGACGAAGGAACCGGCGAAAGCGTGCTGCTCGCGTTACAGCTCGGGTTCGTGGCGTGGTCGGTTGTGCTCCTCGTCATGGGCGTGGTGGTCGTTCACGGATGGAGCTGGCTCCGGACGCTCGCTGCACTGGGCGCCGCGGTCGCTCTGCTAGGTGCGATCGTCGGCGTATTCGCGCTGATCTGACGCAGCCTGTTCGAAGAGCGCCAGCTCCTCCTGCGGCATGGCGTACGTGTGCTGCTCCTCCGGGAAGTGACGCTCCCGTACGTCGGACGCGTACGCCTCCAGCGCGGAACGGATCGTGTCGCCGACCTCGGCGTACCGCTTGACGAAGCGCGCTGCGCGCCCGTCGTAGAGGCCGAGAAGGTCGTGCCACACGAGCACCTGGCCGTCGCAGTCGACGCCGGCACCGATTCCGATGGTCGGGATTGAGAGCTCGGCCGTGATCCGGGCCGCGACGGCTGCCGGGACAGCTTCGAGCACGAGGGAGAAGCAGCCGGCTGCT
Source organism: uncultured Thermoleophilia bacterium (assembly GCA_963827525.1). Lineage (GTDB taxonomy): Bacteria > Actinomycetota > Thermoleophilia > Gaiellales > Gaiellaceae > GMQP-bins7. Next base: position 83,394 of record CAWHBH010000039.1, read on the forward strand.
TCGAGTGCACGTGCGTCGGCGAGGAGGGCAAGGGCCTTCTCGGCCGACCGACCTTGTGCCTTGTAGCCGCCGAGCATCGTGGCGGATTGCGGGGTCAGGCCGATGTGGCCCATGACCGGGATTCCGGCCGCGACGATCGCCCGAACGCGGGAGAGCATGACGCCGGCGCCTTCGAGCTTGATCGCATCGGCGCCCGCCTCCTTGACGAAGCGGATCGCATTGCGCACGGCGTCCTCGTCCGAGACCTGGAAGCTCCCGAAGGGCATGTCGGCGATCACGAGCGGACGCCGCGCTCCCCGCGTGACGGCGCGCGTGAGCATGAGCATTTCGTCCATCGTCGCGGGGACAGTCGAGTCGTGACCCAGGACGGTCATCGCCGCGGAGTCGCCGACGAGAATGAGGTCCGCGCCAGCCTGGTCGGCAAGGCGTCCTCCGGGAGCGTCGTAGGCCGTGACCATCACGATCGGTTGCCGGCGCGCCTTCATCTCGGCAAGCTCGGTGATGGGGAGCTTCCCCGGAGCCGGGGTCGCGGGCGCGGGTTCCTGCGGGCGGATGCTCACGCTTCGCCTCCTTCCAGGGGCACGTTGTCGATGAGGCGGGTGGAGCCGACACGAACGGCGCCGGCGAGAACGGGAGGGTCGAACTCGGCAACCTCGACGTAATCGACGGCGAGGCCATTCGAGGCGGCGAGCGCTGCGCGTGCGGTTTTTGCGTCCTTCGTCGCCAGCGCGCGGTGAAGGGCGAGTGCGCGGTCGCGCTCCGCGGGTGAAAGCAGGGAGTTCCGCGAGCTCAGGGCGAGCCCGTCCCCGGCACGCGACCGTGGGGAGGACGCGGAGCTCGATCTCCAGAGCGAGATCGCGGATCAGCTGCCGGATCACCTCGGCCTGCTGGGCGTCCTTCTGCCCGAAGTACGCGCGATCGGGCCGAACGATCGAGAAGAGCTTGAGCACGATCGTGGCGACTCCTCGGAAGTGCCCGGGGCGGAACTGCCCCTCCAGGATCGATCCGAGCTCGGTCACCTCGACCCACGTCTGGAAGCCGGGCGGGTACATCTCTTCGCTCGAGGGAGCGAAGACGATGTCGACACCGGCCTTCTCTGCGACCGCGAAGTCGCGTTCGTCGTCACGGGGATAGTGCGCGAGGTCGGTCTCGTCCCCGAACTGCGCCGGGTTCACGAACAGGCTCATGACCACGGTCTCGCTTTCCGCGCGGGCGGCGCGAAGGAGCGACAGGTGCCCCTCGTGGAGCGCCCCCATGGTCGGCACGAGCCCCACCGACCCAGCTCGGCATGAGACGAGCTCGGCACGGACATCGGCGATCGTGCGAGTGATCTTCACGGCGCGCTCCGGGTGCCAAGTGGCACTTTGTCACTTGGCAGCTCCTGGCCCGCCAAGCGGGCGGTTTCCTCGGCGAGCGCGAGGTAGAGCTCTTCGAGCTCTGGCCGTTCTGCGCGGATCACAGCGAGATGTCGCTCCACCGTTTCCCAGTCGCCACGGGCGATTGGCCCGGTGAGCTCGAACCCGCTGTCCACGACGCCCTGGATGAGTGGATCGAGCGCCTCGGTAGGAACATCCGCCGCAGCGAGCAGCGAGCCGGCCGCGGCGCGCAGCGTCACGAGATAGTTGGAGGCGAATGCAGCGCCCGCGTGGTACGCGGCGCGATTCGCGTCGTCGAGCTCGAACGGTCTCAGGCCGAGCGTCTCTGCCAGCCAGAAGCCGACGGCGCGAGCCTCGGCCGTCTCCGCGGTGACCGCACCCCACACGCCGTCGAGCTGCTCGGCGCCTCGCGCCTTGGTGAACGACTGCAGCGGGTGCAATCCGAACCGTCGCGCGTGAGGCTCGAGCGCGACGAGGGGAGTGGCGCCGCTGACGTGGACGACCCAAGGGCCGGGTGAGATCTCGCCCGCGACCTCCGCTATCGCCCGGTCGGGGACGCAGAGAAGGACGAGCTCCGGAACCTTGGCGTCGAGGAGCACGCCGCGCTCGGCGAGCCGCGCGCTCACCGTCGAGCCGACGCGGCCGCTCGCGCCTACGATCCTGATGCTCTCGATCATTGTCTCGCTCCAGTTCCCGCCTGGGATACCGGGCAGCAAGAGTGTAGCTCCGAGCAGCTACTTTCCCGCAAGGCGCGCTTCGAGATGTGAGCGCACGGATGGCCAGTCGTCGTCCGTGACGCTGTACCAGGCACTGTCGCGATTCTCGCCGGCGCGTACGAGCATGTGCTTGCGATGGATTCCCTCGAACGTCGCGCCGAGCGCCTCGAGAGCGCCCCGGGAGCGGTCGTTCAGTGCGTCCGTCTTCAGCTCCACGCGACGACAGCCCCAAGACTCGAATGCGTGCCCCAGCTGGAGCAGCTTGGCTTCGAGGTTCGCTCCCGTTCCCCAGGCAGAGGGGTGGAGCCACGTCCAGCCGATCTCGACGGAGCCGTGCTCAGGTCGAAGCGCAAGGAAGCGAGTCGAGCCCACGATCTGCTCGTCACGAACTGTCACAAGGGGCAGCTCGACGCCGCGCTCGGAAGCGTCGAGCGCGCGCTCGGTGAACGCTGTCCACTCGGGGCGCGTTTGCGGCTGGACGACGCTCAACCAGCGCCAGGTCCGAGGATCGCGCGAGGCGAGCCAGAGACCCTCCTCGTGCTCTGGCGAGAGCGGCTCGAGCCGGACGATGCGGCCCTCGAGGGTCGGGACGCTCCACCGCTCCATCGCCTCCGACAGTACACTCGGCACGTGCCGATCTACGAGTACGCGTGCATGGAATGCGAGTCGCATTTCGAGGAGCTCGTCCGCTCCAGCGACCAGGCGGTGAGCTGCCCGGAGTGCGGCGCGGCGAAGGTCCTCAAGCAGCTCTCGAGCTTCGCGGTGCACGGCGCGGCTGCGAAGCCGAGCTTCGCCGGCCCGTCCGGCGGCGGGGGCGGCTGCTGTGGCGGCTCCTGCGGCTGCGGCTAACGGGGAGGTCCGACACGCGGTGCGGACGCATCCGGCCCGCGGCGTAGACTGCGGTCTCGATGGACACCGTTGAGCGCGCAGCGGCGCTCCGGGAGTACGCGGAGCAGACGGCCTCGTGCACGAGATGCGCGCTCGCCGAGGGCCGAACCCAAGTGGTCTTCGGCTCGGGAAGTCCGGACGCAGACCTCATGTTCGTCGGCGAGGCGCCCGGCTTCCACGAGGACCAGCAGGGCGTGCCGTTCGTAGGACAGGCGGGAAAGCTTCTCGACACGCTTCTCGGTGGCATCGGCCTGACACGAGCCGACGTCTTTGTCGTAAATGTCCTCAAGTGCAGGCCGCCGGGGAACCGCGACCCTCAGCCCGAGGAGATCGCGGCGTGCGAGCCACACCTCTTCCGGCAGATCGAGCTGATCGAGCCGAAGCTCGTCGCGACGCTCGGCAACTTCGCGACCAAGCTGCTCTCGGGCCGTCCGGCCGGGATCACTCGAGTTCACGGCCAGGAGCAAGAGGTGACGCTCGGCGCGCGGACCGTCCACCTCTACCCGATCTACCATCCGGCGGCCGCCCTCTACACGCCTTCGATGCTGAGGGTGCTGGAGGAGGACTTCGCACGGATTCCTGCCCTTCTCGAGCGGGCGGTCGGCGACGAGAACGCGGTGGAGGAGCCCGTCGCCCCTGTCTTCGAGCCCGACCCAGAGTCCGTCCAGCTCGGCCTCTTCTAGTGGTCTCTCCGGGATGTCCGGTGCCCGATTCGTCGGCGAAAACCAAGCAGGCCTAGGACGCAGGGAGGCCGCATACCAGAAGGTATGCGGCCGACTGAGGACGACGGCCTGCGAAGCGTTTGCAGCCGCACGAAGGGGTGGCGTACCTCCCGGAGCGACCACTAAACGTGGGCGTCACCCTGGCCAGTGCCTCGGCGGAGGAGACCGAGGCGATTGCCGCGCGGCTCGCTGCGCGACTCGAGATCGGCGATCTCGTGACCGTCTCGGGCGAGCTCGGATCCGGGAAGACGACGTTCGTTCGAGGTGCTTGCCGGGCTCTCGGCGTCACTTCGCCAGTGACGAGCCCCACGTTCACGATCGGCCATCGCTACGAGGGGCGCATGACCGTGTCTCACCTTGATCTCTATCGGTTCGACACGGTGGCACCTGCCGACTGGGGCGACCTCGAACCGTACTTCGAGGGTGCGATCGTGTTCGTCGAGTGGCCGGAAGCCGGTCGGGGCGCGCTTCCGCCTGCGCGTGCCGCAGTCTCGATCCAGCACACCGGTGCCGACGGGCGCCGCATCGAGCTCGACTCTGCGGAGTCGGCGCTGCTAGAAGGCATCGAGTAATGCTCGTCCTCGCCTTCGACACCGCGACCGCTGTTGCCACCAGCGCGCTCCTGCGTGACGGTGAGCTCCTGGGGGAGAGGACCTCGGTCCCGCGCACGCTCCTCGAGGACGTCGATGCGCTCTTTCGCGGCGCCGGCGCGGCTCCGTCCGACCTCGCTGCACTCGTGGTCGGGACGGGCCCAGGAAGCTTCACGAGCACCCGGATCGGCCTCGCGATTGCAAGAGGGCTCGCCTTCGCGCTCGATGTCCCGGCCGCAGGTGTCTCGACGCTCGACGCCCTGGCAGCGGCGCGAGAGGACGCATACCCCGTCATCGACGCCCGCCGGCGCGAGGTCTTCGTTCCCGGACCCGGGTCGTCGGGCCCGACGATCTGGAGCTCGAGCCGGGTGCCCTTTGCATAGGGAGTGGCGCGGTTCGTTACCGCGCGACGCTCGAGCGCATGGGTGCGCTGGTGCCTGCGGACGACGACGAGCTGCACACTCCGCATGCGCGCCTTCATGCTTCGCTCGCACGAGAGTTCGGCCCCGTGGACGCGCTTCAGCCGATCTACGTTCGTGCACCGGACGCGAAAGAGATGGTCGCGTGAACGTCGAGTTGCGCCGTCTCGAGCCCCGCGACCTCGACGCGGTCGAGGAGATCGAGCGAGCGTCGTACCCCACGCCGTGGTCGCGTTCGATGTTCGTCGCGGAGCTCCGCAAGCCGAGCTCGCTCACGCTCGGTGCCTACTCCGACGAAGGCGATCTCGTCGGCTACGCATTCGTGTCCCGCTATGTGGACGCGTGGCACGTCATGAACGTCGCAGTCTCGGTCGAGTTCCGCCGTCGCGGGATCGCGACGACGCTTCTCGAGCGACTGTTCGAGGTCACCGCGACCGATCCACATCGCGGATACACGCTCGAGGTTCGCGTCTCGAACCTTCATGCGATCCGGCTCTACGAGCAACTCGGGTTCGAGGCACGGGGCATCCGCCGCGGCTACTACACCGACAACCGTGAGGACGCATTGATCATGTGGCGGGAGCCTGCGTCGTCCGAGCAGGCGTCGTGATACTCGGGATCGAGACCTCGTGCGACGAGACTGCTGCGGCCGTCGTCACCGAGGACGGCCGCGTGCTCGCCTCCGTGGTGTCGTCGCAGGCTGATCTGCACGCGCGCTACGGCGGTGTCGTGCCGGAGGTCGCGTCACGCCGGCATCTCGACCTCGTCCTGCCCGTGGTACGCGAAGCGCTCGGCTCGGCCGGGATCTCGCTCGATCGCGTGGAGCGAGTGGCAGTCACACAGGGGCCGGGGCTCGTGGGAGCGCTGCTCGTCGGCCTGTCGGCCGCGAAGGCAATCGCGTGGGCGCGCCGTCTTCCCCTCGTTCCGGTCGATCATCTCGACGGCCACGTCGCGTCGCTCTATCTCGAACCTGAACCGCTCGAGCCGCCTTTTCTCTGCCTGCTCGCGAGTGGGGGACACACGCTGCTTCTCGCGGTCCGCGGGCACGGTCGCTCCGATCGGCTCGGGACGACGCTCGATGATGCTGCCGGAGAGGCGTTCGACAAGGGAGCCCGGCTGCTCGGTCTCGGCTACCCCGGTGGTGCGGAGCTCGACCGGATGTCACGTGACGGGGATCCCGCGGCCTTTCCGTTTCCGGTTGCGCGGGTCGCCGGGTTCGACTTCTCGTTCTCGGGGCTCAAGACCGCGCTGCTGTACGCCGTTCGAGATCTCGGAGAGGCGGAGACGGAACGGAGGCGGGCCGACCTCGCCGCCTCGTACCAGCGCGCGATCGTGCGAGCCCTGGTGCAGAAGGCTCGGGACGCGTCGGCCGAGACCGGCCTCGAGCGCATCGCGGTCGTCGGTGGTGTCGCTGCGAACTCCGGGCTTCGAGCCGCGCTTCCCGAAGTCCGCTTCGCGCCGTTCGAGCTCTGCACCGACAACGCAGCGATGATCGCCTCTCAAGGACGCTTCGCCGAATCTCTTCCGTACCCTGGCTACCTTACGCTCGATGCTTACCCGTCTTTCTCGTAGCCGCACCGCCGGTCTAGCCGCCGGGACGGTCCTCGTCCTTCTCTTCGCGGCGGGAGCGCGAGCCCAGGAGCCGTCCGGCTCGTCGATCGATGAGGCCGGCTGGCAGGGAGTGCTCGGAGTGCGCGCGGCTGTCTCGACTGCACAGCGGTACGTCGTTCTCCTCGACCCTCCCTCGCTCGCCGAGCGCGTCCGCGTTGCGGGCGGCCAGGCGACAGAGCGAGACATGCGCGCGTGGACAGCTTCCGCCGTCGGCCAGCAGGAGCAGTTCCTCGCCCGCCTGGCCGCTGCGGGTGCGCGAATTTCGCCCGAGTACCGGTACGCCAGGGTGGTCAACGGGTTCTCGGCGCGACTCGACCCGACGTCGCTCGCACTTCTCGACGACGATCGAGAGGTCGTCGGCGTGTTTCCGGTGCGCATCGCATACCCAGCCCAGTCCGACGAGTCGAGTGGAGTCCTGCCGTCGGCGGTGGCGGATCTGGAGATCTCGGGTCTCGACGGCACCGGCGTGACCGTCGCGTTGCTCGACACCGGAGTCGACCCGTCGCACCCCTACCTCCGCCGCAGCATTCTCTCGGGCGTCGATGTCATCAACCCCGGGAGCGGTGGCGTCGCACAGCCGCATCCGACGATTCCCGGCCGGCCCGAACGCCATGGCACCGAGCTCGCAGGGATCATCACCGGGTCGGATGGCCCGGGAGGGCTCCACGGCATTGCGCCTGGAGCTTCGATCCTGCCGGTACGGGTCGCCGGCTGGCAGCCAAACACAGAAGGTGGGTACACCGTCTACTCCCGTACCGACCAGATCCTGGCCGGCCTCGAGGCGGCGGTCGATCCGAACGACGACGGCGACGCACACGACGCTGCGCGCATCGCGCTGATCGGGGTGGTGGAGCCGTATGCCTCGTTCTCGGATGGCCCTCTTGCGCGAGCCGTGGCGGGGGCGGCCAGCCTCGATACCCTGACGATCGTCCCGGCCGGCAACGACGGTCGTGCAGGCCCTGGGTACGGCAGCATCGCCGGGCCCGGCGGTGCTCCAACTGCCGTCACCGTCGCCGCGGCCGATGGACGCCTTGCCGCGCCGACGGTTCGCGTTCATGTTCGCGCAGGGCTGAGGGTGCTCTTCGAGGACACCGTTCCTCTGGGAGGAGCTCCCTCGAGGACGGTGACTGCAGGGGTCGTGTTGGTGAATCGCGCTACTGCGTCGAAGGGGATCGGCGGGCTCTTCTCGACGGATGGCGTCAGCGCTGTCGCGGGTCGTGCGGCCCTGCTTCCGCGAAGCGTGCTCTCCGACGACACGGTGGAGGAGGCAACCGCCGCGGGCGCTCTGGCAGTTGTCGTCGACGGTCCACTGCCCGCCGGCGCGTTCAGCCTCGACGTCCCGGCCGGGGTTCCGGTCGTCGGGCTTGCCGACGGGCTTGTTCGCGAGATTCGCTCTCTCATTGCTGCCGGTGTCCCCGTGACGGTTGCGATCGGCGACGTCGATGTCGCCGAGCGCGACGGGCGAGGATCGATCGCCGCGTTCTCGTCGCGAGGGCTCACCTTCGACGGCAGCGTCAAGCCGGATGTCGCGGCGCCGGGGGTCTCGGTGCCCACGTCCGAGCCCGGCCGGGGCGACGAGGGAGAGGTCCGGTTCGGGACGGTGAGTGGAACGAGCGCAGCGGCGGCAGTGACTGCCGGGGTCGCGGCGATCCTCGCCCAAGGGCGACCTGAGGTGGGAGCAGTCGGCCTGCGCGGCCTGCTGGTCGGCTCGGCACAGAGGTTCGACCTCGACCCCACCGCGTCGGGGGCGGGCTTGGTCGACCTCCGTGGAGCGGCGCAGCAGGAGGTGTTCGCGGACCCGGCCGTGGTCTCGTTCGGAGCAGTGACGGGCGACGCGTCCGGGATCGAGCGAATCGTTCGCATCCACAACATCTCGACTCGTCGTCGTGTGGTCTCGATCGGGAATGCCGCGCTGGCGCCCAAAGGCGTCGAGATCACAGCCGACCCGCAACGCGTGCGGTTGGGGCCTGGGGCGAGTGCCGCGGTCGTCATTCGGGCCGACACCCTCGATCTTTCGGACGAGGCCGGGATCGCCACCGGCGAGCTCGTTCTTCGAGCCGGGGACTCACCCGAGGTGCACGTGCCGTGGGCGGTCGCGGTGCCACAGACCGTCGATCTGATCTCACGTGTCTCGCTGGAGGGAACGGGCGATCGCGTGTCCGACGCAACGCCCTCGGTGCTCGCTCTCGTCGCGGGCGCGGTTACCGTGACGCCTGACCCGCAGGTGCGGGCCGTCGACCGCCTCGAGGTCCAGCTCTGGCGCGGGAAGTCGCTTCTCGGGGTTCTCGCGCGACGGCGCGAGCTTCTGCCGGGCCGCTACACGTTCGGGCTCACAGGGAGGGGCTCGAACGGGGAGCGGCTGCGGCGCGGGATGTACGCCATTCGCATCGTCGCCTTGCCCGGAGACGGGACGCGGAGACAATCCGAGACGGTCGAGTATCGCGTCAGCTAGACGGGCTAAGGGCTCGCAAGAGGATGGAGACTGAGAGCTCAGTGGCCAGCCGACGTAGTCTTCACTCCTCCTCGAGAGCCCTATACTCGCCACCGTCCAGACGAGCCAGGAGGCATAGCTCCATGTCAACGGCCGAGGCGGAGTCCCACCTCCGCGAGAACCCGTTCGAACTGGCGAAGACGCAGCTTCGCCGAGTCGGCGAGATCTTCGCGATCGACCCGAACTTGATTCGCGTCCTCTCGCAGTGCAAGAAGGCTGTCGAGGTCTCGATCCCCGTATCGATGGACGACGGGACGACGGGCGTCTACCAGGGCTTCCGCGTGACGCACAACATCACCCGCGGTCCTTCGAAGGGTGGCATTCGCTACCACCCCGACGTGACCCTCGACGAGGTCAAGTCGCTCTCGATGTGGATGACGTGGAAGTGCGCGCTCATGGGACTTCCTTTCGGCGGCGCCAAGGGTGGGGTGGTGTGCAACCCGAAGTCGCTCTCGATGTCGGAGCTCGAGCGTCTGACCCGGCGTTACACCAGCGAGATCATCAACGACATCGGGCCAGAGCGAGACATCCCGGCTCCCGATGTGGGTACCAACCCTCAGGTGATGGCATGGATCTTCGACACGTACTCGATGAACAAGGGCCACTCCGTCCTCGGAGTGGTGACCGGCAAGCCACTTTCGGTCGGCGGTTCGCTCGGTCGTGAAGAGGCGACGGCCCGTGGCTCGCTCTACTGCATACAAGCGCTTTCCCAGAAGCAAAGCCGGCGCCTCGACGACTACTCGGTGGCGATTCAGGGCTTCGGCAACGTCGGCTCGAACCTTGCACGCCTCCTCGCACTCGAAGGCGCAAAGGTGGTGGCCGTCTCGGATTCACGCGGTGGCGTCTACAACGCCAGCGGCATCGACGTGCCCGCTGCAATCGCACACAAGCAGGAGCACGGGGCGCTCGTCGGCCTGACGAACGCGGATCCGGTCACGAACGAAGAGCTGGTCGAGCTTCCATGCGACATCCTCGCGCCCTGTGCTCTCGAGCAGGTGGTCACCGACGAAAACGCGGATCGTGTGAAGGCGACAGTCGTCTGCGAGGGAGCGAACGGCCCCGTCACGCCAGGAGCCGACGCGATCCTCGAAGACCGCGGCGTGCTCGTGCTCCCGGACGTACTTGCGAATGCCGGAGGCGTGGTGGTCTCCTACTTCGAATGGGTCCAGGGGCTCCAGGAGTACTTCTGGCGCGAGGACGAGGTCAACGCGAAGCTCCACGACATCGTCGCCCGCTCGTTCGAGGAAGCGTGGCACACGCAGGAGAGCCGCGACATCAGCCTTCGCATGGCCTCGTACGGATTGGCAGTGCAGCGAGTGGCAGAGGCGACGACGACGAGAGGCCTCTACCCGTAGCCCGCGTCAGGCTCTACCACGCCGTCGACTGCACCCTATGCGCGCGTGCGCTCGAGGTCGTCCGCGCCGTACAGGACGAGCTCGAGTTCGACCTCGAGCTCGTCGACATCGGCGGCAAGCCGGACCTCGAGGCGCGGTATCGAGAGCATCTCCCCGTCGTGGAGATCGATGGCCAGCGAGCTTTCACGTACTTCGTAGACGCCGAAGCGCTGCGACGCCGGGTCATCGGCTAGGGCTCGAGGAGAAGACCTCGCCGCGGGGCCACGAAGCGGTCGCCTTCAGAGGTCTATCGCGCGCGAGCCAGTGGGTCGACAGTTCCGACGACGGCGGTCCAGACGGCGCTGGCAGAATCGTGACGTCTTGTTACAAGCTGTCGACAGGGGGAGAACGTGGCCGAGCGCCTGACCGTCGGTGTCGCCGCTCGCTTGAGTAGGTACCTGCAAGTGCTCAGTCAGGCGAGGAAGATGGGGAAGGAGCGAATCTCCTCGCAGGAGATCTCGGAGTACACGAACATCAACGCGACCCAGATTCGGCGCGACCTGTCGGCGTTCGGCAAGTTCGGCAAGCGTGGAGTGGGCTACCGCACCGAAGCGTTGCTCGACGAGATTCGCCAGATCCTGCGAACGCAGGGCCAGCACAACATCGCCCTCTTCGGAGCGGGCCGGCTCGGCAGCGCCATTGCGAGCTCGCCCATCTTCGGCGAGCACGGAATCACCGTCGCCGCGATCTTCGAGACCGATCCCGAGAAGATCGGAGAGCGCGTCGGTGACCTGAGAGTCAGCTCGATCGACGACGTAGCCGAAGTCCTCCGCGAGCGGAACATCATCGTCGGCGTCATCGCCGTTCCGGCCGAGAATGCCCAGGACGCCGCAGACGCGCTCGTCGGCGCTGGCGCGAAGATCATCTTCAACTACTCGGAGGCGCTCCTCGATGTTCCCTCGGACGTCAGCGTGCACACCTCCAACCCCGCGGTCGATCTCCTCTACGCCCTCTATTTCCATCTGACATGAGCCTCGTAGGGGCGAGGCTTGCCTCGCCCTTGACGGATGCGAGCAGCTGGGCGACGCACGCGTCGTTCCTGCCACGCAGGATGGAGTCGTGAGGATCCTCCTCTGGCACGGGTACTTGCTCGGCGGAACGGGGTCGAACGTCTACACGCGCCAGCTGGCGCGTGAATGGGCGCGCGCAGGACACGATGTCACCGTCCTCTGCCAGGAACCGCACCCGGAGCTGTACGACCTCGGAGGTGCAGAGGTCGTTCGCCCGGACGTGGGCGGCTTGCTCCCCGTCTTCGTCCACGACCGCTACGAGGGCTACGAGGTCAAGCTCCTTCAGGACTGCACGCGCGCGGAGCTCGATCACTGGATCGAGGCCAATGCGGCGGCGCTCCGCGGACGGCTTCCGGCCGACCTCGTCTTCTGCAACCACGTCCTGCTCGGTGGAGCAGTTGGCGCGGCGAGTCGAGCACGGTACGTCGTCAAGGCGCACGGCTCCGAGCTCGAGTACTCGATGCGCGGCAGGCCCGAGCTCGAGCGCTGGGGGAGAGAGGTGCTCGAGAACGCGGCTGCCGTCTTCGTCGGCTCCGGGCACATCCGCGACGTTCTCGAAGAGGTCTGCGGTCACGTCGATCGTGTGCATGAGGTGCCACCGGGGGTCGACATCGACGAGTGGAGGCCTCAGCCGCGTCACGAGGCTCTGGCCGCGCTGGTCTCCGAGGCCGAAGTCGACCGGCCGAATCCGGATAACGAGAACGAGAGGCTTCCCGACGAGAGGAATGCCCGGCGACTCGCCGCGTTCCTCGGCGAGGAGATGCCCACGGTCGTGTACTTCGGCAAGCTGCTCTACAACAAGGGCGTCCATGTCCTGCTCGACGCGCTCGAGGGTGTCCAGGCCCGTGCGGTCATCGTCGGCTTCGGCGACTACCGCGTCGACCTGGAGAAGCTGGCCGACTCCGAGCGCACACTCTTCACCGGGCCGCTCGACCATCGCCACCTGGTTCATCTGCTGGCGCTCGCTGATGTCTGCGTGGTTCCGTCGATCTTCCCGGAAGCATTCGGCATGGTCGCCGCCGAGGCTGCCGCGGCCGGCTGCCCGCCGCTCGTCGCCCGTCACTCGGGGCTAGCGGAGATCGCAGAGGGTCTCGAGGCCGAGTATCCGCCGGACCTGCGGTACCTCGCGTCGTTCACTCCGGGTGACGCCGGAGATCTTCGTAGGAAGCTCACTTCCCTGCTTGCGCTCTCCGTCGTTGAACGTCAAGCGATCTCGGAAGCGGCGCGGCGAGCAGCAGTGGAACGCTGGAGTTGGGCGAGTGTGGCCGACCGGCTTCTCGCGCCAGGTCGGTAGCCAACGCTTCAACTACTGTAGTGCGCCGATGGGAGACGAACAGCGCCTTTCGCCGGACGCACTGATCGCCCGGGCACGCGAGCAGTTCGAGTCCGCCACCGACTTCACCGTCGCGGTCGAGGAGGAGTTCGCGATCCTCGATCCGGAGTCGCTCGACCTTACGAACCGCTTCGAGGACGTCCAGGCCGCAGCTCGCGGCACGTCGCTCGAGGAGCACCTCGTCGGCGAGCTCATCGCCTCCGAGGTCGAGATTCGGACGGGCCGTCAGGAGACGTTTGCCGATCTTCCCGCGGTGATGGCCGAACGGCGTGCCGAGCTCCGCTCACTTCGTCGAGCCCATGGGACTCCTTCTCGGCGCCACGGGCACACACCCGTGGGCGGACTGGAAGAAGCAGCGGATCATCGATACGCCGCACTACCGGCGAAACGACGAGCTTCTCCGTTACGTCGTCTGGCGCAACAACACCTTCGGCCTCCACGTGCACGTCGCGATCAACGGGCCCGACCGGGCGATCGCGGTGGTGGCGGCAATGCGCAACTTCCTGCCGGAGCTGCTCGCACTCTCGGCCAGCTCTCCGTTCGTGGAGAGCATCAACAGCGGCCTGCATTCGGCGCGAACGCAGATCTTCACGCGCTTCTTCCCGCGCTGCGGCGTTCCTGATGCTTTCTCGTCCTGGGCCGAGTACGAGACCTTCGTCCGCTTCCTCTACGACACGGGCTCCATCACCGAGCACACGCAGATCTGGTGGAGCGTCCGCCCCCACCTCGCGTTCCCAACCGTGGAGATCCGCATCTGCGACGGGCAGCCAGACCTGGCCGAAGCGCAGTCGCTCGCGGCGTTCGCTACCGCACTCACGGCGCGAGTGGCACGTGCTTATGACGAGGGCGCGCCGGTCGAGCCCCTCCCGCACCGTCTGATCGAGGAGAACTTCTGGCGTGCGATTCGGTGGGGCCTAGCCGGCGAGCTGATCGACTTCTCCCGTGGCGCTCCGATACCCGCCCGGCAGCGGATCGAGGAGCTCGTCGAGTGGGTACTGCCTGTAGCCGAGGAGATCGGGGCAGCGCCATATCTCGCGGTTCCCGAGCAGAACGCCGCCGAGCGTCAGATCGAGCGTTTCGAAGCAGGTGCGCCGCTCGAAGAGATCTACGCAGAGCAGGTGCGTGCGACGGAGACGATCGGTGGCTAGAGCTCCTTTCGGAATGAACAGCCATGTCGCGATGCGGCGCTGGGCGCCGCGATGCTGCGTCCTCAGTCGCGTCCATATCTACCTCGATATGGATGCTCCCTGCGTCCTTGCCTCACGGCACCCATCATCCGCCTCGCGACGGGTGATCATCCCGAAATGAGCTCTGGCGAGCTTCCGAGTGAGGAAGAGCTCCGGGACGCACTCGATCGGGTGGGCGTGGCCGACGTCCTTCTGCAGGCGCTCACCGCGACTGCGTCGCTCGGATTCCGTCGCGTCTCCGTTGACGGACGCGACCTTCCGCAAGCCCGCCTCGCTATCGAGGCGCTCCGTGCGCTCGAGCCGGTGCTGAAGGAAGGTGGGGTGGACGAGAGCGTGGTTCACGACCTCGAACAGGCGCGCGCCAACCTCCAGCTCGCATACGCAAAGGCGGTCACGGAGGACGACTCCGCCGTCTGACCCTCCGGCGGAGACTGTCCGCGTTTCGTCAGCTCGGAATTCGGTTACTAACCTCCTGGCATGCGCTTTCGCAAGGACGCCAAGCTCGACCGATCGCAGGTCGAGGACACGCGAGGGCAAGGCCGCGGCGGCCTCGGCGGCGGGCCGATCGCCCTCGGCGGCGGCGGCGGGATCATCGGCATCATCGTCCTCGTCGCGATCGTCCTGCTCGGCGGCAATCCACTGGACGGCAGTACCGGAGGCCTCGGCGGCCTGGCCGGTGAGACAGCGGGAACGGGACAGCCCCCTGCGATCGAGGAATGCCGAACCGGGCAGGATGCGAACGAGCGTGAGGACTGCAGGATCCTCGCGATTGTGAACAGCGTCCAAGCGCACTGGACGAAGGCATTTCGCGGGTACGAGCCCGCCAAGACACGATTCTTCGAGGGCTCCGTGTCGACGGGCTGCGGCCAGGCGAGCTCGGCCGTGGGCCCGTTCTACTGTCCGCCAGATCGTCGCGTCTACATCGACCTCGGATTCTTCGACCAGCTCGAATCGCAGTTCGGCGCGAGTGGCGGGCCGCTCGCACAGGCATACGTTCTGGCTCACGAATACGGTCATCACATCCAGAACCTGACGGGCGCGCTCAGACGAGCCGACAGCCAGGACCTCGGACCGCAAGGCGGCGCGGTACGTGTCGAGCTACAGGCGGACTGCCTTGCCGGTGTGTGGGTCGCGAACGCGGTGCGCACCGGATTCATCGAGGACCTGACGCGCGCCGACATCCAGGACGCCCTGAGTGCCGCTGCCGCAGTCGGCGACGACCGCATCCAGGAGCGCATCGAGGGAAGAGTCACGCCCGAGTCGTGGAGTCACGGCTCGTCCGAGCAACGTCAGAGCTGGTTCGTTCGCGGGATCGAGGGCGGGAACGCGAACGCTTGCAACACGTTCGAAGGACGCGTCTGACGCCTCGGGCGAACGAACCGGCGCCAGGCGCACTCGCTGCTCGGCGGTCACCAGGTGGTGAAGCGGTCTCGCCGCTTGTGATACATAATCGGCCGCGCCGGGGCGACTCGGCGCTCACTTTGTGACGGGCGGGAGACCGGAGGATCATGGAATTCTTTGTTGACCACGCCGTCGGGTTCGCGCTCGCATGCGCGGCCGTGGCGGTCCTGTACGGCCTGTATCTGACCTGGTGGCTGCTCAAGCAGCCGGCGGGCAACGAGAAGATGCAAGAGATCGCGCGCGCGATCCAGGAGGGCGCTGCCGCGTACCTGCGGAAGCAGTACACGACGATCGCCGTGGTTGCGATCGTGCCGTTCTTCCTGCTCGGTTTCTACGACAAGCTCGGGTGGGGCGCCGCATTCGGCTTCCTCATCGGTGCTGTCTTCTCGGCGGCCGCCGGCTTCATCGGCATGAACGTCGCCGTGCGTTCGAACGTGAGGACAGCCGAAGCTGCCCGCGAGGGGCTCCAGCCGGCGTTCAAGGTCGCGTTTCGCGCAGGGTCGGTAACCGGTCTACTCGTCGTCGGGCTCGGCCTCCTCGGCGTGGCCGGCTACTACTGGGTGCTCACCGACTGGATCGGGAACACGCCGGACTCCGCGGTCGACGATCTCATCGGGCTCGCTTTCGGCGGATCGCTCATCTCGGTCTTCGCCCGTCTCGGCGGAGGCATCTACACGAAGGCAGCCGATGTCGGCGCCGATCTCGTAGGGAAGATCGAGGCCGGCATCCCCGAGGACGATCCGCGCAACCCGGCGGTGATCGCGGACAACGTCGGTGACAACGTCGGCGACTGCGCCGGCATGGCGGCGGACCTCTTCGAGACGTACGCGGTCACCGCGGTCGCCGTGATGCTGCTCGGGATCGGGTTCGAATCCGCCGACCTCTGGCTCTATCCCCTGGCCCTCGGCGGCATCTCGATCCTCTCGTCCGTGATCGGGACGTTCTTCACTCGCGTCGGCAGCGGCCAGAACGCGATCATCAACGCCCTCTACCGCAGTGTGCTGGTCGCCACGGTCCTCTCCGCCGTCGGCTTCATCCCGGTGACGATGGCGTACGACGGAGGCGAGTTCGACTTCTGGAATCTCTACGGCTCGGCGCTCATCGGCCTTGCGGTGACATTCCTGCTCGTTGCGATCACCGAGTACTACACCGGCACACGCTGGAAGCCGGTCAAGGACATCGCGAGTGCGTCCCAGACCGGCCACGCGACGAACATCATCTCGGGCCTCGCCGTCGGGATGCAGGCGACAGCGCTGCCCGTGATCGTCATCGCAACCGGGATCGTCGGCGCCTACTACGCCGCCGGCGAGAGCCTCTACGGCATAGGGGTCGCGGTCATGGCGCAGCTGTCGATGGCGGGGCTCATCGTGGCGCTCGACGCGTACGGCCCTGTGACGGACAACGCCGGCGGGATCGCCGAGATGGCAGACCTGCCGGAGTCCGTTCGCGGAGTCACCGACCCCCTCGACGCCGTCGGCAACACGACGAAGGCCGTCACGAAGGGATACGCGATCGGCTCGGCCGGCCTGGCTGCGCTGATCCTCTTCGACGAGTACGGCCGCAGCCTCAACGAAGAGGGACTCCCGACGCTCTTCTCGCTCGACAACCCGTGGGTGATAGCCGGGTTGTTCATCGGTGGGCTCATGCCCTTCCTCTTCGCCTCGCTCGCGATGCAGGCCGTCGGCCGCGTCGGCGGCCAGGTCGTCGAGGAGGTGCGCCGCCAGTTCCGCGAGAACCCCGGGATCATGGACTACACCGCTCGCCCGGACTACTCGAATGCGATCGGCATCGTCACGGGCTCGGCGATCAAGGAGATGATGGCGCCCGCGCTCATCCCGGTCCTCATTCCGATCATCGTCGGGATCATCAGCGTGGAGATGCTCGGTGGTCTCCTCATCGGAACGATCGTCACCGGAATCTTCCTGGCGATCTCGATGACCTCCGGCGGAGGCGCCTGGGACAACGCGAAGAAGACGATCGAGGACGGGCTCTACGGCGGGAAGGGCTCCGATGCCCACGCCGCAGCGATCACCGGTGACACGGTCGGCGACCCGTACAAGGACACCGCCGGCCCTGCGATCAACCCGATGATCAAGATCGCGAACATCGTCGCGATCCTCATCATCCCGATCCTCGTCTCGATTCACGGGTAGCGAGTGAGGTTCCACCCACGCTCGTTCGTGTTCGCGGTGGTGTTGATTGGCGTGCTTTAGCACGTGGGTCCGGCCAGCTCCAGATATGCCGTCTGCCGAGCCCTGGATGCAGCCGTAGGCGGCTTGTAGGCCGGCGGGCATCGACGACAGCCAGCGACTCTGGCCGGTTTTCGCGCCACTGATAACGCCGTATGGGTCGCTACCTCGGCCGATCGACCCGGCCTCTAACCGTACGCCGATGGGGGCCGTCGACGCTTCCGCCCGCCTCTTCGGACACGGCTCTCCGCTATCGGGCACAATGGACCTGGCCATGAGGTGGAGACGGTCGATCGGTGCGATCGCGATAGCGCTGATCGGATGCGGGGCTGCGGCGGCGGGGCCGCAGCCGAGCATGTTCCCGCTCGCCGACGGCAACCGCTGGACGTTCCGGAGCGAGACCGTCGGCGGCGTGCGGACGGTCGCGGTGGAGCAGCGGCCGGGCGGGCTCGTGCTGAACGGCTTCCCCGGCGTGGGACCGCTCCGTGTCCGCACGTCTGGCAGGACGGTCGAGGCCTGGGACACTGCCGATCGGCGCTGGGAGGCACTGCTCCGCTTCGGTGCGCCGACCGGCTCCGCGTACCGCGTCTCGCTCGGCGAGGCGCCGCTCTGGCGTGGCGCCCTCGTGACCGTGGCGTCGAAGAAGGCCACCGTGTTCGGCAGCGGCGGACGTGCCTACCGCGCATGCACGCAATTCACCCTGCGCCCGCCCGCGAAGCTGGCCGACGCCGGCGTCCTCGAGCTGTCTTTCGCGCCCGGCGTCGGGCCCGTCAACTGGGTGGAGCAGAGCATCGCCGGGCCGCGGGAGTGGGCGCTGGCGTCATATCGCCCGGGCACCGGGCACCGCCGGGTAGCGGCCGAAGAGTAAGGGGCGCCGGCCTGGCCGGCGCCCCTTTCTGGCCCCTCAGTCCTGCTTGAGGGTGACGTTCTTGTTCGTGTTGCAGGCCCGCACCTTGATGTCGTCGACGTACCAACCGTCGACACCGGTGCAGCCGTCCATGCCGAAGTCGAAGCGGAGCACGATGCTGTCGCCCGGCTTGACGCCGGCCAGGTGAGGTCGACCTGGGACTGACCCCAGCTGCTGAAGACCTCGCCGCCGTCGGTTCCCGTATAGCCCGGCTGCCCCTGCCAGCGGGTTCGTGTTCCCCTGGGCCGCCGTGTTCAGGTTCTGGTTGTACGGGTTGAAGGTGAATGCCGAGGCCGGCACCACCTGGAACGCCCCGCCGTTGATGCTGAGCTTCAGGTTGCCGCCGTCCCAGCCCTGCTCGGTGGCGATGTAGTGCTCGAAGGTCAGCCGCGGGCTGAGGATCGCCGCATTCGGCAGCTTGATCGACGGGCTCTGCAGCCGCATGACGCCGGAGACGTCACCGGCTCCGCCGTCGCAGTTGCCGATCTGCAGGTCCTCGCCGAAGGCCGCCGAGCCGGCACGGCCGGCCGGGAGGGAGGTCGCATGGGCCCAGTTCGTGCCCGGCCAGCCGGCGAACACGCCCTGGTTGCTCAGCGTCCACCCTGCGAGGCCGTCCTCGAAGTCCTCGTTGTAGAAGGTCGGAGGATTCTTCTGATTCGCACACAGGGCCGGCGTGTTCGGATCCAGCAGCGGCTTGAAGGCACACTGCTCCGTCGGATCCGACCTGAGCTCGACGGCCGCGGCCATCGCCGTGACCGCCGCGCAGTCGCCCGCCGAGATCATCTGACCGGACAGGCCCGCGGGCGCACCCGTGCTCAGCCCCTCGAGGTTGACTCCGATGAGATCCGAGCAGGACTGCTCGAGCGCGTCGGCGTGATCCTCGAAGTCGGTCGTAGGCGTCTGGTAGACGGACTGCGCCTGGAAGTAGAGGTGCGCCGCCTTCGTCATGCCGATTGCGCTGACGGTCACGCCGTTGTACATGCCGCCGTCCACGAGCAGCGCATAGCCGTGGTTCGGGACGCCGGAGTTCGAGTGGACGCCGCCGTTGTCGTCGGGTGTGCAGTGATACATCCCGTCCAGGACCTTGCCCGGGTCGTTGATGCAGTTCGGGTTCCACATGTCGCGGATCGCTTCGCCGAAGGCGGTCGCGTCCTCGCCCAGGAGCCACCGGTACGAGTCCTCGGAAGTCGTCCCGAGACCGAGCCGGAGCGTCACGTTCACGCCGGGCAGCTCGCCCTTGATGAGATTTCCGTGAACCGTCGTGACCCGCACGGAGGGAATCGTGATCGTGGGATCCACACCGCCCAGCGGTGCCGGCGAAACAGGCATGTTGTCCGCCACGATGACGCCGATGGCGCCGGCGTCCTGTGCGTTCTTCACCTTGACCGTGAACCCGCAGGTGCCACGATCGACGAGTCCGATCTTGCCGGTCATCGAATTCGCCGGGAGCGCCGTGCAGGCATCGGAGCCCGGGGCCACCCCGTCGTCGGCCAACACCACGTCGCCGGTGACTCCGGTCGTGGTCAGTGGCGGGCCGAACTGGGCCGCCGCTGCGTTGCAGCTGGTCGCGATCTCAGCCGGGCTGTTGATGAGGACATTTGCCCGCGGAGCCGTGTGCGTCGAGCACTTGCCGGCGAGAGCGGACGGTGTCCGGTAGGTCCGTGCCCACGCCGTTGAGAGCGTCGACCGTCTCGCCCCAGATGTCCGAGTACGACTCGTTCAGCGCGCCCGGCTGCCACTGGTAGATGAGGTCGTGCGTGTACTGCGTGTACGCATGGCCCCACTCGTGCGCCACGACGTCGTCGGCCGTGACGCCGTTGCAGTAGTTGGTCGTGGCGCCGTTCCAGTTGGCGTTCGGGCAGTTGATGGTCGGGTCGTTGTTGACCGACCGCATCTCCGCGCCCGCGCCGTCGTAGGAATCCCGCCCGAAGGCGTTGTCGAAGAACCGGTACGCATCGCCGCTGAAGTTGACGATGTTCTGCTGATCGACGTTGAGCGCGCCGGGGAACGCATCGCCTTCCTGCCACACCTGGTTCCCCGTGTTCTGCTCGAACAGGCGCCGGAAGAGGGCTTCGTCGATCGTCGAGTAGCGGTTGACGATCTTGCCCGCGTTCGCGTGCACGAAGACGAAGTCGCGCACGCTGGAGCCGTTCGTGACCTCGACCTTGTAGACCAGCTGGCTCGTCCCCTCCTCACCGCGGACGAGGCCGGTCCGATAGACGTTGAGCTCGTTCGAAGCCGCGCGCAGGTCACCGGCGGCCAGCGTTGCCCCGCCCGGCGGATCGGCGACGACCGCGGCGATCGCCCGTGCGGCCGCGGCTGATGCGCTCAGCTTCGCGTTCGTGTCGAGATCGATGTCCGGGACGCCGACGCCGTTGACTGCCGTGAGGTTGCCGTCCTTGTCGACGTGGGCGCGGATCAGCGCGCCGAAGACGGGCACTCCCCGGTAGATCTGCTCGTAGGAGACGTGCGAGGCGCCGAACTGATCCTCCGTCGATGCGCTCTGAACGAGTTCGCCCTGATCACTGACGCCGAACAGCGCGCCGTACTCGGCGAGGAATCCCCGCGCCTTGCCCTCCGGCGTCGGGTTTGCGTTGCCCGGCTGCAGATCGCCGTTCCTGCCTGCTCGGACGAAGCCCACGAACCCCGTGCTCTTCTTCGTGCTGACGGTTACCGAGCCTCGAGCATTTTGCTTGAGACGCTCGAGGAGCGCCGGGTCGGGCTTCGACTTGGCCTTGACGGCCTTGGCGGATGTCGCGCCCTGGCCGCTCGATGCCAAGAAGACAACCAGCGCTGCGGCAACGACGACCAGGAATCCGAAACGTCTTGCTGACTTCACGTCACTCCCTTCGTTTGCGGAAGCAGCAGCCCGAAGCGCCGACGACCGGACGGCCGGAGCCGTCCGGTCGAGCAGTCGGAGCAGGCTCTCTCAACTCGGCCCGCCCGGGCGACGCGAAATGGTGTGCATGCTTCCTCTCCACCTGCTCCCCTTGTCTTTCCTGCTGTCCTCCGCCGGCGTGCGGCCGGAGACACGCCGCTTATCTCACATCCGGCTTCACCGGTCAATCCCCCACTCCGTGAGGCGCCGTATGCCACAAGCGCCTGCCGATGGATTCGCGAACTCGCCCTCGCGGAGGACGCCGCTCAGGACCACGCTCAGCATCCAACGAGACGCTGCGCCCTCCGGGGTTGCGCCTCCATCCTTTCTCACCGACAAGGCCGGTTTGGGCTCGAGGGGCAGCTGTGCACAAAGCCTACGGCCCGTGTCGTCCTTGTCACCGACACAACCGCGGAGCCGTTGCCCGCGTGAGACGGTAGCCGACGGGACCTACCGGCGTCGCCCTCCGGCGAACCGAGATTTCCGGCTCGCGAGTGCCGGCCCCTCGCCGTTGTAGGCTTCGCCGCCGTGCCGGGACGCCGCCGCAGGCGGGAGGTCGAGTTGGAGCGCGTGCTCGGCACGCCCGCGCTCTTCGCGACCGCGTACGGCAACGTCGGCTCCTCGATCTACTACGCGCTCGGCCTGACGGCGGTCTACGCGCTCGGCCTGACGCCGCTCGTCTTCGTGGTCGCCGGCATCGTGTTCGCCGCGACCGCGGCCACGTACGCGGAAGGCACCGCACGGTTTCCCGAGGCGGGCGGGTCGGCAAGCTTCTCCCGCCACGCCTTCGACGAGCTCACGAGCTTCACGGCCGGCTGGGCGCAGATGCTCGTCTACGTCGTCACGGTCGCCGTGTCGGCGTTCTTCGTGCCGCACTACCTCTCGATCTTCTGGGAGCCCCTGCGAACGAACCCGTGGGACATCGTCGGTGGCGCGATCGTCATCGTCGTGCTCGTCGCGCTGAACGTCGTCGGCGTTCAGGAGGCGGCGAGGCTCTCCATCTCGCTTGCCGTCATCGATTTCGCGACGCAGATCCTGCTCGTGGCAGTCGGCTTCGCGCTGGTTTTCAGCCCCGAGACGCTAGTCGAGAACGTCCACTGGGGCGTTGCGCCGACCTGGTCGAATCTCGCAATCGCCATCCCGGTGGCGATGCTCGCGTACACCGGCGTGGAGACCGTCTCCAATCTCGCGGAAGAAGCTCGCGATCCAGTTCGAACGGTCCCGAACGCCTACAAGCTCGTCGCGGGTGCCGTGTTCGCCATCTATTTCACCCTTCCGCTCGTCGCTCTTTCGGCGCTTCCGGTGACGGAGATCGACGGTGAGCTGACGACGTTGCTCGCGCTCCCTCCCGAGGAGGGGGGATACGCCAACGACCCCATCCTCGGCGTCGTTCAGAACATCGGCCTCGAGGGGTTCGCGCTCGACGCTGCCGAGATCTACGTCGGCGTGCTCGCCGCCACCATCCTCGTCATCGCCACGAACGCAGGGGTGATCGGGGCCTCGAGGATCACGTACTCGATGGCGAGCTACCGCCAGCTCCCCGAGGCGCTTCGGCGGCTCCACCCTCGGTTCAAGACTCCGTGGCTCTCGCTCGTCCTGTTCGCAGGGATCGCTCCGATCCTCGTGATCCTCCCCGGCGACGTGAATTTCGTGGGCACGCTCTACTCGCTGGGCGCGACGCTCTCGTTCACGATCGCTCACGGGTCGATCGTGCGGCTTCGAATGCTCGATCGCGATGACGCCGAGATCCCGTATCGAGCTCGCCCAAACATGCGGATCGGCAAGGTCGCCTGGCCGCTGTTCGCGATCCTGGGCGGGCTCGCGACCGGAATCTCGTTCCTCGTCCTCGTCGTCCAAAATCCCTTGACGCGGTGGGCGGGACTCGGCTGGATGGTCATCGGGCTCGTTGGTTACGTCGTCTATCGGCGTCGCCTGCGTGTCCCCCTCCGGGAGATCTCGAAGGCTCCGCCCGCCTTCGGCCCTGCTCTTGCGCTCGAGTACCGGCGTCTGGTCGTCCCGGTGATCGCCGGCAAGCCGTCGGACGACGCGATGGACGTCGCCTGCCGGCTCGCAGCCGAGCGCGGGTCGCGCATCGTCGCGCTGAGCATTGTCGAGGTGTCTCTCGACCGCCAGCTCACCGAGATCCAGTCCGAGCTCGAGGCGATGGCGAACCGAGAGCTCGACGAGGCCGTTGCGATCGGCGATTCATACGGAGTGAGGGTCGTCGGCCGCCTCGAGCGCGCGCGTTCGGCGGGGACGGCAATCGTCGCGGAGGCCGAAGCGCGCGACGCCGAGATCATCGTGATCGGGTCGCCGCGCCGTCGTCTGACGGGCTCGCAGGCGGCTGTGTTCGGGAAGACCGTCGACTACGTCCTCAAGAATGCGCCCTGTCGCGTGCTCGTGACCGCGTCGGAGGCGTCGTGACTGTCTATCGCTGGGCGGTCGTGGTCTTCTCGGTGGTCTTCGTCGGAATCGGCATCGCGCTTCTCGTCCGTACTGCGGCCGAAGGGGGCGGGGTCGTCGGGTTCCTGCTCGGTGGCCTCTTCATCGCTCTCGGCGTCGGTCGCCTGTCTCTCGAACGCAAGCGCCATGGCTCGTAAGCTCCGCGGCTTCGAGCGCGTCCTTGACGCCCCGGCGCTCTTCGCCGTCGCGTACGGGGAGATCGCGTCGTCGCTCTACATCGCACTCGGGATCGTCGCTGCGCAAGCGCTCGGCCTGACGCCGCTCGTCCTGCTGCTGACGGGAGCGCTGTTCTTCATGGTCTCGCTCTCGTATGCGGAGGGGACAGCCGCGCTTCCCGAGACCGGAGGCGCGGCGACGTTCGTCCGCCGTGCGTACAACGACCTCGCGGGCTTCATCACCGGCTGGGCGCTCTTCCTCGACTTTCTCATCGTGATGGCGCTGTCTGCGCTCTTCGTCCCCCACTACCTGGGCGCGGCGATCTCGGCGCCCTCGGTTCGTGAGTCGCCCTGGGACGCGGCGATCGGCTGTGCCTTGATCGCGGCGATCGCAGCAGTTCGGCTCGTGCGGAGAAGCCGCTTGCATCTCGGGTCGCTTGGTGTTGCACTCCTCGACCTCGTCGTCCAAGGGCTGCTCGTCGTGCTGGGCGCGGCCTTCGTTCTCTCTCCCGACGTTCTGGTGGAGGGACTCGGTCTGGCTACGGAGCAGGAGTGGAGCGACCTTGCGTACGCCCTTCCGCTCGCGATGCTCGCCTACACCGGGCTGGAGACGGTCTCCAACCTTGCCGAGGAGACGCGCGAGCCCGGACGAGCGCTTCCTCGCTCTCTCTTCTCTGCAATCGGGCTCGTGGTCATCGTGACTGTGCTGATCGCGGCCATCGGTCTCTCGGCGTACCCGGCGCAGGGCGGCGAGACTGCGCTCGGCGACGAGTGGCTCGAAGCTCCGCTCGTCGGGATCGTCGCCGCGTTCGAAGGCTCGCTGCCGTCGGCGCTGGTCGACGTGCTGCGCTTCGCGGTCGGAGTGTCCGGAGCAATGATCCTCGTCGTCGCGGCCACGACCTCCGCCTCGGGCATCACTCGCCTTACCTACTCGCTCGCAGAGCACGGCTCACTGCCCCGCGAGCTCGCTCGCCTCGAGCGAAGGGCGCTCGTTTCGAGCGAGGCGATCTTGATCGCAGCCGGCCTCGCGATCGGTCTCATCCTGGTCACCGAGATCGGGGCGGACGGCGACCCGACGTTCCTGGCGAGCATCTACTCATTCGGTGTCCTCATCGCGTTCACCGCGGCACAGCTCGCCGTGATCCGGCTGCGTCGGCGCGAACCCGATCTGGTACGCCCGTTTCGGGCTCGCCCGAACGTCTCGATCAGAGGCGTCTCGGTTCCGCTCCCCGCGCTCGTCGGCGCTCCGTTGACCGCTGCGGTGTGGGTGCTCGCGATGGTGACCCACGAGGGGGCTCGCTATGCCGGGCCGCTCTGGCTAGGCGCCGGGCTCGTCATCTTCGTCGCGGTCCGTCGCTCGCGGCGTCGGGGTCTGCTCGATCACGTGCAGCCGATCGAGCACTTGCCTCCCGCCCCGGAGTTCCGGCGGATTCTCGTGCCGATGAAGATCGGTGACATCGGCGAGGAGATGGTCGCGACCGCAATCGCTCTGGCAAAGGAACACGGTGCGGAGATCGACGCAATCACGGTCGTGCGGGTGCCGCGCGAGTTCCCTCTCGAAGGCGTCGCTGCCCGAGGACGTCGGCGCTCGAGTCGAGGCGTCACTCGACGAGGCGCGTCTCCTCGGGAGAGGATCACGGTGTCGAAGTCCGTACGGATGTCGTCCGGGCTCGCTCCATCGGATACGCGATCGTCGACGAGGCGACGTCACGCGGAGTCGACCTGATCGTTCTCGGCTCGTCCCCCCGCTGGAGACGCCAGTCGCGTTTCTTCTCCCCGACGGTCGATTACGTCCTGCGACGGGCGCAATGCGAGGTGCTCGTGGTCGCGTTCCCTCACGGGGTCTTCGAGGAGTGAGGCGAGGGCATGCCTCGCCCCTACAATTGACGTCGTGAAGGCAGTCGTAATCGGTTGTGGTCGTGTGGGGTCCGCCGTGGCGAAGGGGCTCGCAGCTGACGGCTGGGACGTCACGGTGGTCGACGAGAACGAGGACGCGCTCGTGCGGCTCGAGCCGGGTTGGCTCGGCGGGTTCGTGGTCGGCCACGGGATGGATACGACCGTTCTCGAGACTGCAGGCACCGCGGAGGCGGACGCTGCCGTCGTATCGACCGACGGCGACAACACGAACATCGTCATCGGCCAGGTGCTCCAGAAGCGCTACGAGATCGCAACGGTTGTCGTTCGCGTTCTCGATCCGGCGAGGGCGCAGTTCTACGCGGATCGCGGCATGCGAACCGTCTGTCCGACGCAGACTGCGATCTCTGAGCTCCTCGAGACTGTGCGCACTGCGGCCCCTCAACCGAGCGTGGCGACCTGATGTACGTCATCGTCGCCGGTGGGGGGAAGGTCGGCTCGAACGTCACGCGCTCGCTCCTCGAGATGGGCCACGAAGTGACGCTGATCGAGCAACGCCCCGACCGATTCGCGCGACTCGAGGGGGAGTTCGGACCGGTCGTCATGCGCGGCGACGCCACCGAGATCAGCGTCCTCGAGCGGGCCGGCATCGCCCGGCCTCCCGAGCTCGTGCTGGCGGCGACGGGTGACGATGAGGACAACCTCGTCATCTCGCAGCTCGCCAAGGAGAAGTACGGCGTCCGTAAAGCGATTGCGCGGGTCAACAATCCGCGTAACCAGCAGCACTTCGACCTACTCGGAATCTCACAGACGGTCTGCGCGACGACGAACATGCTCGGGCTCGTCGAGCACGAGTTGCCCGAGCACGGCCTCGTCCGCCTGCTCGAGCTGCAGAAGGAGGGACTCGTCGTCGCTGAGGTGCAGGTCGAGGCCGGTTCGCCGGTTGCCGGCAAACGTGCGGGCGGGCTCGGGATCCCCTCTGGTGCGCGGCTGATCTCGGTGTTCCGTCAGGGGAGGACCGAGCTCGTCGAGCCGAGCACCGTGATGCGCCCGGGCGACCAGGTGCTCGCGATCGTTCCACAGGGATCTGTCCCCGAGCTCCGGCGCGCGCTGCTCGGGGCCTCCTGCGTAGAGCTCTTCTCCGCCTCAGAGGCGCCAGTAGTGGCGCGTCACCAAGACCACGACCGGGACGATCTCGAGCCGGCCAACCCACATCAATCCGATCATCGTGAGCTTGGAGACATCGCCGAGCGGCTCGAACGATCCCATGGGCCCGGTGATTCCGAACCCAGGGCCGATGTTGCCGAGCGCGGTTGCCGATATGCCGAGGGCGTCGATCGTCCCAAGGCCAGCGCCGGTGATCGCGGAGTCGATAGCGATCACCGAGGCGCCCACGGCCCATATGCCGACGTAGAGGAGGATGAAGGCCGCGATTGCCCGCGCAGAGTGCGCTCGTCCACCGGCGTTCCATTCAGGCGGACCGGCATCACCACCTCGGGGCTCACGGTCTGGTCGATCTCTCGTCGGAGGATCTTCCCGAGGAGCAGGTGGCGCACGACCTTTATCGATCCTCCCGTGGATCCGGCCGAACCGCCGACGAACATCAGCGCGAAGAGCGCGAGGACGAGTAGGGAGGGCCAGAGAGCGAAGTCGGTCGATGCGTACCCGGTCGTCGTCACGATCGAGACCGCCTGGAAGACGCCGACGCGGATCGCTTCCTCGCCCTCGGCGATCCCGTATGCCCAGATCATGGCCACCAGCGCTGCGGAGGCGACGAGGGCGAGCGCGAGGTACAGCCGGAATTCCTCGTCCGTAGGAAAACACGCGGCCGGCGGCGGATGAAGCCTCGGTACATGAGCGCGAAGTTCGCGCCTGCGAGCAGCATGAAGACAACGATGACCCATTGGGCTGCTGCCGAGAACACCTCGATCGATCCGGCCTGGGTCGAGAAGCCACCGGTGGGCATGGTCGTGAACGCATGGGAGAGCGCTTCGAACTCGGTCATCCGCTCGTCTACGCCGAGCCACCCGAGCGCAGCGAGCAGAAGGGCCTCGACGGCAGTCAGGCCGACGTAGAGGACCCAGAGGGCGCGCGCCGTCCGGCGGATTCGTTCGGCGAGCTGGGCGATCTCGGGCCCGGGCAGCTCCGACTCCATCATCTGCCGACCGCCCACTCGGAGTCGCGGCAGCACGGCGATGGCGAGGACGATGATCCCCATCCCGCCCAGCCACTGGGTGAAGGCGCGCCACATGTCGATCGATCTCGGCAGGGCGTCGTAAGTCCGTGACGACCGTCGCTCCGGTAGTCGTGAAGCCCGACATTCCCTCGAAGTAGGCGGCCACCGGGTTCGCGAGCTGGTCGCCCCCTCCGAAGAGATACGGAAGCGACGCGAACCCGGCCGCGAAGAGCCAGGTTGCAGAGACGACGAGGAAGCCCTCCCGCACGCCGACCCGGGCAGCGGCGCCGGAGGTTAGCCGTTCGACGAGGAATCCGAGGCCACTCGTAATCGCCCCGGCGGCGAGAAACGGCCAGAACGGCTCGTCGTACCAGAGCGCGATGGGGATCGGGAAGAGGGCTGCGAAGCCGAGATACTTGCCGAGCGTCCCGACGAGGTTGGCGCCGCCGGACGTCGATGGCGAGCCGTCGGCGAGGCCCGATCCGCGCTACGGCTGACTAAGGTTAGGCTCCCCGCCGCAAACACCCGCATTCGCGCGGCTGCGAACGCTTCGCATGCCGTCGTCCTCAGTCGCGCCAATATTCAAGAATATTGGCGCTCCCTGCGTCCTAGGCCTGCTCGGTTCTCGCCGGCGAATCACGACTGTATTTACGGCAGGAAGCACTAGAGCGCCTCGACGACCCAGGGCGCGTTCGCCGCTTCGGTGAAGATGATCACGCGGTCGCCGACCTCGAGGACGTCGTCCGCGTGCGGGAAGATCGCGCTGCCGTTGCGCACGATCGCGCCGATGATCGAGCCGTGCACGGGCATGTCGCGGAAAGCCATGCCGATATACCGGCTCGACTCGCGGGTCGTCACGTCGAGCACCTCGTAGCGGTCGCCTTCGAGCATGGCGACCTGCTGCATCCGTGGGTCGTGGGCGAAGCGGACGATCTCCTCCGCGGTCACCCCGCGAGGGTTCACCGAGACGTCGATTCCCGCCTGCTCGAACGCCGCTACCGATACGGCCTCGTGCGCGATCGCGATCGTGAACGGGATCCCGTGCACCCGAGCGATCGAGGCCGCGTACTGGTTCTTGGCGTCGTCCCGCATCGCGAAGATCCCCGCCTGGGACTGGCCGATCCGCTCACGCTCGAGGAAGTCGGGCTCGAACCCGGTTGCGTGATACACGCGCGCCTTCGGAAGCGCCTCGGACGGCACGGCGCGCCTGCTCGCGCCGAAGCCTCGATCATCCGGATACTGATTCCCTGGTCGATCAATAGCCGGGCGATCGCGGAACCGACGCGCCCGGCGCCGAAGATCACGACGTCTCGAACGGCCCCGCCTTCGGGCCACAGGAGTGTGCTCCAGGCCTTCGCCGCCTGCGGGGAGCCGATCACGACGACTCGATCTCCGGTTCGAATCGCATCGTCGCCGCCGGGAAGGATGGTCTCGTGCCCGACGGATGATCGCCGCCACTTTCGAGTCGGTCGGGATCTTCGCGTCCCTGAGGGGGATGCCGATGACATCCGGTGAGGCGCCTGTCCTCGGCATCGAACTCTCCGACCTGGACCTGCCCGTCGGCGAAAGACGTCTGTCTGGCGCGCGGCTGGAACGCCGATGATCCGGCTGATCGCATGGGCCGTCTCGAGCTCGGACGAGACGACGAAGTCGACGTCGAGCTGGCCGGCGCGCCAGAGCTCCACATACTCGACCTTCGACGTTCGGATCACGGTCGTCGCGCCGGGTGCCTCGCGACGCGCGAACATGCCCGCGACGAGGTTGACCTCGTCGAGCGAAGTACAGCCGATGACGAGGTCGGCGCTCTCGACCCCCGCACTCGCGAGGTCCTTGCGGCTCGTACCGTCGCCCTCGTACGTCCGACGTCGAACCGCTCCGCAACTGCATCTCAGTCGGGACGCCTCGCTGTCCAGAACCGTGAGCTCGTGGTTGTGGTGCAGAGCTTCGATGATCGTGGTTCCGACCTGGCCGGCGCCGATCACGAAGACTTTCACGAGCGCGTACCCTACTCCGGTCACAGTTGGCTCACAGCTGTCGGCTACCGTGTCTCCGTGCGTGCTTTGACGACGGTCGCGGCGTTCGTGGCATGCGCGATGCTCCTGGGCGTGGCGGGCTCGGCATCAGGTGCAGAGAACGTCTTTCGCAAAGCTGTCTACGCACGCGGCTTCGATGCACCCGTTCTGCTGACGCACGCACCCGGCGAGCCGCGAACCATCTACGTGGTCGAGCAGAGCGGCAGAGTGATCCGCGTGCGGTCGGGGAAACGCACGGTCTTCCTCGACGTTCGTCGTCAGGTCACATACGGCGGCGAGCAAGGCCTTCTCGGGCTTGCCTTCCATCCCGACTTTGTGCGCAACCGACTCTTCTATGTCGCCTACACGTCGAGCAATGGGCGCAATACCGTGGCGCGATTCCGCTCGAACAGGCGCCAAGGCGATCCCCTCGACGCCGCAAGTTCCTGCTCGCCGTTCCGGATCCGTACGGGAACCACAACGGCGGGCATCTGGTGTTCGGGCCTGACGGGAAGCTCTACACGAGCATCGGAGACGGCGGCTCAGGAGGCGATCCGGAGGACAGGTCGCAGGACATGCGCTCGCAGTTCGGCAAGCTGCTGGCACTCGACGTCTCGAAGCCTGCGGCGAAGTGGACGATCGCCGCGCTCGGGTTGAGGAATCCTTGGCGGTTCACCTTCGACCGAGCGACTGGTGATCTCTACATCGGCGATGTCGGTCAGAGCTCGGTAGAGGAAGTGAGCTTCACGCCACGGCAGAGCCCGGGCCTCGAGAACTACGGCTGGAACCTCTACGAGGGATCTCAGCGCTACGAGGATGGGGGTGTCTCCGGACCGGGCAAGCTCGTGTTCCCCGTGTTCGAGTACAGCCACGGTCAGGGCTGCAGCGTCACCGGTGGATATGTCTACCGAGGCTCCGCGCTTGCGAGCGAGCGTGGGAGATACATCTTCGGGGACTACTGCAGTGGCACGATCTGGAGCTTCCGCGTCGAGGCGGGCGCCGCTGCGGACGTCCGGACCGAGCCCTTCCAGGTCGACAGCGTCAGCTCGTTCGGTGAGAACACGGCAGGCGAGCTCTTCGCGGTATCCCACGGCGGGACGATTTTCCGGCTGACCTGAGCCTCCGGGTCAGCTGCCTCGAGGTCTGACCCGACTCAGCCGGCGCGGCGGCGCACGCGGGGTGGCGCCTGCCCGAGTGCTGCATAAGCGAGCGCGTTCATCGACTCCGTGAGCTCGCGAACCTCACGAGCCACGAGAGCAAAGCCGTCCTGCTTCTCGGTCGTTCGGTTCAAGCGCTCCAGCTCGTCGGCGATGCGATCGAGGCGGTCGAGCAAGGCATCGAGCTGGCGATCGCCGAGGTCCTTCTGCTCCATGAGCCCGATTGTACGAATGCGCGAGGTCGACCTCTGCAACTCGGCCGAATGTCACTCGGCAGCCTGGGCGATGTCAGTGAGCTGATCGCGTGTGCGGATGACGACGGCATCGGCTCCGAGGGTCGCGAGCAGGCGCTCGAGACCGCCGTCGCCGGTCTCGACCGTAGCGACACGTCGCTCTGCTCCGAGCTGGGCGAGCGCGACCCGTGCGAGCGGCTCGGGAGCATCGGTGAAGACGCCGATCGTGCGCCCGGACGACGCGAGCGCACGCAACGCGGCGCTCATCTCGGCATCTCGGCGGAGATAGACAGGGGCGCGGTCCTCGCTGTAACGCTCGAGCAGCGTCCGCCAGTTGCCCGCCCCGCGGCGATCGAGCTCGGCAGCCGCCTCGACGCGGTCGGGCGACAGCCCGGCGGGGTCGACGCCCAGCACCGCTCCGGCCGACGCGAGCCAATCGTTCCAGAGCGCGGTCGTGTCGCCCAAGGCGTCCAGGTCGATCGCGACCGCTCCGGTCGCACTCACGCGAGTCGCCGCGAGCGGACTGTCTGCCAGACCGCGATGCCGCATGCGACGCCGATCGCGTCGATCGCGACGTCGAGCGGGGAACCCGCACGGCCAGGGACGAACGTCTGATGGATCTCATCGCTGACGGCATACAGCGTCCCGAGCGCGAGCGCGACCCCGCTTCGTCCGGTCGCGCGCGCGAGCAGGGCTCCGAGCACTCCGTACTCCGCGGCGTGGGCGAGCTTTCGCAAGGCGAGATCCCAGCCTCCGAGCCCGGTACCGAGATCTGGCACGGACGAGAAGGCGAAGATCACGCCTGCCCAGGCGAGAACGGGAAGCCAAAGTCGCGCGCGAGAGCCGGACACCGTCCGATGATAGGCTCGGCCTCCAACCAAGGAGCACGGTGAGGGAACCCGGTGCGAATCCGGGACGGTCCCGCCGCTGTAAGGGGAGACGCTCCCCCGCCACGAAGCCACTGACGCAAGTCGGGAAGGCGGCGAGGGAGGGAGCCCCGAGTCAGAAGACCTGTCGCGCTCCTCATAACCGAACCCCTCGCGGAAGGGAGGATTCAGGTGCTTCGTTTCTCAGCTCTCGTCGCCGGTGCGGTGGCGGTGGTCTTCGCCGCGTTCGTGTCCGGCGCCGCCAGCGGCAGCTCGACCTTGCAACAGTCTGTTGCAAGCGGTGCCGCGCAGGCTCGGGTTCCGCTCACGTTCGCGATAGCCAGCAGCAAGCCGAGTTTGCAACAGACTGTTGCAAGCGAGACAGGCTTGGCTGGGTTCCCGGTGACGATCGTCGCCTCCAACGGGAACGTCACGGTCTCGAAGAAGCCGCGCCGCATCGTCTCGCTGTCGCCGACGGCGACCGAGTCGTTGTTCGCGATCGGCGCAGGATCGCAGGTGGTCGCGGTCGACGACCAGTCCGACTACCCGAAGAGCGCTCCGCAGACCGCGCTCTCAGGCTTCACTCCGAACGTCGAGGCGATTGCCGCCTACCGACCCGACCTCGTGGTCATCGCCTTCGACCCGAAGGGCCTCTCTGGGGCACTCGGTCGGCTTGGGATCACGGTCATCCACCACGACGGCGCGGCGACCTTCAAGGGCGCGTATCAGCAGATCCGGCAGCTCGGGCTCGTCACCGGTCGCGAAGCCGAGGCGACGCGGGTAATCGGCAGCATGAAGTCGAAGCATCGCCGGCATCGTGAAGAAGGCCCGAGGGGCGAGCGGCAGGCTCTCGGTGTACCACGAGCTGACGCCCGATCTCTATTCCGCGACCTCGAAGACGTTCGTCGGAAAGGTGTACGCGGCGCTCGGCCTGCGCAACATCGCCGACGAGGCCGATGCGGTCGGGACGGGATACCCGCAACTGTCCGCCGAGTACGTCGTCTCGGTGAGCCCCGACGTGATCGTGCTGGCCGACACGGTGTGCTGTGGCCAGAAGCCGTCGACCGTCGCGCAACGGCCTGGTTGGGATCGGATCAGCGCCGTACGGACGGGGTCGATCGTCCGCATCGACGACTCGATCGCCTCGCGTTGGGGGCCGCGGCTCGTGAACTTCTTCCGCGCGATGTCGTCTGCGCTCGCGCGGCTCCGCCAGTAAGCGCATGACCGCCGCCGCGGAGCACGCCACTGACGTACGGGCGCGCGGACTGACGCCCGTCTGGGCGTGCTCCGCGGTGGCGTTCCTCCTCTGCTCGCTCGTCATCGGAGTGCTGGCCGGCCCCATAGATCTCGGCGTAGGCGCCGTGTTCGAGTCGGCGGCCGCGCGCCTGCACCTGCCCGGAGCGTCGACTCCGCTCTCCCCGACCGAGGAGGCGATCCTCTGGGAGATCCGTGTTCCGCGCGTCGTCCTCGCCGCGCTCGTCGGCGCGATGCTTGCCTTGGCGGGCGCGACCTACCAAGGGGTGTTCCGGAACCCACTCGCCGATCCGTACCTCCTCGGCGTCGCGGCCGGAGCGGGGCTCGGCGCGACGATCGCGATCGCGTACCTCCCCGAAGGACTACGCGGACAGCGCGCGCTGCCGATGGCCGCGTTCGTCGGAGGCTCCGTCGCCGTCCTGCTCACCTACGCCGTCGGTCGCTCGGCCAAACGGGAACGCGACGCCGCAACCCTGGTTCTCGCGGGCGTGACCGTCGCGGCGTTCTTCACAGCCTGGCAGACGTTCGTTCAGCAGCAGAACTCGGAGACCTTGCAGCAGGTGTACTCGTGGATCCTCGGGAACATCCCTAGCACCGGCTGGGCGGACGTCGTGCTCATCCTCCCGTACGTCGCCGTCGCGGCTGTCGTCATTCTCGCGCTCCGGCGCGTCGTCGACGTTCTGAGCCTTGGCGACGACGAGGCGGCAAGCCTCGGAATCGACGTCCGCCGCGTGAGGCTCGCTCTCGTCGTTGCGGCGACACTGGGCACTGCAGCAGCCGTCGCAGTCAGCGGTCTCATCGGCTTCGTCGGGATCATCGTCCCGCACGCGATTCGTCTCGTGTCGGGCGTCGGCTACCGCGCGCTTTTGCCCCTGTCGCTGATCATCGGCGCAGGGTTTCTCGTGCTGGCGGATGTGATCGCCCGCACGGCCTTGTCGCCTGCCGAGATCCCGCTCGGGGTCGTGACCGCGTTCTTCGGTGCGCCGTTCTTCGCGCTCGTCCTGCGGACGACCCGGGGCGGAGGCTCGTGAACGCGATCGAACTGCAGGGCGTCACCGTGGTCCTTGGCGGCCGGCCCGTCGTGGACGCGATCGACGCCGCGGTGGCCGAAGGCGAATGGGTCGCGCTCATCGGCCCGAACGGAGCCGGCAAGACGACGCTCTTACGGGCGATCGCCCGTCTCGTCACCTTCTCGGGCACCATCAAGCTCGAAGGTCGATCGATCGTCGAGATGCGTCGCGCGGAGCTCTCGCGGCTGATCGCAGTGGTGCCGCAGGAGCCGTCGACGCCTCCGTGGATGACCGTTGGCGAGTACGTCCTCCTCGGTCGGACGCCGCACCTCGGCCCGCTGGCAAAGGAAGGACGGCGTGACCGCGAAGCGGCAGCGCGTGCCCTCGCTCGTCTCGATCTGCTCGGCTACGGCGAGCGCCGGCTGGGAACCCTGAGCGGTGGCGAGAAGCAGCGAGCCGTGGTCGCACGCGCACTGGCTCAGGAGGCCAAGATCGTGTTGCTCGACGAGCCGACGGCGGCGCTCGACATCGGTCACCAGCAGCAGGCGTTCGATCTACTCGATGCCCTGCGTGCCGAGTCGGGGCTCACCCTCGTCGCGGCGATGCACGACCTCACGCTCGCCGCGCAATACGCCGACCGCATGGTGCTCCTCGATGCGGGGCGAGTGGCGGCGGACGGTGCGCCGCACGCTGTCCTCACCGAGGAGGCAATCGCCAACCACTACGGCGCCTCGATCGATGTCATAGCCGTCGACGGACGAGTCGCGGTGATCCCGAGGCGTGGTCGGCGCTTGTAATACCTAGTGCGACTAGGTATAGTCGGCTGCAATGCCGAAGGAGACACAGAAAGGCCACGTCGATCTCCTCCTCTTGTCCCTCCTCGAGCGTGACTCGGCTCACGGCTACGGGCTCGTCGAGGCGCTCCGCGAACGCAGCGAGGGCGTGTTCGAGCTCGCGGAAGGGACCATCTACCCCGCGCTCTACCGGCTTGAGCGACAGGGGCTGGTGGCGAGTAGCTGGGACACGGTCGGTGGGCGCAAGCGACGGATGTATCGGCTGACCGCTCGCGGAGGCCGCGAGCTCAGCCGGCAGCGCTCGGAGTGGCGCACGTACGTCCAAGCGGTCGAGGCCGTGGTGGCATGACGATCGACGCGTACCTCGCGGAGCTCGAGCGGCGCCTTCCCCGGATCGCGCGCCGGAGGATTCTGGCCGAAGCGCAGGAGCACCTGCGCGACTCTGCGGCGCGGCACAGCTCGGAGGGCGGCCTCGTGCCACACGCCGCCGAAGCGGCTGCGGTGGCCGACTTCGGACCGGTCGAGATCGTTGCGCGCAAACTCGCGGCAACAGGCGCAATCCGCGAGACCCGTATCGCAACGCTCGTCGCGCTCGGCGCGGTCGTGTTCTTCGTCTTCCCGCTGTACGTCGTTCCGGAGAACACGCTTCCGCCGGCTCCCTGGGCGGAGATGCCTCGTGAGCTCGCTGTTTTTCAGCCCGTCTCCATTGTGCTCTGGCTCGTCGCGGGTGCGCTTGCGGCCGCCAGCGCCGTCCTCGCTTGGACGCGCTGGTCTCACTTCGCCGCGCCGGTGCTCGTAACGGTGTCCGCGACGATCGCAGGCTCGAGCATCGTCGCCGCAGCCCTGGCCGTGCGCTGGTTCGCAGCAACGCCGGCGACACCAAACTGGGCACTCGCCGGGGGGCTCGCCGCCGGCTGTCTCTTCGCCTGCGTAGCAGCGGCGACCTGGACGATCGCTCACCGGCGCCTGCTCGTGCAAGACTGAGCTCCGGATGCGCATGCTCGCACTCGTCGTCGCGGTCGCGGTCGGCGGTTGCGGTGGCCATTCCCGCGACCGCGCTCGCGGCAGGCAAGGTCTTCTTCGAGGACAACGTGCCTTCGGGCAAGTCGTCGTCGGTGACCATCCAGACACATCGAGCCGCGGCGTTCAAAGTGCTCCTGCGGGCACCGACAGCGGGACGCGCGAAGCTCTTCCTGCTCGGAAAGACGGCGCCCAATGGCGGCCCGCTCATCGACACGAAGACCTACGCGTGCGAGGGTGCGGCCGGCTCGTTCTACTGCAAGGGGTCTTACGAGCCTCTGCCCAAGGGGAACTACACGTGGCGGGTGAGCTGGGTCGGAGTTCCCAGTAAGCCCGCTCACGTCGAGCTCACCGTGCGCTGGTAAGACGGCCCCCGTAGCGACGGCTAGCATCGGCCTGTGGCCGTCGCGACTCCCGAGAGTTACCTCGCCGACCTCAATGAGGCTCAGCGCGAGGCCGTGCTCGCAACCGAGGGCCCGCTGCTGGTCATCGCCGGCGCCGGCTCCGGGAAGACGCGCGTCCTCACGTATCGCGTCTCCCACCTGATCCGGGCGTGCGGAGTCAAGCCGAACGAGATCCTCGCGATCACGTTCACGAACAAGGCGGCTGGGGAGATGCGTGAGCGTCTCGAGCTGATGCTCGGGACCACGGCACGGGCGATCTGGATCCTCACTTTCCATGCGGCGTGCGGCCGCATGCTGCGCCGCGAGGCCGAGCGTCTCGGCTACCGCTCGACGTTCACGATCTACGACGACCAGGACCAGATCCGCTTGACGAAAGCGTGTCTCGAGGAGCTCGGGAAGGACCCAAAACGGTTTTCGCCGCGCGGCATCCATGCGCAGATCTCACGCGCCAAGAACGAGCTGGTCTCGCCCGAGGAGTACGCGAGCCGTGTGGCCTCGTTCTGGGATCAGACCGTCGCGGAGACGTACGACCTCTACCAACGCCGCCTCCACGCCTCGAACGCCGTCGACTTCGACGACCTGCTGATGCTCACGGTCCAGGTGTTCGAGCGGTTTCCCGAAGCGCTCGAGCGCTGGCGCAAGGCGTTTCGCTACGTCCTGGTCGACGAATACCAGGACACAAATCACGCGCAGTACCGGCTGCTTCAACTTCTGGGCGGCGAGCACGGAAACGTCTGCGCCGTCGGGGACCCGGACCAATGCCTTGCCACCGGGACAGCTGTAACCATGGCGGACGGGTCGACAAAGGCCATCGAGCGCGTACGAGTCGGCGATGAGGTGCTCTCGTGTTACGGGAGCGGCGTCTTCGGTCCCGCGCGTGTTGCGCAGACCCATCGATCCGTTCGACGAGCTGGCGTCGAGATATCGACCGCCTCAGGCAGAACGATCGTCTCGACGCCGGAGCACGTTCATTTCGCCGGGTTCAAGACCGGCTGGACCCCTCAGCTCCACATGACCTACCTGATGTGGAAGCGCGGTCATGGCTTTCGCGTTGGCACGTCCCGCACCTACACGGACGGTAAGAATCAGCCGCTTCCTGGGCCGGCGTTTCGAATGAACCAGGAACACGCCGATGCAGTGTGGGTCCTCGCGACGCACGAGTCGGAGGCAGAAGCGCGAAAGGCCGAGATGCTGACTTCGCTTGGCTATCGGCTCCCGACTCTTCCTTTCGTGGCGCGTCCCACACGCGCACACAACGGGAACAGCGTCGTCGGCAACCAGGAACTAATCGACGAGATCTTCGGCCAGCTCGATACAGAGAACGCAGGAGGCGAACTCCTACGTACTGAAGGGTTGAGCCTCGAGCAACCTCATTTCAGCGCAGCTACGACGACGACCGGAAGCCGGATCCGACGAAGGCTGACGGTGTCGCTTTGCGGCGATTCTCGGCCTGGGAAGCCGATGCACCGGATCTCGCTGTTCGGATACGACAACGAAGGTCGCCGGGCGCTCGAGGATCTCGGCCTCTCGATCCGGCCTGCGCGTCGGGGCTCGAGCGGCTGGCGGTACGAATCGGCGTTCAGCGACTTCAGCCGACTGGTCGAGCGTATCGAGGACATCGAGGAGGTCCTGGAGGTCTCCGTGCGTTTCATGGCGCGCCTTGGCGCGCAGCAGGGTGCCACCGGCAAGGACCGGAACTCGCTTCCCTTTACCCCGGCGTCATCGGTTCGGCCAGGGATGATCATGGTCAACGACCTCGGCGAGTTCGACGTCGTCGAGCGCATCGAGCACGTGGAGCTCGACCGGCCTGTCTACGACCTCGACATCGAGCGCACGCACAACTTCGTCGCCGGCGGGCTCGTCACGCACAACTCGATCTACGCGTTCCGCGGCGCCGACATCCGCAACATCATGGAGTTCGAGCGCGACTTCCCCGGCACGCAGATCATCCCGCTCGAGCAGAACTACCGCTCGACGAACATGATCCTGCGCGCGGCCAACTCGCTCATCGAGCAGAACCGCGAGCGCAAGCCGAAGAACCTCTTCTCCGAGCTCGGCGAGGGCGATCCCGTGCGTGTGATCGAGGTCGAGGACGAGCACGCGGAGGCCCGTTTCGTCGCTGCAGAGATCACTTCGCTCATCGACGGCGGCCTCTCGGCGAGCGAGATCGCGGTCTTCTACCGGACGAACGCACAGTCGAGGGTGCTCGAGGACGTGCTCGTGAGGCAGGACGTCCCATATCAGGTGATCGGGGGCCCGCGGTTCTACGAGCGGGCCGAGATCCGCGACGCGACGGCCTATCTGAGCGTGCTCGTCAATCCCCAGGACGCGACCTCGCTCCTGCGGATCGCGAACCGCCCGCGCCGCGGGATCGGGGACACCTCGGTCCAGCGGCTCGTAACCCATGCGGAGAACACGGGCCGCACGCTGTTCGGCGCCATGGCCGATCCCGAGGCGGCAGGAGTCGCGCCAGCCTCCTGTCGCGCGATTCGTGGCTTCCACGCGACGATGGAGTCGCTGATGGCTCTCTCGCAGGAGCTGTACGTGGACGAGCTCCTCGAGCGCGTGCTGGAGAAGACAGGAACGCTCGATGCGCTCGAAGCGGAGCGGACGATCGAGGCTCGCGGCAGGATCGAGAACCTGCAAGAGCTCGTCGGCGTCGCGCGTGAGTACCGCCTCGAGACCGCCGACGCCTCGCTAGCGGGCTTCCTCCAGGACATTGCGCTCGTCTCCGATCAGGACACGATCAGCGACGACCGAGGTCTCGTGACGCTGATGACGCTGCACAACGCGAAGGGCCTCGAGTTCCGCGCCGTCTTCGTGATCGGGATGGAGGAGGGCATCTTCCCCCACGTCCGCGCGATCGAGGAGCAGGGCGTCGAAGAGGAGCGCCGCCTCTGCTACGTCGGCATGACTCGCGCGATGGAGCGTCTGACGCTCACGCATACGCTCTCGCGTTCACTCTTCGGCCGGAGGAGCTACAACCTGGCCTCGCGCTTCGTCGACGAGCTGCCCTCCGAGGTGGAGCGAGAGCGGCTTCGCCCGTCGTCCTGGAGCGGCTACGGCTCGCCGCCGAGCTCCGCGATGGAGCCGCGCCCAGGGATCGCCCTCTCGACCGGCGACAGCGTTCGGCACGGCTCGCTGGGCGAAGGTGTCGTCACGGGAATCGAGCCGGGGGGTGTCGTGACCATCCGGTTCGCCGGCGACGGCACCGAGCGACGCTTGATGGTCGACTACGCCCCGCTGGAGAAGATCTGAATGAGCTTTCGCGTAGCGCCCTGCGCCGATCTTGACGAGTTCACGCAGGCGGTGCTCGCGATCGGCCAGTACTTCGGCCTGGAAGCGACCGAGGAACGCATGCAGCGCTTCTCGCGCAACCTTCCGATCGAACGCATGCACGCCGCACGTGAGGACGGGCGCATCATCGGGGGAGCGGGAGCGTTCCCGTTCGAGATGACCGTCCCCGGCGGGGCCGTTCCGACGGCGGGCGTGACGGTCGTCGGGACGTATCCGACGCACCGCCGACGCGGAGTCCTCCGGGCGATGATGCGCGCGCAACTCGACGATGTCCACGCGCGTGGCGAGCCGGCGGCTCTCTTGTGGGCATCCGAGGAGACGATCTACGGCCGGTTCGGGTACGGGATGGCGTCGTTGACGGGCGCTGTCGTCATCCCACGGGAGGCCTCAGCCTTCGTGCACCCGCTCGAGCGGAGAGGGACCATGCGCCTCGTCGACAAGGACGAGGCGCTGGAGCTCTTTCCGCGAATCTGGAACAAGGTACGCCGGAGCATCCCCGGCATGCTGAGTCGCTCGCGGAACTGGTGGGAGCTCCGCGTCCTCTTCGAGCCGCCAGGCGGTGGAAGCGAGGGCGGACCGAAGCGATTCGTCGTGCTCGAGACGGCCGGCCGCGCCGAGGGTTACGCGATCTATCGGCACAAGCCGAAGTGGCAGGATGGGGACGCCGATTCGGAGCTCGAGGTCGTCGAGGCCGTCGCCCTCGACGGTCGTCCTACTGCGGAGATCTGGCGCTACCTCCTCGACATCGACTGGGCGGCCCGCGTGACCGGATCGCTTCTGCCGGTCGACCATCCTCTTTTCTTCCTGCTCGCAACGCCGAGACGGATGAAGTTCCGGGTCGGCGACGGGCTCTGGGCGCGGCTCGTCGATGTCGGCTCGGCGCTGTCGCGGCGTTCCTATGCCGCGGACGGGGCGATCGTCTTCGACGTCGTGGACACGTTCTGCCCCTGGAACGAAGGTCGCTGGAGGCTCGCCGACGGCCAGGCGAAGCGCTCGCGGGCAGCAGCTCAGCTCCGGTGCGACGTGAGTGCCCTCGGCTCGGTCTACCTCGGAGGATTCACGTTCGGACAGCTCGTGCGGGGTGGACGTGTCGAGGAGCTGCGCCGTGGGGCAGCGGCGCGCGCGGACGCGATATTCGCGACCGACCGCGCCCCGTGGTGCCCCGAGATCTTCTGAATGCTGACTCTCGCGGAGTTACGCAGGCGAGCTCGCGGCCTGGGCTATCAGCGTGGCCGCCTGCTCGACGCTCAGGACGTCGGTATTGACCACGAGGTCGTAGTGCGTCGGCAGCTCGGCGTCGACGCCGTAGAAACGGCGGAGATAGTCGGCGCGCGCCGCGTCGGCCTCTTTGATCGACTTCGTGGCCTCCTTCGGCGCGACCCCTTGCACCTCCGAGAATCGGTGCGCACGCGTCTCCGGAGACGCAGTCACGAGGACACGAAGCACGTCGGGTCGACCCGAGAGCGCGCGCGAAGCGGCGTGCGCGACGATCACGACGTCGCCGCTCGCGGCTGTCGCCTCGATCGCGTCGGAGATCAGGCTGCGGATGACGTCGGGCGACGTGCCCTCGCTTGCAAGCTCGGCGGCGCCGGCAAGCCCATAGCTCTCGATTGCCGCACCCCTACCCATCTCCTGCAGCCATCGGCTCAACATCGACTTCCGCCGCTCCTCGTCTGCAACATCGCCGGGAGAGAGGCCTCCCTTCGCCGCTGCTCGGACGATGATCTCCTCGTCGACGTACTGAAACCCGAGCCGCTCGGCGACGAGATGCCCGACCTCGTCACCGCCGGCTCCATCGGATCGAGAGATGCAGACGACGCGGCAGGACACGCTGCGACGTTACGCCCGAACTCTCGTCGGCGTCAAGATCGTCCTGGTGCGCACGCCTCGGTGCTCGGCGGAGCTCGTCGCTACGAGCGCTCGCGCGCGCGGACGCCATGTTCGCGATCGACCGCGCCTATGGCGCCCCGAGATCGTCTGATCGGTTGATCCCCCGGCCAGGATGTGTTACACGGCACCTGCCACGGATCATCGCGTGGCAGCTGACTACTAGGGAGGGGCCATGCGGCGGTTTTCTACGGCGGTGCTCGCAACCGCTCTCGCGTTTGCTGTCTTGACGCCGAGCGCGGTGGCGGTCGGTGGCGGAGGGAAGTCCGAGGACGCACCTGGGCAGGCGAAGGCGCTCGAGAACTGCTTCAACACGATCGATCGCCAGGACGCGAAGGGCAACGGGCCGGGCGACGGTAACAACGGGAGCAAACCGGCGGCAGCTGCGGAGCCGTTCGCCCCGTCGGTGACCAACTGCGATCACTTCTGGCAGAGCGTCCCAAACCACTAGCCAGGCGATTCATCGGCTAGCGCCCCGGGCGAGTGGCTAGAATCGCAAGCCCGGGGCGGTTAGCTCAGTTGGGAGAGCACCAGCTCGACAAGCTGGGGGTCACTGGTTCGAGCCCAGTACCGCCCACTCCCGCAATCTCGCTCCTGGAGCGGGTTTGCGGCGCGGAGGCAGATTGGCGCCGTCCACACGGCCCGTCGCCATTAGCCTCCGTGACGATCGCGTGCGGGCGACCTACCGGACGCCCGCATGCGCCTTTGCTTCCTCCGAGGTGGGTGCGGCGGCGCGGAGCCCGAAGCCGATCGCGTCGAGCGCAGCCCGCGTCTCCGCCGCCTCCATCCTCGCCCACCTGAGTGCTCGCGGCTTCGCCGCTCGCTCGCCGCCGTGCGGGCACTGGCTCTCCGCGGCCCTGTGTCGACAGTGTCCGCTCCGGCCGCGCACGCGCAGCACGACGCCAGGTGGGCGAGGCGGTACTTCTCGAAGGCGGGTACTCTGAGCGCTATGGAGAGGCGGGGGCGGCGGAATGAATCCGCCGCGGCGGCCCTTCCGACCCGCCTCCTCACGCGGGCACGACGAGGCCGGACTCGTAGTCAGCGCACGCCCGGAGCCAGGCTGACCTCCAGTGGCCCTGTCCGTCCGACAGGATGTCTTCGAGGACAGCTGCCCGGTCGGTCGGAGTGACCGGGGCGACGGCCGCGAGCTGCTGGAGCCGCAGAGGAAGCGGAAGGTCCGGCCGAAGGAGCGGAAGCGCGAGGACGGCATCCGCCGGCGTCAGCGTCACGTCGAGCGTCTCTGCCGCCAGACCGCGGCGGTCACCCCTGTCACTATCGAGCCCGATCGCGACCGCACCGATCCCGTCCGCGCCGTACCGGACGGCGAGGAGTGCGAGGACGCGCCGGCGCAGGAGCTCGAGCTCGTCGTGGAGTGCGCGTGCGAGCTCCGAGCCGGCACCCACCACCTGCATGACCGCCGCGCAGCGGGCGAAATGCTCGGCGTCGGCCCGAAGCGTTCGATCAAGCGCCGGGGCGATCGGCGCGGGGTCGGCGCCCGCCGCAGCCAGCGCCGTGAGTACCGCGAGCGCGAGCTCCCGGTCGCGATGCTCGATGTACGAGCCGAGACACATCGCCGCCTGGTCAGGCGACGCAGCCCTTGTTGCCCGCACCATGCGCAGGGTCGCGGGCGTGGGCTGCTCCGACGTCTCCGCTAGCACAGCCGCGATCCGGGGCAGCGCCGCGTCGCCGAGGCGTCCAAGAGCCGCGGCCGCCGCGCTCATCGTGGCCGGAACCTCGAGCGCAGACACCACCTCGTCGACGAGGTCGACGTCGGCAGGCCCGATTGCCGCCAACGCCTCGGTCCGCATGGCCGGATCGGGGTCGCGAAGCAGCGTTCGCACCGTCTCGCGAAGGCGGGCCTGGGCCTCGCCGTCACCCGCCTCCGCGAGTCGCACCAGAGCCGGAAGGCGCACGTCGGGACGAGGGTCGTCCGCGAGCAGAGCCAGCTCGCCGCGCTCCCCCGAGGCCTCGGAGGCGCTCGGAAGGAGGTCGAGCGCCAGCCTCACAACTCGCCCGTCGTCGCTTCCGAGCAGCTCGTGCAGGCGCGCGGCAGTCTCGGCGTGCTCAACATCCACAGGAGTGTCCCGCAGCAGCCGGTGCCTCAGCGCAACGACGAGTGCACGCGCGTAGTTGCGATAGAGCAGGAACGCAGCGGCAGTCCACGCGACGCAGACGACGACGAACACCGCGATGATCACGGCGACCGAGGCTCCGGCGGTGCCCAATGCGAAAAGAGCGACGCCCGTCAGGCCGATGGCTATCGGCACGCCTGCGCCCTCGACCACCGATTGCACGGCAAGCCTGTCCTCGAGAAGGAGTACCTGGAAGGACGTGTTGAGCGACGCCCTGGTGACGCCGTCGGTCAACGAGACGTCGGCGATTCGAGCGGAGGCCACCAGCGCGAACAGGGCGAGCGACTCCGGGCCCACGAGTGTCGCCGAGACGAGCATCGCCACCGCGAATACCAGCACCACCGCTGGATTCGCGACGATCCCGAGCCGGAGCCCCCAACGTCGGAGCAGCCGCACGGCAAGGAGCGCGAGAAACGCGAGGCTCACGGCGTTGAGGGCAATCGTGAACTGCGACAGGAACTGCGCGAGGCTATCGGCGCTGTCGAATCGGGCCGCGGCGCGGTCGAACAAGATGTACTCGGCCATGTACGTGCCCGCGGCGGACAGGACCTGGTAGGCGATCAGGAGCAGCACGAAGCGGCTGGAGAGAAGCCGGTGGATTGGGGGTCGCGGTAACCCATGCGGTGCGCGCTCCACCTGGCCCAGCCGTTCGGCGAACCGGCCGGCTGTCACTGCAAGCAGCATGACGAACGCAACCTGGGCGATCGCGGCGATGAGAAACAGGCCGTTCGCCCCGCCGGGAAGGCTCAGTAGAGGCATCGCCACGAGGCCGCCGGCAAGGAAGCCGAACGCGAAGCCGAAGACGATGCGCGGGAAGTGAATCTTGATCTGCTGAACGTCGAGCAGCCGCCCGGCCTGCCCACCGACGAAGACGAAGCCGACCTGGAGCAGGATCGGAAAGAGCACGAGCATAGGCGCGGAGACCCAAACGCCCGACCACAGCGTAAGCACCGCCCACGCCCCGAAGAACAGCACCCCGACG
The DNA here is from genome assembly GCA_963827525.1 of uncultured Thermoleophilia bacterium. Taxonomy (GTDB): domain Bacteria; phylum Actinomycetota; class Thermoleophilia; order Gaiellales; family Gaiellaceae; genus GMQP-bins7. The sequence continues at coordinate 128,202 of CAWHBH010000039.1, forward strand.
GCGGACTCGGCGAGAATCGCAACGTGTGGCAGCGGCCGGTGCCGGACAACCCGCGCGATCCATGCGGCGACGAGCGTTCCGAAGAGCGCGATCGCGATGAACGTGAGTGGAAGCCATTTCGACCCGTAGGCGGTGAGGAAGATCGCACTCGACGCGATCACTAGGAGCGACACGCTCAGACCAAAGACGAACGCCTGTGCGGCCAGCAGCCTGACCACACGACTCATGTGGTTCACTCGAGCGCGGCGGAGCGGTCGGCGCCGTCATCGGCACGCGCGCGCAGGCGCACCACGAGCGCCCTGATCACCTCGTTCGCGAGCTCGGGCCGGTCGGCAAGCAACTCGTCCAGGACGGCCTTGCGCAACCTCAGGAGCAGCGTCTGGGCGACTGCCGTGACCGAAGCAGACCGCGGCCCGGGCACGAGCACCGCGAGCTCTCCGACCGACGAGCCGGCGCCGAACTCACCCAGGACCTGACTGCCCCGATGCACACGGACGCGGCCGCTGACGACGACGTAGAGGCAATCCTCGACCGCGCCGTGCTCGATGAACGTCGAGCCCGGCTCGACGGTCACCTCCTCCGCGGTCGCGGCGACCGCGGCGAGCACACGCCCCGGCACGGCGGAGAACAGATCGACCTCGTGAAGAGCCGCCACGCGCTCGACCAGCATCATGGCCCATGCAACCGCCCGAGCATCGAGACGAGCTCGGCGGCAGCGTACGGCCGGAACCAGGTCCTCACGTAACGTTCGCCGGGGATCACCAGGAGCTCGAGCTCCCGCTCGGCCGTGACATCGCCGTTTCGCTCCGCTCGCCGGATGACGCCCGTTGTGCCGACCGGCACCCATGGACTCAACGCGGCCGCCGGATACCCGCCCGTCGGCTCCACGCGCAGCCCGGGTCCGGTCGGAATGTAGACGAAGCCCGAGGGCGAGCCGGCCATCATCACGATCTCACCCGCCGCCACAACTACGCGTCTGAGCTCTGCGAAGGCTTCGTCAAGGTCAAGGCCGTCGACCTTCGCCCCGCTCTGCGCGAGCTGCTTCAGGCAGTGGCGAGCCTCCTTCGAACCTGGGTCGACGGCGACGCCGCGGTGGAAGCGCCGCCACTCCTGCTGGGTGGCGCCCTCGGGGCTTGCAAGCTCGGCCTCGACGGAGCTGATGCGGCCGGCCGACTCGGGATGCACCGCCGCGACGAGCCGCGCGACAAGGTCTGCGAAGTCTGGGTTGTCTCGCGGACGCTCTACCTGGACATGGGGTTCGTCGGTATGCACCGGGGCAGGAAGGTCGAGCGCGGGAGTCCCGGCGGTGAGCATCGGCAGGACGTCCGCAAGGATCTCGCCGATCACGAGCGAAGCGCTCCCGGCGGCGGCGATCGCTGCCTCGGGCTCGAGGTAGGCGCCGCGGTGGAAGGCGATCCGCACCTGGCCTTCGGCGGTAACCGCCACCGCTCGCAGGTTTGCCTCGCCAGCGCTTCTCGCGTTGTGGCCGCGAAGCAGGTACAGCCTGGCATCGTCCGCCGTCCGCAGCGAGAAGACGACTTCTCCCGTGGCCGCGTCGATCAGGACCTCGTACCCACCGGTTGTCCGTAGTGAGGTTCCTCGCTGCCGCAGCGCGTCCGCAACCCGAAGCAGCCGGAGTGCGTCGAGCACGTCATCGGCCAGGCTGCGGTGCGCGACCTGCTGTGACGTGAGCCACGCGAAGGAGTCCTCGAGCGGGCTCTCGTACCAATCTGCGTTCGCCGAGGCGACGAAGGGTTCCGCGCCATCACCGGAGAGCGCCTGGTCGGCGGCCCGGTGCGTCTCGAGGTCGGTCAGCACGGCGCGCTCGACCAGATTCCGCAACGCATCCCTGTCGTCGAGCAAAGACGCGGGGACAAGCGACTTGCTGTGAACGAGAGTGAGGCTGAGCAGCTCGCGGAGGACGACATGGGACGGGACGCGCAGCGGCGCCGCTTCCTGGACCTCCTGCAGCCGCCGCGCGAGCGGTCCGTCGAAGCCGAGGATGGAGTCGATCAGATCCTCAAAGCCGGCTGCGAACACCGCGTGTGCGGCGTAGATCGGGTGGAGCCGCCGCCCAGCTGGAGTGAGGTCGAGCATGCCGATGTCGTGCAGGTATGTCGCGAGCAGACCGTAGGCAACCAGGAACTCGAGCCGCTCCGGTGGGCGCCGTGAGATCAGCAGGCCGTTCGCCGTTTCGGCGAGATCGCGGTAGCAGGCAGCGACGTCGCGGACGTGGATCGGCCCGTGATCCGAGAAGAGCGCCGGGTGATTGATCGGGTCGGCGAGGAACAGTGGATCGTCGAGAAGTCTCTCGAGCTTGGCCGCGTGCGCGATCGGGCGCAGGTACCGCTCCTCCAGCGCGTCGAGCACCGCGGCGGGAACCGGCGCATCCCCCCGCACCTCGTCCAACACCATGGCGACGAGCCTAACCGTTCGGCGCGGCGACTTCCGCCGCGGCGGCGAAGGCGCGGTCAGGCGGAGGAGAGTGCGTAGTCGGCGGCCTGCTTGCGGCCGCCGCGTGAGACGGTCGATCCGACCGACTATGTCTGGCGCAACGGAGAGCCGATTGGCCTGGCTGTGAACTTCACCGGGTTCGCGGACGAGGAGGTTGACTGGGCTGATCTCGAGGAGGAATGGGAGGAACTGTAGGACGTCGACTCCTAGCTCGATCCCGTCCACGTTTCGTCCACACGGACCGTCGAATCGGGTGTCCGGCGTGTCCACTCCTGTCGTACGCTGACCGGCCGCAACGCCTGTACTGGAGCGGGCTGCGTCCGCATTGACCACTCCTGTCCATCGATGTCCCGAGTGGGGGAGTGTGGTTCGAGCCCAGTACCGCCCATCTCAAGTGGCGCGAACTCGGTAGCTCGCTCACCGTCAGAGTTGCAGGGTGAGCCCATCGGAGGCGCACCTCCGGCTACTTCCGCTCCAGGATCTCCTCGATCGTCGGCGGAAGGAGCGTGGCGCTGTACATCGCCGAGATGCCCATGATGGTTTCGTGCTCCGCTGTCAGCGGCAGCGCGTCGATCGTCCGATCGAGCCGGTCGCGATGTCCGGGATCGAGCTCACCGTGCTCGGCGAACGTCCGGAAGGCGGCGCGCGGGTACCCCGTTGCGGAGATGAGCGTCTCGATCAGCGTCGGTGTGGGCGGATGACCCTCCATCAACGCGACGAAGCCGAGGAACGCAATCGGATGATGGTGGTAGGTCCAGTAGTACTGCGCTCCGACCAGGCTCGCGACTGAAGGAGACGGCATGCGGCCCAGCACGGTCGCCCGGTTCACACCGAGCAGCTCGAGGTCTTCGAGCAGCATGTCGTCATGCCCCAGCTCCTCTTCGACGTGCTCCTCGAGATACCGGGCCAGGCCGGAGGCCACAGGATCGTCAGCAGCGATTGCCTCGGCCCGCGCAGCTGCCACCTCGGTCAGGGGGACCGTTGCACGAATGATTTCGTGCTGGGTGATCAGGAACCGCGGCCAGAGGTCGGCAAGCCGCGGGTGCGTCACAAGCACGCGGCATGACTCCGCGTACGGCTGGATCACGAGGTCGATCTTCCGGCGGAGGCGGACGCTCGGCGTCGTGGCGGCAAGCGGCCTAGCCTCGACCTCGCTCATGCCGGCATCTAGGTGGTTACGAAGCTCTGCTAGTGGACCTTGGCGACTACTTCGGGTATTTACGCCCTCCTTCAGGCTGTCCCCGAGCTTCCTCAGAAGGGCTATCTCGCCCCCCGAGAGGGTGGAAAACGTCTCCAACGCCTCGTCGGTGAGGTCGTTCTCCGCGACCCCCTGATCCTGGAGGTACTTCTTGACGTGGTTGGGCAAAACGGGTGGTGCCATCACGCCTCCTTTCGATCGATGTGGCGAATATCCGTCCGAACCTCGCCTTGTCAAGGTGCGGGCTTGCCCTCGCGGGGGCCCGCACGGAGAATCCGTGGCTCGAGATGGCAACCGCCGGAGGGACCTTGGTCTGTGCAAGCTGCGGAAGCGAGAACACGGCCGTGGCGCGTTTCTGCGCGTCCTGCGGATCGCTGCTGACCGGACAAGCTCGCCGAGGGGCCGAGACGCGCAAGGTAGTGACGGTCCTCTTCTCGGACCTCGCCGGCTCGACCGAGCTCAGCGACGAGCTCGACCCGGAATCGCTTCGCCAGCTCATGACTCGGTACTTCCAGGAGATGGCCGAGGTGATTCGGCGCCATGGCGGAACGACCGAGAAGTTCATCGGCGACGCGATCATGGCGGTGTTCGGCGTACCGCTCCTGCACGAGGACGACGCAGTTCGCGCGGTCCGGGCAGCCGTCGGGATGCGTGACTCCCTCCAGAGGTTGAACGAGGAGTTCGAGGGTCGCTGGGGAGTCAGGATCGTCACCCGGATAGGCGTGAACACCGGTGAGGTCATTGCCGGGGACCCGAGCCGGGGCGAGTCGTTCGTGGTCGGGGAGGCAGTCAATGTTGCGGCCCGGCTCGAGCAGGCTGCTGGACGCGACGAGATCCTGATCGGTGAAGCGACCTACCGGCTGGTTCGGGACGTCGCGGCGACGACGCCTATCGAGCCCCTCCAGGTGAAGGGGAAGTCGGAGCGCGTCGTCGCGTGGAACCTGGTCGATGTCGCACCACTTCCAGTCGCCGTGCGCGGTCTCGAGTCGCGTCTGATCGGGCGAGACCAGGAGCTCGCGACTCTCGAGCAGATGTTCCAGCGGACAGTCGGGTCTCGATCGTGTGAGCTGGTCACGGTGATGGGCCCAGCCGGAGTCGGCAAGTCGCGGCTCACGCGCGAGTTTCTCCCCGGACTGGGCGATGGTACGACAGTCCTGGTCGGACGATGCCTGCCGTACGGCGAAGGCATCACGTTCTGGCCGATCGTCGAAGTGCTGAGGGCTGCAGCCGAAATCAGCGATGTCCACTCGCCCGACGAGGCTCGCACGAAGATCGCCGACCTACTGGAAGGCCCTGACGCTCCGCTGGTCGGCGCACGCCTCGCCGCACTGATGGGGCTCGCCGACGTGACGCCCGGGGTACAGGAGACGTTCTGGGCCGTGCGGAAGCTGTTCGACGAGCTGGCTGCTCGTCAGCCGTTGGTCGTCGTCTTCGACGACATTCACTGGGCCGAGCCGACGTTCCTCGATCTGCTCGAATATCTCGTCGACGCGCTGGACAGCGCCCCCGCGCTTCTCATCTGCCTCGCGCGGCCCGAGCTCCTCGAGGTTCGCGGGGGCTGGATGACCTCGAAGGCGAATGCTTCCCTCATCACGCTGCGCTCGCTGAGCGATGCCGAGATGAGCGGCCTGATCAGGAACCTGCTCGGTGGCGCGGAGCTTGCGCACGAGACTCGAGCGCGCATCGCCGAGGCAGCGGAAGGAAACCCGCTCTTCGTCGAGGAGACGCTGCGGATGCTGATCGATGACGGCCTTCTCAGCGCCGTCGCAGGGACCTGGGCCGCGAGCGGCGACCTCTCCAGGATGACGATCCCGCCTACGATCAACGCCCTCCTCACGGCCCGGCTGGATCGGCTCGACGAGGAGGAGCGGTCGGTGATCGAGTGCGCGTCGGTGGTCGGGCGGGTCTTCTGGTGGGGTGCGGTCGCCGAGATGTCGCCGGAAGAGCAGCGTCCTCGCGTCGGCAGCCAGCTCCAGTCGCTTGCGAGGAAGGAGCTGATCCGGCCGGATCGCTCGGATCTGCGAGAGGAGGATGCCTTTCGGTTCACCCACAGCCTGATTGCCGACGCGGCGTACAACGGCATTCCGAAGAGCGTCCGAGCTCAGCTCCATGAGCGGTTCGCCTCGTGGATCGAGGGCAAGCGGCGCGACCGGGCCGGTGAGTACGAAGAGATCGTCGGCTACCACTTGGAGCAGGCCTACCGGTTCCTCGCGGAGCTTGGTCTGTCGAACGAGCGCGTCGAGTCGCTCGCGCGCCGCGCGAGCGCGCGCCTGGCATCGGCGGGAAGGCGGGCATTCACGCGCGGCGACATGCCTGCCGCCGTCAATATGTTGTCTCGCGCCGTTGCGCTCGGCCCGCGAGACGATTCGGCTCGACTCGATCTCTTGCCCGAGCTCGCCTTCGCGCTCTTGGAGACCGGCGACCTGGGGCGTACTCAGGACGTGATTGCCGAGATGAGTGAAGCCGCGACGGCGTCCGCCGATCGCCGACTTCAGGCACATGCCCTGATCCTCGACTTATGGGTGCGTTTCTTGGCCGAGCCGGAGGGCTGGGCAGAAGAGGCGTATCGCGAGGCAAGGCGGGCCATATCGATCTTCGAGGAGCACGACGACGGGCACGGGCTGGCGAAGGGCTGGTCCCTGCTCGGTCTGTTCCATCTGACGAAGTGCAATTTCGGGGCCTCCGAGGAGGCGTGGGAGCAGGCGGCTGTGCACGCGTATGCCGCCGGCGACCACCGAGAGTGGCTTGAGTCGCTCTCCTGGCTGCCGTTGGTCGTCTGGGCAGGCCGGATGCCGGTCGACGCGGGAATTCGCCGGTGTCGCGACGTGCTGGCCAGCGCCGAGGGTGACCGAAAGGCGATGTCGGCCGCTCTCTTCAGCTGGGGGAACCTCGAAGCGATGCGCGGCCGCTTCGACGAGTCGCGGCAGCTGATCGGGCAGGCGCGGTCTGCGCTCGAGGAGGTTGGGCTGACCGTCTGGATCGCGGGGCCGCTCACGGAGATGAGCGCGTTGGCAGAGCTGTGGGCGGGTGACGCGGCGGTCGCCGAGCGTGAGCTGCGGTGGGCCGTTGCGACGCTTCAGAAGACGGGCGAGCTGGCCTGGCTTCCCACGATTGCGGGCATCCTTGCGGAGGCCATCTACGTCCAAGGCCGATACGAGGAAGTCGAGGCGTTCATTCAGCTGGGGGACGAGACCGCCGGCAGCGACGACGCCTACTCGCAAGGCTTGCTGCGATCCGTCAGGGCGAAGATCCTCGCCCGCAAGGGGGACATCGAGGAGGCGGTCCGAATCGCCCGAGAGGCCGTAGCGATCGTGGAGCCCACGGATTTTCTCTTTCTCCAGTGGTTCGTGCTGGACGGCCTCGGCGAGGTCCTCGATGTAGGGGGCTTCACCGAGGAGGCCGAGGAGGTGCGCGTCGAGGCCGTTCGCGTCAGCGAGGAGAAGGGCTTCGTTGTCGGTGCGACCGCCGCTCGGAGACGACAGGAGCAGGCGCGATCAGCGAAGGCGGTGCCGAGCCCCCCGTCTGTGGAGCCGCCTTCGTGACCGCTGGGCCTCGGGGCTCAGTCGATCGAGCGCAGGAAGGCGTCGACGCGCTCCAGGAACGCCTCCGGCTCCTCGATATGGGGGAGATGGCTCGAGTCCTCGAAGATCGTCCACTCCGAGCCGGGGATCCGTTCGTGGATCTGTTCGACGATGTGCTGAGTCGCCTCGTCGTACCGGCCCGAGACGAGCAGCGTCGGTGTCGTGATCGTGTGGAGACGGTCTGTGATGTCCCAGGTCATGAGTGACCCGATCACATGGAACTCACTCGGACCGTTCATCGTGTGATAGACGGTCGGGTCGTCTGCCAGCTGCGCGAAGCTGCGCTCGAGGCAGTCGGGCCACGGGACACGGCATAGGTGGCGGTCGTAGAAGACCCGCACGGCCATCTCGTACTCCGGGTCGTCGGTCGTTCCCGCTTCCTCGTGCCGAAGCAGGGTTTGTTGAACGTCCGGCGGTAAGTGGGTGCGCAAGCGATTCGCTTCGGCGATCCAGAGCGGCATGCTCGCCGGGGAGTCGGCGACGACCAGCCCTCGCAGGCCGGACGGATGATCGAGGGCGTGTGCCATCGCCAGCATTCCACCCCAGGACTGACCCACTATCGCGTGCCGGCCGGCAACGCCCAGGTGGCGGGTGAGCTCCACGAGCTCGTCCTTGAAGAGCTCCGTCGTCCAGAAGTCGGTGGGGGCATCGGGAAGATGCTGGCTTTTCCCGCAGCCGACCTGGTCGTACAGAACGCAGGCCCTGCCCCGCCGTGCGAGGTCTGCGATCGGCTCGCAGTAATCGTGGGCTGCGCCTGGGCCACCGTGACAGATGACGACCGGTGTGAGATCGGAGTCGTGTGCGAGCTCACCGTGTACGCGGTACCACGTCTCGTAACCGTTCCAGGTCATCCGGCCCTCGCGCAGCTGCATCTCAACCTCCTTTGTCGTCGTGTGTGGCGGAGCGGGCTTCGGCCGCGAGTGGGAGCGCGCCTCCCAGAGGGTGATGGCACGCGGCGAGGCGACCGTTGCCGAAGTCGGCGAGCGGAGGTCGCTCAGCTCGGCAGATGTCGGTCGCGTATCGGCAGCGCGGATGGAAACGGCACCCGGCCGGCGGGTGGATGGCGCTCGGTACCTCGCCCTCGAGCACGATCCGCTTGCGAGTCGGAGCCGGGGCATCGTCCATGTCGATGACGGGAATCGCAGAGAGGAGGGCCTCTGTATAGGGGTGGATCGGGCTCTCGTAGAGCACGTCGGCGGGCGCTTCCTCGACGATGACGCCGAGGTACATCACCGCGATCCGATGTGACACGTGCCGGATGACGCCGAGGTCGTGCGCGATGAAGACGTACGTGAGGCCGAACTCGTCCTGCAGATCGTCGAGCAGGTTCACGACCTGGGCTTGAATCGACACGTCCAGCGCCGAGACCGGCTCGTCCGCCACGATGAGTCGCGGGTTCAACGCCAGGGCGCGAGCGACGCCGATTCGCTGCCGCTGCCCGCCGGAGAACTCGTGTGGGTAGCGGTTTATGTGGCTGGGGGAGAGGCCAACCACTTCGAGCAGCTCCCGAACCCGCTGCCGGATCGTCGCGGACGAGCCGTAGCCGTGGATGCGAAGTGGATCACCGACGAGCTGGACGACCCGCTTCCGCGGATTGAGCGATGCGTATGGATCCTGGAAGATCATCTGCATCTCCCGACGGAACGGCCGGAGCTCCCTGCGTGACAGCGTCGTGATGTCGGTCCCGTCGAAAGTCACAATGCCGCTCGTCGGTTCGTGGAGCCTGACCAGGAGCCGCCCGAGCGTCGACTTTCCGCAACCGGACTCGCCCACGACACCGAGGGTTTCGCCTCCGCGTACCTCGAGTGACACACCGTCGACTGCGTGCACCAGATCGTGGCCGCTGCCTCCGAATGAGCTCGCTCGAGCCGGAAAGTGCTTGACGAGTTCCTCCGCAGCGATGAGGGGGCGACCCACGGCAGGCGCGCTCATGCGCTCTCCTGCGCTACGCCAGAGCGCTGTCTCAACACCGACCGCTCGACGACGTCGAGATGACAGGCGTCCGTGTGACTGGGTTCGCTCCGCTCGAGCAGCTCTGGCTGGATCGAGCAGAGGTTGAAGCGGTGCGGGCAGCGCGGCGCAAAGCGGCACCCCTCCGGTGGCGCGAACGGCGAAGGCGGAGCGCCCGGGATCGCAGCGAGCCGTCGGAGCCGCGGCCGGTCCAGGCGCGGCATCGATCCGAGCAGGCCCCAGGTGTAGGGATGCTGCGGATTCCGGAAGAGGCTCGCCTTCGGCGCTTCCTCCACGATTCGCCCCGCGTACATGACGGCGACCCGCTCCGCGACGCTCGCGACGACGCCAATATCGTGCGTGACGAGTATGATCGCCGACCCGTGATCGTCCCGGAGGCGCTTGAGCAAGTCCAGAATCTGCGCCTGGATCGTCACGTCGAGCGCAGTTGTCGGCTCGTCTGCGATGAGTAGCGCAGGATCGCAGGACAACGCCATCGCGATCATCACCCGTTGACGCATTCCTCCCGAGAACTGGTGTGGATAGTCGTCCACGCGTCGGTCCGGGTTGGCAATGCCTACTTCAGCGAGAAGCTCGATCGCGCGGATACGTGCCTGCTCGCTGGACACGCGCGAGTGAGCTCGGATCTGCTCCGCGATGTGCCAGCCGACCGTATAGACAGGCGTCAGTGCGGTCATCGGATCCTGAAAGATCATTGCGATCTCCCGCCCGCGAATCGACCGGATTTGGTCTTTTGACACGGTCATGAGATCACGCCCTCGGTAGAGAATCTCGCCGTCGACGATCGCGTTGGGATCCCGGATCAGACGCATGACGGCCATCATCGAGACGGTCTTCCCGGACCCGGATTCGCCGACGATTGCGAGAATCTCACCCGGAGCGACGGTGAGAGAGAGGTCGTCCACCGCCTCGGCGACGCCGTCCTCGGTCCGAAACGCGACGTGCAGGTGGCGCACGTCGAGCAGCGGTGCGACCGCTGCGTCAGGCAATCCGCACCCGTGGATCGAGCCATGCGTACAGAAGGTCGATCACCGCATTGGCCACGATCACGAAGAAGGCCAAATACATGACGGTGGCCATGATCACGGGCAGGTCGAAGTTCTGGAGGGAGTCGTAGGTCAGCTTGCCGACCCCATGCAGGCCGAACACGACCTCGGTGAGAAGCGCGGCGCCGCCGACGAGCGCGCCGAAGTCGAGGCCGAAGAGGCTGAAGTACGCAATGAGTGAGGTCCGGAGCGAATGCCAGATCAGGATCCTGCGCTCGGTCAACCCCTTCGCATAGGCGGTGCGCACGTAGTCCTGCTCCTGCGCCTCGATCATCGACGACCGAACGACCCGGGCATAGATGCCGGCGTACAGGACCGCCAGGGTCAGCCACGGGAGCAGCAGGGACTTGAACCAGCCAAAAGGCGACGACGTCAGCGGCATGTACCCGAGGGGCGGCACCCACGAGAAGAGGAACGTGTCGTGGAGCCGGCTCTGGGACACGAGGTTCACGACCTCGCCGAGCCAGAAAACGGGCATCGAGATGCCGATCAGCACGACGATCATGAGGATCGTGTCGAGCGCCGACCCGCGAAAGACCGCGGCCATGACGCCGATGACGATGCTCGTGAGGACCCAGATCAGAGCGGCTCCGATGACGAGCGAGAGCGTCGCCGGAGCCGCTTCCGCGACCTGCGGGATGACCTTCGCCCCACGGTTCACGTACGACTCGAGATCTTGGGTGATGAACAACTTCTTCATGAGCAGTGCGTACTGGACGGGCATCGGACGGTCGAGGCCGAAGTCGTGACGGACGGCTTTCAGCGTCTGCTGATCGGCGTTCCGCCCTGCGATCCGCGCGGCCGGATCGACGCCCGGGGTCGCGAAGAAGATAAGGAACACGAGCACGCTGATCGCGAACAGCACGAGCACCATCGAGACCATGCGCCTCGCGACGAAGCGCAGCATCAGCGTCCTGCCTTGTGCTTCGCCCGCGGGTCGAGCGCGTCCCTAACGGCGTCACCCAGGACGTTGAGCGCGAGAACGGTGAGCACGATCGCGATGCCCGGCGCGAGGGCGACCGTGGGGCGCGTGTAGAGCAGGCTCTGGCCGTCGAGGATGATCGTTCCCCAGCTCGCGTCTGGCGGCTGCACGCCGATCGAGAGGAATGAGAGCGCCGCCTCGGTGACCATCGCGAGCGCGATCATGAGCGGGAAGAGGACGATCACCGTCGTCACCACGTTTGGGAAGATGTCGCTCCGGAGCAGGCGCCAGGAGGACGAGCCCATGCCGATCGCCGCCTCCACGAACTCCCGCTCTCGGAGCGAGAGCGCCTCACCGCGCACCGATCGGCCGACGTACGGCACGTAGACGATGCCGATGATCACGATCGGCAGCGCGAGGCTCCCCGCTTCGATCCTGATTGGGCCGATCGTGTAGCTGCTCGTCAGCAGAACCGTGGAGAGGCAGATCGCGAGCAGGTAGACGGGGAACGCCCAGACGACGTCGAGCAGACCAGACAGTACGCCGTCCACCGCTCCGCCGAAGAACCCTGCGGCCAGGCCGATGATCGTTCCGACGATACACGTGAGGATCGCCGCGGCGACGGCGATCAGCAGGGAGTTCCGCCCGCCGTACAGCAGCCGTGCCGCGACGTCTCGTCCCTGGTTGTCCGCGCCGAGGAAGTAGTGGTGCGGGTCCCAGGTGGGGCCGATCGGCGTCACACCCAGCCCGAGCCCGGTGGACGAATCCTGCATGACGGGCACAACCTTCCCGCTCACGATCGTCTTGCCGTCGATGTTGGACCGGAACGGGTCCGTGTGGGCGATGTGCTCCGCATACAGGGGCGCCGCGAGAGAGGCGAGCACCATCACGACGAACAGGCCGAGCATCGCCAGGCCGACCTTGTTGCGGCGAAGCCGTCGCCAGGCGAGCCTCCACGGGCTCGCGCCGGCGGTCTCGAGCGCCGCCGGCGGGGCGGTGGACCCGCCCACAAACGCTTCGCTCATTGGGGAACGAGCGGGCGAGAGCCGGGCAGAAGCCCGGCCCTCGCTGAAGCCGCTACTGGACCCATGACTGGTCGATGATCCAGTAGAACTGCTTGCTGAAGGTGAAGTTGCCGACGCGCTTCGACACGAAGTCGAGGTGCTTCGGGTTGAAGAGCGTCGCCATCGGCGCAGCATCCGTGACCATGCGGTCGATCTTCGCCCACTGCACGTCGGCGGCCTTCTGGTTCTCGATGCCGAGTTTCAGTGCCTTGTGCATCTGCGCGTTGATTTTCTTGTTGCAGAAGCCCGCGATGTTGATGCTCGAGTCGCTACCCGGGTGGAAGTTCTCGCACCCGAACAGGATGTACAGGAAGTCCGACGCAGCTGGGTAGTCCTGGTACCACTGCTGCACGTTGATCTGGACCTTGTGTTTCGTGTTCTGGACGTAGGTGAAGAAGATGTTCCCGGAGATCGGCTTCACCTTCGCCTTGTAGCCGATCTGGTTGAGGACGCTCTGCACGTAGATGGCCATGTCCTTGTTCACCTGGTCGTCTGCCGCGTAGACGGACACCGTCTGGCCCGCGGTCCCCGACTCCTGGACGAGCCGCTTGGCCTTGGCGACGTCAGGCGCAGACCATCTCGCTCCGGGGTTCTTCGTGTACGGGCAGTAGGGCTTGTAACCAGGGAAGCCCGGAGGAAGCACCTGGCACGAAGGCGAGGCCAGCCTCGGCCCGCCGAAGATCTTGATCGTGGCGTTGCGGTCGATCGCGTAGGCCACGGCCTGGCGCGCCTTCACGTTGTTGAAGGGCGGGATGTTCGTGTTCATCGGCAGGTACCAGAACGCGGTGAGCAGGTTGAGATGCACCTGGTCCGCGTACTTCGTGCCGATCTCCGAGAGACGGTCGGCCGGCGGGAAGTCGAACATCCAGTCGGCCTGGCCGTTCTCCACCGCCGTAACCTGCGCCTCGGTCGTGAGGCCGAACGACATCGTAATCTGATCCGGATAGCCGTCGGGTTGCGCTAGACGCGACCACTCCTTGAAATGGGGATTGCGTTTCAGGACCAGTTGCTTGTTCGGGTTGTACGAGGAGAAGTAGTACGCCCCGGTGCCCGGGACGGGCTTCGTCCCCGCATCCTTCGCGGGGCTATCCGCGGGGACGATCGCAGCATGGGGGACGGCGAGCTTGTACTTGAACTCGGGGTCGGGCGCCTTGAGGTTGATGGTGACCGTTCGCGCCGACGGGTTCGAGGTGACGCCGCCCTTGAGCGTGCACGTGGCCGCCTTCTTGAGACAGGCGTCCGCGCCGACGATGCCGGCGTAGAACCCGCCCGACGTCGGGCTCTTGACCTTGAAGATTCGCTGCAAAGAGGCGACGACGTCGTCGGTCGTGACCTCCTTGCCATTCGAGAACTTGACGCCCTTGCGGATCTTGAACGTCCATCTCTTCCCGCCGTTCGTGATCGTGGGCAGCTTCTCGGCGAGGTCCGGGACGACGACGAAGGCCGCGCTTCCGCCCGCCTTCGTGAACGCGAGCAGGCCGTCGTAGGTCGCCATGTACAGGTTCCAGTACTGGAGCGTGTAGTTCACCTGCGGGTCGAGCGTGCCCCCGGCGGTCTTGGCGATGAGCTTCATGGTTCCCCCGCGGTGGGCCTGCATCAGCGCCGCGCGATCTTGCGTCAGCGCGGCGCGATCCGGACTCGCCGCACGCTGCGGCGAGCCGGTGCTCGCAAACGCGGCGGTCACCAGTCCGAGGGCGACGACCGTTAGAACGACCAGGACCTTCGGTGCACGACTCATGTCCTCTCCTCGCCTCTCGGTTCCGCTCCAAACCGAAGCTCCACACGTAGGCCGCGGAGACATGTCGGTGAGCGTCGTTCGATCGTAACGCGCCGTCCATTGCGCCACAAGAGAGTCCAAGACGTCTTCAGCAGGCGTGCCGACAGCTGCTTACACTCGATCGCTCGATCACCTCGAACACGGACTGGACCTGACGAGGAGGGAAGCGATGGGGCGGGAGCACCGTGTAGGGCCGCCGGACATTCATCACGACTGGACGCGCGATCGAGAGCCCGCACTCGCGGTGAGTCCCGGCGACGTCGTTCGCTTCGACATTCCGATAACGGGCGAGGGCCAGGTGGCCGAGACGTCGACGATCGACGAGGTGGAGTGGGATTTCGACACCATCTACAACCTGGCCGGGCCGGTGTTCGTCGAGGGCGCCGAGCCTGGCGACACGCTCGAGGTCGAGGTCTTGGAGCTCGCCCCAGGCCCATGGGGCTGGACGGCCTTCATTCCCGAGCTCGGTCTCCTTCCGGATGACTTCCCGGATCCGTTCCTGAAGGTCTACGACCTGCGGAACGGGTCGAAGGCGAGCGTCGCACCCGGGGTCGAAGTACCGCTCGATCCGTTCCTCGGCACGATGGGCGTGCCGACCGAGGAGCCAGGGGAGCACTCCCCGTTCCCCCCGCACAGGGGTGGAGGAAATGTCGACTGCCGTCATCTCGTCGTAGGCTCCACGCTCTGGCTGCCCGTCTGGTGCGAGGGGGCGCTCTTCTCGTGCGGAGACGGTCACGGCGCCCAAGGAGACGGCGAGGTCTGCGTGAGCGCGATCGAGTGCGCGATGCGAGCGACACTTCGCTTTGGGCTCGACAAGCGATCGATTCCCGGGCCGGCGTTCCTCGTTCCGCGCGCTGTGGGAGATCCCGGGCCGCACTACGGCACGATGGGAATCGACGCCGACCTCATGCAGGGCGCACGCATGGCCGTGCGCAACATGATCTCGTGGCTCGGCACCGAGAAGGGGCTGAGCCGAGAGGACGCGTACGTCCTCTGCAGCCTCGCGGGTGACCTACGGATCCACGAGATCGTCGACGCTGGCGTCTGGAACGTCGGCATGGTGATGCCGCTGAGCGTGTTCGTCTAACTGTCCCGGCTAGTCTGAGGTCGCGAGCAAAGGGCCGTTACCAACTCGTCGAGGACAGAGGCGGGACGGCTCGCCTTCAGGCTGATGGAAAGACACATGGAAAGTTGCGGGAGTCGCGCTGAGTTGCCGTGAGTTTCCGTGTAGAGCTTTCATGCGCCTTGGCGACTCACGAAAAATCACGGTTACCCGATTTGCTTCCTCGACAAGCTGGGGTCACTGGTTCGAGCCCCGTACCGCCCATGGCTTAGACAAGCCGTTTCAAGCAAGGAAGAGGCCCGCGAGGGGCCTCATTTCGTCTCTAGGCCCGACGTAGGTCAGATTCGGGGCTCAAGCGCGATCCGGCCTCCTTTTATGATCTGACGATGGTTTCCGAGGCGCGGCTCGACGACTCCGGCTCAGGCCTCGCGCCAGCTAGCGACGGCTGGTTCGTCGTGAACGTGCGGGACGCCCAGTGGTTGACGGCGGAGAACAGCGAGAAGAAGCCGCCCGGCTCGGACTGCCGTTTCGAAAGCCAGGAGTTCTGGTTTCCACAGTTCGCCATCAAGCTCCGCGTCTTGGAGCCGGGCCAGCCGAACGGCCTCTACCACTCCGAGAATCAGCAGGAGGCCTTCCTCGTGCTTTCAGGGGAGTGCAGACTGCTCGTCGAGGGTGAGGAGCGGCTCCTCCGGCCCTGGGACTTCTTCCACTGTCCCCCCGGGACCGAGCACATCTTTGTGGGCGCCGGCGACGGGCCGTGCGTAATCCTGATGGCCGGGACGCGAACGCCGGACGAGCAGCTGCACTACCCGGTGTCCGAGCTCGCGGCGCGCTACGGTGCGAGCGTCGAGGAGGAGACGACCGATTTCGAGCAGGCGTCCGTGGGCCGGTTCGAGCCGTCACGGCGAGAGCGGCCCTCGTACTGGGATCGCCTCCCCTGGGCCTAGCTAGGGCATTTCGCTACACACTCTCAGTCGAGAACACCCGCGTAGGCCGGGGCGAGCCGCTGACCGGAGTCGTTGACCCCGCGCTTCTCGAACTACCGACGTAGAGGTCGAGTGTGATCGACGGCTTCGAGTGTCCGGCGAACCGTTGCACGAGGGCCACGTCGGCACCGGAACGAATCAGGTGTGTGATGGCGGTGTGTGAGGTCGTGGAACGAGAGAGTCCGGATGGTGTGCGAGTGCGGGCGCTACCGGCCGGATGCGCCTTCGGAGGGCGGACTCAGTCCGTGGAGCTCCGCGCGCAGGAGCTTGCCGACGGAGCTCCGGGGCACGCGATCGACGAACATCACAGACACAGGGACCACGTCCGCAGGCAGCCGCTCGGCGCAGGACGCACGGATCTCGGCCTCGGACGCTGTAGCGCCCCGCGCTAGGACGACGTACGCGGCCACGACCGTGTCTCCGTTCGGTGCCGGTGCCCCTGCCACGGCGGCGTCGGCGATCGCCGGGTGATCCAGGAGGACGCGCTCCACATCCCCCGGATAGACGATCCTACCGCCGACCAGGAACCCCGCCTGGAGTCGATCGACGATCCAGACGTCGCCGTCCTCGTCCAGGCGGACCACATCGCCCGTGTGGAGCCACCCGTCCTCGTCGACGGTTGCCCGCGTGGCCTCCGGCCGGTTCAGGTAGCCGGCCATCACGTTCGGACCACGCACGAGGAGCTCGCCGGTCTCTCCGGGTAGAGCGTCGAGACCGTTGGCGTGAACGATCCGGATGTCGACGAACAAGGCCGGCTTCCCGGCAGCGCCCACCTTCCGAAGGGCGCTCGCGGGATCGAGGATCAGGACGAGCGGTCCCGCCTCCGAGAGCCCGTACCCCTGTACCAGGTTCAGGCCGCGCTCGAGGCATGCACGGATCAGGCGCTCGGGGACCGGGGCGCCACCCGTCACGATGAACCGCATGGTGGAGAGATCCGTCGTGGACCACAGAGACGAGCTGGTCAGAGCTTCGACCAAGTCGGGATTGGCGAACCCGACCGTGGCGCGGTGCCGCTCCATGAGGCGAAGCAGGAGATCGGGTTCCATGGCCTCGGGGACGACCACGGTTCCCCCCATGAACAGGACGGGCAGGACGTTCACCCCGGTACCCCCGGAGCGGAAGAATGGGGTGACGGCGAGCGTGACGTCGTCGTTTCGGAAGTCCGCGCGGGTCAACAAGTTGATGACGTTCCACGTCACGTTCCCATGGGTCAGCATCACGCCCTTCGATGGACCCGTCGTGCCGGATGTGTAGGGGATCAGGCAGACATCGTCGTGCGACACGACATCGCTGATGGGATCCTCCGCAGCTCCCGCCACGAGGTCGTCGAAGTCGCCCCCTGCTCCGGGGGTCGACCCGACGGTGATCACGGCTTGGACCGACCGAGGAAGAGCCTGCCCGGGAGGCGCTCCGGTGGCCACCAGCACGGTGGGGGAGGCGTCCTCGAGCTGCGCGGCAATCGCCTCCTGGTCCAGCCGATGGTTGACGGGGGCAAGGGCGGCACCGAGGGAGGAGGCTGCGAAGAGGGTCTCGAGGAAAGCCGGGTGGTTGGGTCCCAGCCACCCGACCCGATCTCCCCGGCCGATCCCGAACGAGCTGAACGCGTGGCCCAGTTTCCGGATTCGGCCGGCGAGGTCGCCGTACGTGATCCGCTCCTCGCCCCATGCCAGGGCGATGCGCTCGGGATGGATCCTGGCCCGGCGCTCGATCCACGAGCCGACGCCGCCGGTCACGCCGCGCGTCCGATGGTGACTCGGATCAGCCGTGCGCCTGGGACGATCACATTCTTTCTGGCTTGGTGACAGTGGTTGCAGGGTGGGCACCCGCGCCCGTGTCCCATAACTGGTGACACCTGGGGAGGGAAGCTCTATGTCTGGACACCGATCCGCTTGAGCAGGGCGCTCGCACTCTGGAGCACCGGAGTTCCGTGGCCCTGCGTGAAGCGACCGGTCACGTCTTCCAAGAGCACCTGTGCCTCCTCGGCTCGCCCCTCCGCGACGAGAAGTTCGGCGAGGGCCGTGACCGAGCGAAGCTCGAGCAAAAGGGCCTGCTGGCGGCGGGCGACGTCAATCCCATGCCGAAAGCATGCTTCAGCCGCGAGGGCGTCGCCGTTGTCGGCGAGATGCAGAAATCCGCGCGAGCGGTGAAGCTCCGCCTCTGAGACTCGCTCGTCCGTAGCCTCGAGGGCAGCAAAGCCCTCCTCGAGCATCGTGACTCCCTCGCTCACGTGCCCGAGCCTGCCGAACGATTCGGCAAGCTGGCTCAGGAAGTGGATCTTCATCACCGAGAAGTGAACTGCCTCGGCAGCCTCCAGGCCGACCTTGATCTCCGCCATGCCTTCCTCGGCTTGGCTGCGCTGAAGGAGCGCCCAGCCGCGCATGATCCGGCCCCATGCAAGCCACATAGGTAGCGCATGCTCACTCGCTACCGTCACGAGCTCGGCGGCTGCGCGCTCGACCTGCTCGATGTCGGCGACCAGCTGGTAGAGAATGCCATCACCGCCGAGGGTGAAGGCGAGGGTGAGTGGATGTCCGGCCTCGCGACCCCGCCCTTCGGCCTCATCCGCAAACGCCAGTGCCTCATCGAGGCGTCCGAGCCATCCATGAGCGAGCGCCGTCATCGTCATGGCCACAATCCCCGGCTCTTGGCCGTAGGCAAAGATGTGGTTGCGGTGCTTCTCGGGCTCCCACCGGGCGAGCACCTGCTTTGCGCTCGTCACGGCTGCCGCGGGATCTCCCTTCAGATACTCAGCGATGGCGAGGATGACGTTCGCCTCGATGAGCATGTCTTCGTCACCCTGAGCGTCGGCGACGGCGAGCAGGCGACCGCCGAATTCACAAGCCTTCTGTGGTTGCGCGGTTGAGGCGTAAAAGGCGCCGAGTCCGTAAAGCGCCGGGGCGAGACGCGAGGGATCAGCCACCTCGCGGCTGAGAGCTTCGGCGCGCGCAAACGATGCCTCGGCCTCGGGTGCTGCGTAGCCGCGCGCGGCCATCAGCGCCGTACCGCGAGCAAGCTGGAGTGCCAATTCGAGCTCCCGGGTTTGCTGATCCTCCGACAGGGGCACGAGCTCGAGGCCTCGCTCGAAGTGAGTAGCCGCCTCCTCCGTTGCCCACGCTCGCAGTGCCCGCTCGCCAGCCTGCTGCCAATAGCGGATTGCTTCGAGCATCCGGCCCGCCTCCGCCAGGTGCTGGGCGATCAACTCGGGCTCGTGCTCGATGCGCTCCGGAAACGTTTCCTCGAGAACCCGGGCGATGCGAGCATGGAAGCTTCTGCGCCCCGAACGCAGCAGTGATCCATACGCCGCCTCCCAGATGAGGGCGTGTTTGAAGACGTACACCGGGTCGCTTGCAGTGCCGCGTTGGTACAGGAACTCTGCGCGCACGAGTTCGGCCAGGGACTCCTTCAGCGTCGCTTCAGGTGATTGGGTCACTGTGTGAAGCAACTCGAAGCTGAACTCGCCCCCGAGTGCGGCGACCGCGGCAAGTTGAGCGAGCTCCTTCAAGTCGCCGAGCGCGTCGAGACGAGCCGTGAGCAAGTTCTGAAGGGTGCCGGGTATTGCTCGTGGGTCGCCCGACCCAGCCTCGAGGATCATCTTGAGCGTCTCCTCGATAAAGAGGGGCACGCCTGCGGCTCGTTCGGCGACCTCGGCGCGCACGCCTTTCGGCAGACTTCCTTCACCGAGGACGGCGGCCATGAGCTCGTCGACCTCACTTCCTTCCAGGCGCGCGAGGCTCACCCTTGCGAAGGTCGTGTCGGTGGGCCAGGGTGGCTCAAACTCAGGCCTCGCGGTCATGACGATGAGGATGCGCTGCGTCGGGGCGTCCGCAAGCAAGAGGCCGAGAAGCTCGAGGGTCGAGGGGTCGGCCCAATGGATGTCCTCGAAGACGGCGAGAACGGGATGCCGCGTGGACTCCGCAGCCATCAAAGTCCTCAATGCCGCGAACGTCTGCCGCTTCTGCTCCTGTGGCGCAAGCTCGCGCGTCGCATCAATACCGGTCTCGGCGATCGAGAGCAGCGAGGCAAGAGCGGGGCGCGTCGCCTCGACTGAGACTCCCTGCGCCTCGAGCTCTTCCGTCAGGCGGGCGAGACTGCCTTCGTCGCCGCCCGTGCCGTCGATGCGGAACACTCGCCCGAGCTCTTCGATTACGGGGTGGAGGGCACTACTCGAGTAGTAAGGAGATGCCTGGAAGACCGCGCGAGCCCCTTCCTCGCCGATGCGCCGGCCCAGCTCGTGAACGACACGCGACTTCCCAATCCCGGGCTCCCCAGTGACGAGGACCGCCTGGCCGGTCCCTCCGCACGCGAGGCGCCAGCGCTCCTCCATCGCCTCGAGCTCCTGCTCTCGGCCGACGAGCGGTGTGAGGCCGGTGGCGGCAGCAAGCGCGAGACGAGTCCGGATACCCGTGTCGTCGGCGACGCGATAGACGTTGATAGGTGCGGCGATGCCCTTGACCTGTACGGCATCTTTCCTCGCGAAGACGAAGTACCCGCGTGTAACACGCTCGGTCGCCGCGCTGACGACGACCGTGCCGGGATCAGCAAGCTTCTCCAACCGCGCCGCCATGTTCACCGTGTCTCCACGGCGAGGGACTGACGACGCTCGCCCGCTCCCATCTCGCTTACAACCACGACGCCCGTGTCGATACCAACGCGCGCAGCAAGGCGCACCTCGCGGTTCTCAAGGTGCGGCCCGGAGAGCGCCTCCACGGCTCGGATGACCTCGAGCCCCGCACGAACCGCGTGAACGGCATCGTGTCCGTGCGCATGCGGATACCCGAAGTAGGCGAGCACGCCGTCACCCTGGTACTGGGC